>NZ_JACJFD010000009.1:116820-130652 GCF_014164415.1 Pseudoalteromonas sp. SG43-1 | reverse complement strand
TGAGGCTTAACCATACAACGCCAAACGCGTTTTATGCGACAGTTTGACAGAAGTTAATATGACTAAAGTAGACATTACTTAGAAAGACTTAAAAAATATTATCAGATATTTTCCAAATTCAGTTAATGCGTAGATATACGAATTAACGCCCTAATTTGCTTGGTGACAATAGCGTTTTGGACCCACCTGATTCCATGCCGAACTCAGTAGTGAAACGAAACAGCGCCGATGATAGTGTAGCATTTGCTATGTGAAAGTAGGACATTACCAGGCTTCAAATTGTAGAGAGCCCGACTAGAAACAGTCGGGCTTTTTTACGTCTGCAGAAAAGTAAAATGTGCGCAATTAACACACACTCACAGCAACCCCCATCACGTAGGCCGGGCGAGCACAGCGACTCCCGACGTTAAAATCACATCGGTAATAACTATAGTGTTCTTATTTCACGAGCTTGATTACCCGCTACTACGGTATTAGCCATTACATTTTTAGTTACTACAGATCCTGCACCCACAATACTATTTTCACCAATACTCACACCCGCTAAAATAATAGCGCCTGCGCCAATCCATACGTTATTGCCTAACGCGATAGGGGCTGCAAAGTTTTCTTTATTAAGCCTTTCTGCTGGATTAGTAGCATGTGACACAGATAAAAGCTGAACGTTCGGGCCTATTAAACAGTCATCACCTATGGTGATTGAGTAATTGGCTAATGGCGAATCTAGGAGTGTGCAATTAATATTTATAAAAGTACGATCACCAATAACTATTTGATTGCCATAATCGCAATGAAACCCTGACTCTATAATTACGCCTTCACCGCATTGAGCGAATAGCTCTTTAATGCGTTTTAAATTACCTTTACTCGGGCTTTTATTGAAGAGTCGGCATATTTCGCCTGTTTGTTTACGTAGGGCTAAAAGCTCTTTGTTTAAGCTATTAAATGGCTGCATTAAAGTTTCTTTGTTTAGTTAAGAGATGCTGTGACTATTTTACCTTTATTATTACTCGTTGAAAGCTGCTTTATTTTTGCTCGTTCACTTGCCATTTAATTAGTTTCGTTTAGAATTGCACATCTTTCGAAACGAAACTTAATCTACGAGCTTTATGACCAAACGAAACACCCAGCAACGCCGTCATTTAATACTTACTCAGGTAAATGAGCTAGGTGAAGTAGCTGTTGAAAAGCTTGCGGAGCAGTTTCAAACATCTGAAGTAACCATTCGTAAAGATTTAACCGCGCTTGAAAAAAGTGGCTTATTACTGCGCCGTTACGGCGGTGCTATCGCACTGCCTAAAGAAATTGTAAGTGACGAAATAGACTCTAAGCGAAAAGTAGCAATAGCTAAGGCTGCTGCAGCACTTATAAAAGATCATAACCGCATTATTATTGATAGCGGGCGTACTACGGCCGCTATGATCCCAGAGCTTGCAAATAAGCGCGGGTTAGTTGTAATGACTAACGCGATTAAAGTGGCGAGCCGTTTACTATCACTTGAAAACGAGCCAACACTTTTAATGACTGGCGGTACTTGGGATCCGCATTCTGAGTCGTTTCAGGGGCAAGTTGCCGAAAACGTATTATGCTCTTATGACTTTGATCAGCTATTTATTGGCGCAGACGGTATAGATGTAAAACGTGGCACAACAACCTTTAATGAGTTAGTTGGTTTGAGCCAAGTAATGGCAAAAGCGGCTCGTGAAGTAATTGTAATGGTTGAATCAGATAAGATTGGCCGAAAAATACCAAATTTAGAATTACCGTGGAAAATAGTAACCACATTAATAACCGACAATGGCTTAGCAGATGAAAAGCGCAAAGCAATTGAGGCGTGTGGTGTAAAACTAATTTGCGCTGAATTTATTGAGTAGCCACAAAGTGGTAAATATACAAGATTATTGGAGAGATTATGTGTGGAATAGTTGGGGCAGTTGCAGAACGTCCAGTAAATAGAATACTGATTGAAGGGCTGAAGCGACTTGAATACCGTGGCTACGACTCTGCCGGTGTAGCACTACTAGAAGGCTCTACGCTAAATACTGTAAAAGCAGTAGGTAAAGTAGTTAACGTAGAAGCAGCTCTAGAAAAAGCAGGTGTTAGCGGTCATACAGGTATTGCACATACGCGCTGGGCAACACATGGTAGCGTTACAGAAGCAAATGCACACCCACATGTATCAAACAACCAGTTAGCACTTGTGCACAACGGTATTATTGAAAACCACGCAAGCTTACGCGCATCGCTTAAAGAAGAAGGCTACGAGTTTCTATCTGAAACCGATACCGAAGTAATGGTGCACTTAATTCATAAGCTTCGTAAGCAGCACACTAGTTTACTTACAGCAGTACAAGCTGCTGTTAAACAGTTTGAAGGCGCTTTTGGTACAGTTGTATTTGATAAAGCGAACGACAACGAAATCATTGTAGCGCGCTCAGGTAGCCCTCTTGTTATTGGTTTAGGCCTTGGCGAAAACTTTATAGCTTCTGATCAGTTAGCACTATTACCTGTTACTCGTAGCTTCATCTTTTTAGAAGAAGGCGATGTAGCGCGTATTACACGTAACACAGTAGAAATTTTTGATGAAAATGGCGACGCTGTAGAGCGTGAAGTGATTGAGTCAAACATTACACAAGATGCATCAGGCAAAGGCGACTACCGCCACTACATGCTAAAAGAAATCTACGAGCAACCACTTGCGGTACGTAATACCCTTGAAGGGCGTTTAAACGACGACCGCGTAGCAATTGATGCCTTTGGCGAAAGCGCTCAGCAAATATTTAAAGACGTAAAACACGTGCAAATTATTGCCTGTGGTACGTCTTACCATTCAGGTATGGTTGCACGTTATTGGCTTGAGCAATTTGCAGGCGTTAGCTGTAATGTAGAAATAGCTTCTGAATTTAGATACCGTCAGTCGTTTGTTCATGAAAATAGCTTACTTGTTACTATTTCTCAATCGGGTGAAACTGCCGATACGCTAGCTGCATTACGCCTAGCTAAAGAGCAAGGTTACATGGCCTCAATGACCATTTGTAACGTACCTGGTTCATCGCTTGTACGCGAATCAGACCTAGCCTTTATGACTAAAGCTGGCGCTGAAATAGGCGTGGCTTCTACTAAAGCATTTACAACGCAATTAGTTGGTTTGTTAATGCTTACTGCGTCTATAGCTCAAGAAAAACAGCTTGATCAAAGTGCTATTGTTAATGCTATAAAAGTACTACCTGCTAAGCTTGAAGAAACATTACTGCTTGCAGATGGCATTGCAGACCTTGCAGAAGAATTTGCCGACAAGCATCACTCACTGTTTTTAGGTCGTGGCTCACAATATCCAATCGCAATGGAAGGTGCGCTTAAGCTTAAAGAGATTTCGTACATTCACGCAGAAGCCTACGCAGCGGGCGAGCTAAAACATGGCCCACTCGCACTTATTGATGCTGACATGCCAATTATTGTTGTAGCACCAAACAATGAGTTATTAGAAAAGCTTAAATCAAACGTAGAAGAAGTACGCGCACGTGGCGGCATTATTTACGTATTCGCAGATAAAGATTCACACTTTGAGTCAGACGACACAATGCGTGTTATCAACGTAAACCACACTGACGACATTATTGCGCCAATTGTTTACACACTGCCATTACAGTTACTGTCGTACTACGTAGCGGTAATTAAAGGTACCGACGTTGACCAACCTCGTAACTTAGCTAAATCTGTTACGGTTGAGTAAAATCAATAGGTTATTATTTATTAGTTAAAACTAAAAAGGCGCTCGATGCGCCTTTTTTTGTACCTCAAAGCCTGTTAGATTAAATAACACACTATTTTCTAAAGGATTAGCTATGCGTTTATTCACTGCTATTTTTATATATAGCTTATTTATAGTTTCTAATAACACACTTGCAGAGCCTGATTTAAAACAGCAAACCATTAGCTATAAGCAACAAACGCATACTATCAATTCAGTAATTTTAAATGAGCTACGTACCGTTGTAGTTCAACTTCCAAAGAGTTACCAAGCTAATCCAAACAAAGTTTATCCAGTTATTTATCGCCTAGATGGCGCGGGTAACATACCGCTTATAAGTGCTGTAATGGATCGACTGCAAAATAATAATCTTGCGCCTGAGGTTATTATTGTCGCTATTGAAAACACCAATCGCTTAAGAGATTTATACCCCACAGTTAATAAAGAGCCACAAGGCCCGGTAGGTGAAGGTGGTGGTGCAGCAAGGTTTTTAGCATTTATTGAGCAAGAGCTTATGCCCTTAATTAATAAAAACTATCGTACGCATAACTTTAATGTGATTGCTGGGGGCTCAGCAGCAGGCGTGTTTGCACTTTATACTATGCAAGCTAACCCTGAGCTTTTCCAAGCGCATATTGCTTACAGCCCTGCCGTTTGGTGGAACTATGGCGCATCGGTAAAAAGTACAAAATCGTTTATAGCTAAAACAAAAGACCTGAATAACTACGTTTATATCAATATTGGCGAAGAAGCCGGCATAATGCGTGAAAGATACGATGAATTACAGCAATCACTGCAATCGCATAAAGTGCGAGAGCTACGCTTCTTTAGTAATGCGTTTGACGGTGTCTCGCATAACCTGACTTCCGTTGCTGGTGCATTTAATGCCTATCACAACTTATTTTTGCCTAAACAAATGCCCATAAGTGATTTAACTGACGATGTAGCCTCTATTGATGCTTATTATCAAAACTTATCTCAACAATGGGGCGAGCAGGTTGCGCCACCAGACCGCGCTGTTAGATCACTCGGTTATAACTTAACGAGCAGCAAGCAGTTTACCCGCGCTATAGAGGTGTTTAAGTACAATAAAAAAAACTACCCAAAATCAGTCGATGCGCTTTCAGCCTTATCTTATGGCTATGAAATGCAGGGGGATACTCGTCAAGCGCTTGAAAATATGGAATCTGCTCTAGCAATTGCAGATGACTCATACCCTTATATAAATTACTTAAAAGAAACAAAAGCTAGACTACAAATAGCTTTAGGCAAAGACGAAATATAACCACTTTTTAATCCAACTCGATTGTTATATATTTAAAGAGAAAAGGGAGTAACAGCTTTTCTTTTTTTCTAAAACCACATTAAAATCACTAACCCCTACTTAACGGGTAATAAATACGCTAAAATTGCAGGCTATTTTAGTAATGAGCCCGCAAATTTTATGACCTCAGCCGCAAATCCTAGTAATTTCAACGAACTTGGCCTAATTCCAGAGCTAATTGCTCGATTGTCTGATCTTGAATACACACAACCTACACCTATTCAGGCACAAGCAATTCCGAGTATTTTGACGGGAAGTGACTTAATTGCAGGGGCAAATACCGGTTCAGGTAAAACAGCAACGTTTGCATTACCTATGTTGCAAAAAGCTTTCCTTGAGCAGGGCGCTAAAAATACTGCCAGCAAAGGTAACTTTGTAACGGGGCTTATTTTGGTACCTACCCGTGAGCTTGCTACGCAAGTGGCCGATAGTGTTAAATCGTACTCTGCAAACTTTAATGGCGCGATTAAAACAGTAGCTGTGTTTGGTGGTGTATCGGTTAATACACAAATGCAGGCTCTTCGTGGCGGTGCTGATATTATAGTGGCAACACCAGGACGTTTACTCGATTTAATCTCAAGCAATGCTATTAAGCTCGATAAACTAAATACGCTTGTGCTTGATGAAGCCGACCGCATGCTAAGCCTTGGTTTTACTGAAGAGCTTGCTGAGCTTTTAGCGTTAATGCCTGCTAAAAAACAAACCATGTTGTTTTCAGCAACTTTCCCTGAGCAAGTTAAGCTATTAACGCAAGAGCTTTTAAACGACCCAGTTGAAATACAAGTACAAAACAAAGATGAAAGCACCTTAGTACAGCGTGTTTTTACCGTAAACAAAGGTGAAAAAACCACAGTTTTAGCACATTTAATTAAAACGCATAAATGGCGCCAAGCGCTGATTTTTGTGAACGCGAAAAAAGACTGTGAGCATTTAGCTAGTAAACTTGAAAAGCGCGGTGTTAATGCACAAGTTTTCCATGGCGATAAAGGCCAAAGTGAGCGTACTCGCGTAATAGAAAAATTTAAAGCGGGCGAAATCGAAGTACTTATCGCAACCGATATTGCTGCACGTGGTTTAGATATTGAGAAGCTGCCAGTGGTAATAAACTTTAACCTACCACGCAGCCCTTCTGATTATATGCACCGTATTGGCCGAAGCGGCCGTGCTGGTGAAGTTGGTTTAGCGTTATCGTTAATTGATTATGAAGACTTTCATCACTTTAAAATTATTGAGAAGAAAAACAAACTACGCTTAGAGCGTGAAGGGGTTACAGGCTTTGCTGTAAACCAAGCTAACCTTGATGCTGCACAGGCGCTTAAAAATGAAAAGCCAATGGCAAAACCAGAAGGTACAGGCAAGAAAAAGAAAAAGAAAAAAAATAAAGCCGATGATATAGATGATGTATGGAGTGGCTGGCGCCGTAAGTAACAATAGAGCTAAATAAATAGCTGTAAAAAACCCGTAATTAGTAAACCTAATTACGGGTTTTTTACTTTGTGGGTTTAACTTAAAGCGCTAGTTTTAAATTAATGCTCGTGATCGTCTTCCTCTTGCGCAATACCCAGCCAAGTAATTGCACTTGGGGCAAAAGTAAGCTCAACCTCACTTTCAATTTCTAAGTCTTCTAAGTGTACTTGCACAACGTGCTGAGCAATCGGGTCGGCTACATAAGCAAACTGACCATTTTGCGCCACTGTCATGCTAAAGCTCATGCCCTCTGGCATAGTTGATACATCTTGCTCGGTAATATCAACTTGGCCTTCAAGCTCCCAGTGCATTTCGTCATCATGGTCGTGTGCGCTAAATACATTTAAAAAGCCTAAGCTGTCTAATATTAAAAAGTGCTCTCCATGGGCTGAAAAAGAGTACGACACAGCACTTGCGCCATCGGCTTGTTGCCATTCTAGTTCTTCCATTTGAGCTGTTGCTGGGTTAATAGTTACAATTACGGCTTCGCCCCCACCGTGGCCAGACGCTACGCCAATAAAGGTCTCGCTATCTTCGTGGCCATAAATACTACCAATACGTAAATCGCCAACAGCTGCAATATTCGCTATTTTTTCAGCTTCATATTCATCATCTTGTTGGTGGGCTAATAACACACCATCGCTACAGCCAAATACTACATAATCGTGGTTTTGTGCTGCGCCGTGTAAATCAGGGCACGTAACTTCTAAGGTTTGTTCAAGCTCGTATTCACCATCATGAAAATGATAAACACCTACTTGGTCTGGCAGTACTTTAGCAACCGATGTGCTTTCGCTGTCATCACGGCGAAGTGTTGATAATAAATGCTCTCCTCGTGGCTCTGCTACACCGTGCATATTAATATCGTAGCTAATACCCGGTAGCGTTGCTGTTGCGCTGGTTATGTCGTTATCTGTTAATACTTCAACAGAGGCAACCGTGCCTGAGTCTGCATCACCATCATAAAAAACAGCTAATTGGCCGTCATGTTTTACAAGGTGAGTAGGGCGGCTGCCACTTGTTAGCTCATAACTGCTAGCTGCTGGGCTTTGCTCATAGTCGTGTAAATGCTCGCCATGGTCTTCACGCCATAAACCACCATCAATAAAGCCTAGGTAATCTTGTGCGCGGCTTGCAATAACGGCATAACGAAAATCAGGTGATGACGACAGTGTGTTTGAATCATTCGTCAGGGTAAATGTTTCAAGTAAAGCGTTGTCATCTAGGTCATAAAAGCTGGCTTCGTTGCTATCGCCTGCAAGCACAGCTAATCTGCCTAATGAATCAATTGTGTAGCCATCATCATGGTCGTGATCATCATCGTCATGATCGTGCTCGTCTTCTACAACAATCGGATCTTTTTCTACAATGTTGGTTTCTGCATCGCCACAGGCTGTTATAAATGTAGCGCTAATGGCCAGTGCAATAAGCTTTAATTTGTATAGTTCTTTCATGTTAGTTTCCCTTTATTTAAAATTATTTTAAAAATAACCGCGAATGCCTAGCGCAAAGCTACGCCCTGGACGTGGTGCTATATCTTTTACAAACGAGCTGTGCACGCGTGCTTCTGTATCTGTTAAGTTAGTGCCTCGTAGGTACACAGACATATCTTGGTTTAATACTGAAAGGTCATAAGAGATGCTTGCATCAACCAATGTGTAACCGCCTGTGGCTGTTTCTTGTGGGGCTGTGCGGTCTTGCTTTTGATAGCGAGTAACGTGAATATGCGCACTTAATTTATCTGTTTGATAGCTTAACTCGCTACCAAAACGAAGCGGTGGTGTACGGGGTAAATCGCCGCCGTCTTTAAGGCGTGCACGCACGTAATCAGAGAATAAATCTACTTTAAATTCATCGGTTAATTGCCACGCAATTTGCGCTTCAAAACCGTGTAAAATTACGTCGTCTGTTTTAAATAAATAAACAGGTAGCTCTGATGAATGGTCGTGTTCGTCAGCGCCTTCTTCTTCATCGCCATGGTCGTGTCCACTTTCTGCGTATAAACCAGTGTCTATTTGGTAATAATAGTTATCTACTTGGTTGTAAAAGGCATTTAGAATAAAGCCAACATCGCCTTGAGTTTTACGTAGGGTTAAATCGATATTATTGGCTGTTTCCAGATCTATTGCTTGATCAGATAAACCCAAATGGCCATCTTCATCTAAATCAAATAGTGCGCCTACTTCGTATGTGCCAGTACCAATGTGCGGCCCAAACGATAACAATTCAGAGGCAGAAGGCGCACGTTCAGAGCGCGACACAGAAAGGCCTAAGTTATAGTTAGATGTAAAATCCCATACTACCCCTGCCGATAAACTGATTGGCGTAAATTCATGCTCTACGTCAAATACGCGAGTGGTTTCTGCGCTTTCTTCGTGGTCGTGATCATGCTCGTCGGTTTCTCCTTCTTCATCATGTGCGTGAGCGTTAATATTTGGCAGTAATACGTCGCCTGCTTTAATTGTTACACGCTCAATACGCCCACCTAACTGCACTAAAAAATCCCCAAAGTGACTTTCTTCCATTAACGCTACAGCAAAGCTTTCGGTTTTAGATGGAGGCGTAAAAGCCTCTTCACCTTGTGCTTCAACATCGCTTTGCTTGTAATGAAAGCTAATACCGCCATTCCATTCGTTAAATTGGTTATGCAGTAGGTCTATGCGTAATTCGTTTGTTTCGTTTTTAAATGTGGTGCCTACAGCGCCACCTTCAATTTCAGCGTGTTCGTAGTCGGTATGGCCAGCGCGCAGGTTAACTTTGTTTAGCCATTTATTATCTAGGTTGTACTCACCTAATAATTGCACTTTAGTTTGCTCTAAATCAGCAAATACGCTTTCTTCTTCGTCGCTGTGTTCTTCCTCTTCTTCCTCGCCGTGCGTATGGCCTGGAATACCGTATTGACGATTAAATTGCTCTACTGCTAAGCCAATAAAGCCGTTATCCATTAAATAGCTAGCGCCAACAGTAAAACCATCAGACTCTTCATTACTGTTTTCAACTTTGTAATCGCCACTATGGCCTTCACCGTCGTTATCTATAGCTGCGGCTACAGGTACCTCGTAGTCATCAGCTTCACGCCAAAAAGCATCGGCATAAAATGCCACCGAGTCTGTGCCAGTGGTGGCATTAAACGAGGCCACTTTTTGGTTATCAACAGAGTTATGTTCTACGTTCCACTCGCCGCGTGTTGTACTGTCGGTTGGTACGCGGTTATCTACCACATTTACTACGCCACCAATTGCGCCACTGCCATAAAACAGTGTTGCTGGGCCGCGTAAAACTTCAATTTGTTGTGCGGTAGACGCCTCCGAAGCAACAGAGTGATCGGGGCCAACGCGAGATACATCACTGACATCAAGGCCATTTTGAGTAATGAGTACACGCGGGCCGCTTAAGCCACGAATAATAGGTGTGCTGGCTACTTTTCCGTGAAAATTTGTATTAACGCCTGGGAGTTTTTCAAGGCTATCGCCAAGGGTTGCGGCTTGTTGGCGCCTTAGTTGTTCGCCAGATAAAACACTAACAGGCGACGCAGATTCCATTGCCGACATATGAATAGGGGTTGCTTCAATATCAATAACTTCAATAGGCGAGCGCTTTAAATTAAAAGTAACCGATTGGTTATCATCATTCGTTATTGTTATATCTAGATGGAGATGCGCATAACCAGGGGCTACAACATGTAGCTCTTTTAAGCCATTGTTTAGCTCTGCTATTACAAATTTACCGTTTTCATCGGTGGTTACTTTAAGGTCTGAGCCTTCAACTTCTACTGTTGCATTGGTAACTACTTTACCTTTGTTGTTTAAAACAACGCCCTCTATTGTGGATGCAAGCACACTTGCAGGTAATAAAGCTGCTATGAGAACAGCTAATTGTGATCTACGTTTCATTTGACTACCTTGGTGGATGTTATATTATATCAATTATGTGGGAAATGTTATAATGTATCAATAGTAATTAACTATTGTTACTTAAATGCCTTTTAAAACGTAAAGCCGTTGTTTAAAAAATTGATGAGTAGAGGAAGTAATGAAGTCGAGTCAAAGTGTTATGGATCGTATGGCGATTGGGTTATCGTTAATGTGTACAGTACATTGTTTTGCAACCCCGGTTATTTTAGCGCTATTGCCAAGCTTTGCTGTACTGCAAATAGATAGTGAACAATTTCATTTATGGATTCTTGCGGCAGTACTGCCAACAAGTTTATTGGCATTAAGCTTAGGCTGTAAAAAGCATAAGCGTTTACGTTATATGGCCTGCGGCGTTATTGGGTTAGCCTTTATGATATGTGCGGTATTGCTAGGACATGAGGTCGCCGAAAAAGCGTTTACTTTAATTGGGTCGGCCTTTATTGCTGTAGCTCATTGGTTTAATTACCAACAATGCCTTAAACAAAATGACGATAACTGCCCGTGTTCAAGCGCTGAAACTGATCAGGCAGCTTAGCGTTATCAGTGCTACAAACAGCTAACATGTAGCACTGCCTTTCAATATTTAACTTTTTTTTTAATAGCCTAAAGCTAAAAGTGAGTTAAAGTAGTCATTCAATATCGATTATTACGCTTGGCTTAGGTTAATTAATATAAATGAATACTGCTTTAAAATACTTGCTGTTACTCTGCGCTTTAATGTGTTTTAAATTAAGCGCAAATACCCCGTACCAAATCCCTAGAAGTAGTGTTATTGAGTTAACTGAGCCTGCTACTAAACGGGTATATCCTGTTTTTATTCAGCTCCCTAAGTCATATAAAAAGCATCCTGAAAAAATATATCCAGTTATTTATTTAACCGATGCACCGTATACGTTTCCTATTGTGGCGGGTGCTACACGGTTTCCTATGAATAGCGGCAATATGCAAGAGGCTATTATTGTGGCCATTAGCTACGAAAAAGGATCTAGAGGGTCTAATAGTCGAATTAGAGACTACACCCCAAATAAGGCTCAAAGCTGGGAAAAGCAAACCGGTAACGCTCAAAATCATGCGCTGTTTTTAAAAAATACTGTGCTGCCATTTATACAAAGTAACTACCGAGCAAGTAGCACACAAAAAACCTATATAGGTAATTCTTTAGGCGGGTTATTTGGTGCCACTATTTTATTTACGATGCCCGATTTATTTAACAATTATATTATTGGCAGCCCATCGGTTTGGTTTAACAGCAATGCAGTATTAGCGCTACAAGCACATAAGCCTAAAGTGCCTACAAAGGTTTATATATCGGTAGGGGCAAAGGAAACGCCAAGCTTTGGTGAAGGGCAAAATATGGTGGCAGGGGCAAAGCTATTAACGCAAAAAATTAATGCACTTAGCAGTGACAATATTGAATTAAAAAGCGTTGTTATTGAAGGGGCGAGCCATGCAACCGCATTTCCTACTACAGCAATACAAGGGCTTGATTGGGTGTTGGGAATGACACCAATCGACTTAAATATTTAATCATTCTAGCGTGCTAAATAGAGCGCTAACAGCGTTATAAATTTCTCATGTAGAACAGCTACATGTCGATATTTATGCCTTATTATCACGCTATTTATCTGTCGCTATAAATGCCTAATAACTTAACACGATTGGTGTAGCCAATAAGCCCTAAAAAGCACTAAAAGCTTAGGCGCTTTCAAGTTTCTTTTTCCAGTTTACCAGCACTTCAATAAACTCAGGGCCTATACCACAGCAGCCACCAATAATGCTTGCGCCCTGGCTATGCCATTTTTTAGCAAAGTCTAGATATTCTGAAGGTGAAATATCGCGATACGCTTGTGAGCCTTCGTTGGCTTTGTAATCGCGTGCTATAGGTGTAAAGCCATTAGCAAACGCCCCTAAAACAACACTTTTATTTTGCTTGGCTAATACTGCGTTGGTATCGCTAAAGGCTTGATCTATAACTTCAGGTATTGAGCAGTTAAAGAAAATACCAGCAACATTTTGTTGAAGCAAAGCCGCTACTGCGTCACTTACCAGCTCACCAGAGCGAAGTGTCGCTTGCTCGCTTATCACATCAGTTAAAGTAAATGCGTAATAACATGGCTTGTTTGAGCCTTTAAGGACGCTTGCCATAACGTGCGCTTCTTCAATACTCGATATAGTTTCGCCAATCCATAAATTTACGTGCTCGTCTTGCGCTTTGTATAGTGTATCTAAAATAGTAAATGCGCGTTCGCTTTCAAATAGTTCAGGGCGGTAAGAGCCAAATGCTGGTGGTAATGAACCTGCTACTAATACATTTTGTTTAGCATTTTGAGCTACTTCTTTTGCAATAACGGCAGCTTGCTGTGCAAGGGCTGCGCCTTGAGCTTGATATAACTCTTCACCTAAATGAAAGGGCACACAGGCGTAGCTGTTAGCTGTAATTATTTCAGCACCGGCATCTATAAAACCTTGGTGTGCTTGGGTTACAAAATGCGGGGCTTCTATTAGTGCTTGTGCGCTCCAAAGTGGCTGTGAGAACGGTGCGCCAATGCGCTTAAGTTCACGTCCCATGCCGCCATCTAAAATAATTACTTTATTCATTGTGGGTTTCTGTATATCTAAACTATATGGCGTTATTCAAACATACTTTTTAAATAATTATAATGAAACTTCATCAGGTTGAGCATGAATAAAGCTAAACCTATTAAATGAGTTATAAAAATGCACAAAAAAAGCGACTACCTAATAAGGTGTCGCTTTTTTAGTAAGCATTATTAGCTTACTTGTAAAAGGCTTCAACAGTGCCTTTTCTTGTAAGTAAAAGAGGTTGTCCGCGACGATCAAGCCCTTTTGGAGATGCAAACTTTATCCAACCTTCACTGATGCAGTATTCTTCAACATCAAAACGCTCTTTGCCGTTGAACGTGATACCAATATCGTGTTCAAAAACTTCTTCCACATGATGTGGGCTACGTGGGTTGATAGAAAGGCGATCTGGTAAAGCAGGTTTTGCGGTAGTGTCGTTCATGGTCATATTCTATATTGAATGAAGTATGCGCTATTGTAGGCAATACAACGCTTTCGCTCAAGAGAGATAGTAGTAAATGTGTTTAAAAATGTACTAATTAATGAGTTGTGTATACAAATGAGATTGCGCTTGGAAAATATTTACAGAGGAGGTTTTGAAGATATTCGACTAAATAATTATAAAGGTAAATATATTAGTGGGTTATCTCTAACCCACTAAATTGTTTAGCAATTAGATGCTAACAATGTTCTCGGCTTGTGGGCCTTTTTGACCTTGAGTAACAGTAAACTGTACACGTTGGCCTTCAGCTAAAGTTTTGAAACCGTCGCCAGAGATTGCGCTAAAATGTGC
>NZ_JACJFD010000009.1:0-116720 GCF_014164415.1 Pseudoalteromonas sp. SG43-1 | reverse complement strand
AGCAATTAGATGCTAACAATGTTCTCGGCTTGTGGGCCTTTTTGACCTTGAGTAACAGTAAACTGTACACGTTGGCCTTCAGCTAAAGTTTTGAAACCGTCGCCAGAGATTGCGCTAAAATGTGCAAAAACGTCTGCGCCAGATTCTTGCTCGATAAAACCAAAACCTTTTGCTTCGTTAAACCATTTTACTGAACCAGTAGTTGTATTAGACATAATATGTATCCTAAAAAATTAATATAAGTGTGCCTGAAAAGAGGCGATTGAGCCGGAAAAAATAGTTAACTTGAGGATATCGCGTGGGATTATTACTAAAACAACTCGGTACTAACAAATAAAACAAAACTTCTTTCAAACTAGTATTCAAAATGGGTTATTGCTAACCCATTTTAACGAAAGCAATTAGATGCTAACAATGTTCTCGGCTTGTGGGCCTTTTTGACCTTGAGTAACAGTAAACTGTACACGTTGGCCTTCAGCTAAAGTTTTGAAACCGTCGCCAGAGATTGCGCTAAAATGTGCGAAAACATCAGGACCAGATTCTTGCTCGATGAAACCAAAACCTTTTGCTTCGTTGAAAAATTTAACTGTACCAGTTGTAGTTGTAGACATAATAGTATCCTAAGGATTAATAAAAGTGCGCCTTAAATTAGGCAATTTAACAGGAAGAAAACATACATTTAACTGAGGATAACGCGAAGGATTATTACTAAAACAACGTGGTACTTACAAATAAATAGGGTTTTCTGTCAACCCGATGCGAGGCAGGATAACAGTAAATTAAAGTATATACCAAGCCCTATTGTAAATTTATTTTAGAGTAAGTACTTTATATGTTTGTTGTTTTTTTAACTAATTAGTTATGATTAAGATGATATTTTATACTTTTAAAATAAAGGTAAGCTTTGTTTAATCAATACGTTAAGCCTGTTTTTGTGCGTAGTTTTAAAGTAGGCAAAATACAGCTTTTAATTGGTTAAAACATGACCTAATTACCTACTAATTTTTTTTGAGATATACCCTAAATAATGTAATTCTTTAGCTCCAAATTACAAATCCAAGTATTAATAACGCAATCCAAAGTGTTTCAGCCACAATTAAAATAATGGGTTTCATGCCTACTTCGGTAAGTTTTCCTAAATTAGTTTTCATACCTATGGCTGAAATAGCCGAAATTAAAAAGAACTGCGAAAGTTCGTTAGCGGTTTCAAGTACTATTGTAGGAAGAGAAAAGCAGCTATTTATTATCATGAGTATGACAAAGCCAATTAAAAAACCAGGTACTTTAGGTAATTCTCCGTGTTTTTCTTTATTTGAGCGATTAATAACAACCATCATAATAAGCACAACGGGTAGTAGCATAGCAACACGCACAAGCTTAGTTAGGGTTGCTATATCGCCTGTCTCAGGTGATACCGAATAACCAGCACCCACTACCTGCGCTACATCGTGTATTGTGCCGCCTAAAAATACGCCTGCATTATGCGCGTCAAATTCAAGGTAATTAACCACAATAGGGTAAAGGATCATAGCTAGAGTCGACATGGCTGTTACGCCAATAACGGTTAATAAGGTGTCGCGTTCTTTATGTTCGCTGTTTGGCATAATAGACGAGATAGCCAGCGCAGCAGACGCTCCACAAATAGCAACCGAACCACCTGTAAGTGCACCAAAGCGCTTTTGCAAGCCAAATGCGCGTGCTAGTACTACGCCTAAAATAATAGTAGTAAATATAGCGCCCGCTAGCATAAGTGCGGTTTGCCAACCCAGTGTTACTAAATCTCCCAGTGCTATGCGTGTGCCTAGCAGTACTATACCGACGCGCAAAACCGTGGTGCCAGTAAAGTCGATACCTTTGGCGCAAGGGCTATCGCTTTGATACAAAAATGAGACTGCCATACCCAGTAACAAAGCAAACAGCATGGCTGGCGCGCCGTAATGCTCACTCAAAAATAAAGCGGCAAGGCCAGTCATTGCAGCAATGCTGGCGCCTTGCCATAAAGGTGATATTTTACTGCTTAATTTACCACTTAAACGCTGCATTACGCTTTTGCTGCGGTAAGTGCTACTAACACTTGGCGTTTACGTTCACCTGTAAAAGGGCGACGACCATGCATAGCCATTTCGTTATCAACTAAAGCAACATCACCGTCTTGCCATGCAAGATCAAAGGTAAATACTTTAGAAAGCTCAACAATTTTATCAAGTCCTGCTTTAGGAATGGCACTACCATCACCAAAGGTAATGGCAATTGATGGGTTATCGCGTACACCTTTCCAGCCCATGTAAGCGGCAATCAGTTGGTTATAAAAAACCTGTACATTGTTTTCAAGAGTTACTACAGCAGGCAGTACCGGTGTAACGGCCTTTAGTGAGCCGTCTTCAAGCCATTCCCACTCGTAACCAAGTTCGGTTAATTTATTATGTGCTTCGTCTTTGGTTTCTACACTTAGCGTACTTTTCCAGCTTCGGCCTTGGCCTGATGTTGCGTCGTCAGCGGCTGGCATATAGGTGGTATATTTTAGGCCTTTGTGTTCAAAATCATGGGCAAGTTTACTGTCGTATTCTTTTAATGCGCTAAATAACTTATCTGATCGGCAAAGAGGTGTTGCACCACCTTCTTCTGCGGCCGATTTACAAAAGAAGAATAACTTACTTGGCGAAATAGGCGTTTGCGCCATTTCGTGATGTAAGTATATTTCTACATCTTTTGGCGCTTCGTTGGCTGTAAATACACGCTCGGTAAAATTAATACGTACCGCGTTAGACAGTGACTCTTTATAAGTAAAATTGTCGTAATCAAATCCTGCTGAAAAAGTATCAAAGGTTTCGGCGCTATTTACCGGGAAGCCACGAAACAGCACAGCACCTGAGCTGCGAAGCTTTGTAGCCAGTTCACTTTTATTCGCGCGAATGAAAGCTACCGCTTCTTCAACGGTGCTGGCGTTATTGTTATTAACCACAATGCACGGAAAAACCGAATCATCGAATGTTAATTGAGTTGGCACTGAGGCGTAGTTAATTTCGGTAGCTGACATTGTATGTTCCTAATCGTAAATTGGGTGAAAACGGTTAAAGGCAGCTTCACAAAAGTGCCCAGGGTCGTTAAATCGGCGATTACTGTTAAGCGCAGAAATTTGCGCCATTTCTTGCTCTGTTAATTCAAAATCAAACAGTGCGAGGTTTTCTTTCATGCGTTCAAGTTTTGAAGTTTTTGGAATAATGGCTGTGCCGCGTTGCACGCCCCAACGAAGAACTACTTGTGCTGGCGTTTTGCCATGATTGTGTGCAGCCGCTTTAACAACGCTTTGCTCAAGAACTGATTCAGTTTTATCAGCCATTTCTAGCTCAAGGTATGAAAGCGCACCCAGTGGTGAAAACGCAGTAACCGGAATATCGTACTGCTTAGCTAATCTTACTAATCGCTCTTGCGTTAAATAAGGGTGCGACTCAATTTGCAACATAGCGGGTTTGATATTTGCGTAGGTCATTAAATCGTGAAGCAGTGCGCTTGAGTAATTACATACTCCAATGCGTTTAGCTTTGTTGTTATGTACTTGCTCTTCCATTGCTTGCCACGTTAAATATAGCGGCACTTTTGCCAGCTCCATTTGTGGATTTTGCGCGTCTGGGTCAACAAACCACTCTGGTGGATAGCGGGTTTCTATTGGCACAAATGTTTGCGCAATCGGAAAATGAATTAGGTATAAGTCTAGGTAATCTAGCTTTAAATCACTCAGTGTTTTATCAATCGCGAGGCCAACATGCTCTGGTGCATGAAAGGTATTCCACAGTTTTGATGTTACCCATAATTCTTCGCGAGTACATAAACCATCGTTTATTGCTTGGGCTATGCCATCGCCTACTTGTTCTTCGTTACCGTAGTCTGATGCGCAATCAAGATGGCGGTAACCAGCCTTAATGGCTTGGTATACCGTTTGCGCACAATCTTCTTGTGCTACTTTCCATAAACCGAACCCTACTGGAGGGATATTATTTAATGAACTCATTGGGAATTCCTGTTAAAAATGCATAATGACTCAGGTCTTGTATAAGACACAAGTTATTATACGAATCAAACAGTGTCAATACTGTGTTAACAGCAAAGTAGTAAATGGGTGGGTT
Source organism: Pseudoalteromonas sp. SG43-1 (assembly GCF_014164415.1). Lineage (NCBI taxonomy): Bacteria > Pseudomonadati > Pseudomonadota > Gammaproteobacteria > Alteromonadales > Pseudoalteromonadaceae > Pseudoalteromonas > Pseudoalteromonas sp. SG43-1. The sequence goes on along the minus strand of NZ_JACJFD010000009.1, from coordinate 112,596 downwards.
AAAAAACCTACAGGCAGCAAAAAGGCAGCGTTTGCTGCCTTTAAAAAATATTTAATTATTATGCGCTAAAGTGAGTTTTTAGCACTAAACACGCTTTTAATTAATCAAGTTCAATTTGATAGTGGTAATGATCGCTACGGCATTTGCTTTGGCGGTATTCAATTAGCTTACCTTCGATTGATTCGGTAATTCGTGATACCAACAGCAGTGGGTCGCCAGCTTTAATAGCAAGCATTTTGGCATCATCAGCTGTAGCAAGTACAGCTTTAATACTGTCTTGGGTTTTGTGTACAGTTTGGTTAAATTTGGTTTGATAGTAATGGTACAATGTATGCGGAATATCACTACTTTGATGTATATCAGGAAAGTAGCTTTGCGGTAGGTATATAGTTTCGCTCATGCAAAATTCGTTATCAAGAATACGTCTACGAACAAGCTTGGTAACTTTGTCTTTTTTATTGAGTTGTAACGCTTCTATTACTTCAATTGGCGCTGCACAAAGCTCAACCGATAGCAGTTCAGCCTTTGGCAAATCAGCGCCTTTACCGTCGGCTTGTAACGGAAAAAACCTAAATAAGGCATCTTGCGCAGTATGCTCTGATACAAACGTACCAACGCCTTGGCGACGAGTCACTATTTTATTGTCGGTTAATAAATTAAGTGCTTTACGAACCGTACCTTGGCTTACGTTAAATTCTTCAGCAAGGCGAAATTCGCTTGGTAGTGCTTCGCCAGGTACCCAGCGTCTTTCAACAATGAGCTGTTTAATATAATCAGCCACTTGTAAGTAAAGCGGTTGAAAAGCCAAGCTTGGGCCACTTAATTTGTGATCAAACATAGAGTTACTCATTATTATTTACCATTAAATTTAATCCACCTGTAGTTATATCATAGGTGAAACCTTTTACGCATATTTGCGCTAGCTCAATTAAACGTGAACTACTGCTGTAATGTTTTATAGGCGCAAAATATACATTATGCCTAAAAACAAATCGTTACACTACAATAGCTCACCCTTAGGAAATTAAAAGTGCTCAGTATTTCTTTTGAACTCATTTTGCTTATGGCGTTGTGCCTAAGTCTTGCCACTGTAATGCAAACTCTTAGCGGGTTTGGCTTTGGGTTGCTGGTGGTTGCAAGCTTTACTTTGCTTGATGTATTGCCACTTACGGCAACTACATTTTTAGTGAGTTTGCTAGGGTTAGTTAATTCAACAACCGTGGTCGTTAAAAACCGCAGTTCGGTAAAAGTACCCGAGCTAAAACTTATGTTGTATACCGGTATACCGTTAATGCTGATAGGTTTTGTGCTGCTTGAGTTTATGTCGTCGCATTTAACGCACTATTTAAACTTTATTTTAGGTGTAAGTATTCTGCTGTGCTGCGCTTTAATGCTGATTGGCCGCGATCGTGCTAATAAACAAAGCCTCCCTCGTTCGTTTTTAATAGCTGGAGGGGTGAGTGGATTACTTGGTGGGTTGTTTTCAACCTCAGGGCCGCCGCTTGTGTTTCAGTGTTATAAGCAAAGTTGGTCTATTGAAGCTATTCGCAGTACGTTATTAGCGGTATTTACTATTGGTGGACTAGTACGTGTAGGTATCGCTTTATTCGGTACTTTGCCTGGGCTCGACATTATGTTTTTAATTGCAGCGGCTATTCCTTTAGTGTTGCTAGTTACGCATTTTGCTCGTAAATTAACGCCCTACGTTGACGCTAAATGGGTACGTATTATAGCAATTGTATTGCTTGGCCTAAGTGGTATATCGCTGGTGGCAACATCGGCGCCGGGTATATTTTAAAAATCGCGACGTAAATAATTCATCTTGAGTTTATTTACGTTGACATGGGGATTACAATTATTTAACTTGTGTCTTATACAAGACTAATAATTGGTTAAGGAACTCCCATGAATGCATTTGAATTACGTGAGCCAGACTGGAACGCAATAGAGCCAGCATGCTTAACCGCACAGCCAAAGTTACAAGGCAATGTGCTGGTTTTGCCCACTCAGTTTGGTGATATTAGCGTAACGATAAGCCAGTTTGGTTTACGTTTAAATGCAGGCACCACGCATGACGAGCAGTTTAAAATATTAACCACAACCCCATCAGAATACCCCCTCACACTTAGCAAAAACAATAATGATTACAGTGTAAGTGGTGGCGAATACCGGCTAGAGTTTTACTGCGACCCTTTTCATTTCAAACTTTATAAAAACGATGAGCTAGTGCAGCAATCAGCAACCGATGGCCACTTTGTACGCCAGCATCGTTTACCGCCACTGGCTAAAACTGATAACGGCTGGATATTAAGCTTAGAGCTTAACTACGATGAGGCCGTGTATGGTCTTGGCGAAAAATGGGGAAAGCTTGATAAACGCGGCCAACTTATTCGTTCATACAACCACGATGCGCTAGGCGTTAACGCCGAAAAGTCTTATAAAAACACACCGTATGCATGGAGCCCAGAAGGCTGGAACTTATTTGTACATACACCTGCACCGGTAACTCATGGCGTAGGTTACGCACTGTGGTCGCAACGCGCATATGTATGTTTAGTTGAAGATGAGGCGCTAGATGTATTTTTATATCAAGAACAAACACCTGCTCAAAGCATTAACCGTTACTGTGAGCTAACAGGTTTTGCACCGGTGCCACCGCAGTGGAGCTTTGGTGTTATTTTATCAAAAGCGTATTACAAAGATGCTGACGAATTACTGAGTGTTGCCCGCGAAGTGCGTGCTAAAAGTATGCCGTGCGACGTAATTACTCTTGATGGCCGCGCATGGCAAGACACCGACACCCGCTTTGCATTTGAATGGGATCCAACACGCTACGCCGACCCAAAACCAGTGCTTGATGAACTAAAAGCCATGGATTTTAAAATTTGCGTATGGGAATACCCGATGATCTCGGTAAATAACCCATTATTTGCTAAAGCGGCCGAAAATGGCTGGCTTATAAAAGATAAACGCACCGGTAAAGCGTATCAATACGAGTGGGATTTAAGCCCATTTGGCGAAGTACTTACACCATTACCAGAGTCGGGTATTTTAGATTTTACTCACCCCGACGCTTACGAATACTGGCTCGAATCGCACAAGCCATTGTTTGAGCTGGGCGTAGATATGATAAAAGCAGACTTTGGCGAACAGCTAGAAGACGAAAACATGGTATCGCACAGTGGCGATAGCGGCATTAGACTGCATAATGTTTATAGCATGCTGTACAACCGCTGCGTTTATGAAGCTGCAGAAAAGTACTGTAAAACAGGGCCATTTTTGTTTAGCCGCTCAGCGTGGACTGGCAGCCAACGTTTCCCTGCACAATGGGGCGGCGACCCACAGGCCGATTGGCAGGGTTTAGCGGCAAGCATTCGTGGCAGTTTAGCGTGGGGTATGTCGGGTGGGCCATTTTTTGCAACCGACATTGGTGGTTTTTACAAAGACACCCGCGACGCAGAACTTTACGTGCGCTGGGCACAAGCGTCGGTATTTAGCGCACATATGCGCTTACACGGTATTGGTCCTCGCGAACCTTGGTCTTACACAGAGCAAGCAAGTGATGCGGTATTTGCAGCGCTTAAATTGCGCTACCAACTTATTCCTTATTTAGAGCAAAGTGCCATACAAGCACAGCAAACTGGCTTGCCAATTCAGCGTGCAATGGTTTTAGCATTTCCTGATGATGTGCTAGCGCATAGTTTTGATCAGCAATTTATGTGCGGTGAAAAATTGTTAGTAGTGCCGTGTGTCGTACCAAACGGTAAAGTGAAGTTTTATTTACCACAAGGCAACTGGATTCGCTTTCCTGATAAACAATCTTACGAAGGTGGTAAGTACTACGAGCACACACTCGCACTTGAAGAAATGGCAGTATTTGTACGCGAAGGCGACAGCCTAATGCTTGGCCCAGAGGTTCAACACACAGAACAAGACATGAGCCAATTAACAGCATGGCCTAAATAAATCTCGGCTTAATAAAAACACACACTACACACATACAACACACAATAATAAAGATATTAGCTTACTTTTTACCGAGTAAAGTAAGCTAAAAGGGGCGCAAGATGGAAGGTATGAACATTACCATGACACTGCTATCGTGCTTGGCGTTTATGGCGCTGGTGGGATATATCTCGTACCAAAAAACCAAAGGAGAAGTTAACACCCAAGATGGCTACTTTTTAGCGGGCCGTGGTTTAACAGGTACGTTTATAGCTGGGTCGATGATCCTCACAAATTTATCAGCAGAGCAACTAATTGGCCTCAATGGATCAGCCTATGGTTACAACCTAAGCTCAATGGCTTGGGAAGTAACCGCAGGAGTATCAACCATCATTATGGCGTTGATCTTTTTGCCTCGTTATTTAGCGGGGGCGTTTTCTACCTTGCCTGAATTTTTACGAGATCGTTTTGATGATACCGTACGCCGCATGACGGTGATCTTATTTATGGTAGGGTATTGTTTTATAACGATCCCTTCTGTTTTGTACTCAGGATCAATTGCCGTACTTAGACTTTTTGATGTACCCACCTTATTAAATATGAGCTACCAATCAAGCCTAATTGTGACCATTATTACAGTGGGCTCAGTTGGGGCTATTTATGCTGTATTTGGTGGTTTAAAGGCGGTTGCGGTCTCAGATACCATTAATGGTGTTGGGTTACTTATCATTGGTATTTTAGTACCAACACTGGGCTTAATTGCATTGGGTGATGGTAGTTTTTCAGAAGGGTTAAGCACCCTAGTAAACACCGACACAGAAAAGCTCAATGCTATTGGTAGTAGCGATGATCCCGTGCCATTTGGCACTATTTTTACAGGTATGATCCTAGCTAATTTGTTTTATTGGGGCACTAATCAGTATGTGATCCAGCGTACATTGGGCGCTAAAAACTTAGTTGAAGGTCAAAAAGGGGTGTTGTTTTCAGGGTACTTTAAAGTGCTAGTACCGTTTATGATGATGATCCCTGGCGTTATTGCTTACCATCTTTATAAACACGAAAGCCTGCCAACTATCGATTTAGCTTACCCACATTTGGTAAAAGAAGTGCTTCCACAGTATTTATCTGGTTTCTTTTTGGCCGTATTGCTAGGTGCTGTATTTAGCTCATTTAATTCATTGCTCAACAGCGCGGCGACCTTATTTTGCTTAGATGTTTATAAGCCAATGAAAAAAAATAAGGTAACAGACAGCCAACTTATAAAAGTAGCCAAAATTACCAGTATTGTTATTGCCATATTGTCGTTTATAACTGCGCCATTATTGATGTTTGCGCCTGAAGGTTTATGGCACATTATTCGTGTGTTTACAGGTTTTTACAACATTCCGGTCATCACAATTGTATTGGTTGGTTTGTTTACTCGAAAAGTGCCTGCACTGGGCGCTAAAGTCGCGATTATATTCCATATTATTGCCTATACCTTGCTTAAATTTGTATGGGATATAGACATTAACTTTATTCATATTTACGCCATTTTGTTCTTAATTGAATTGGCAATAATGTTGGGTATTGGTTACTACAAACCACTTAAAACACCATGGCAATTTACACGCAAAGCCGAGGTAGACCTTAATCCTTGGAAATACGCACTACCTTGCGCAATTGTATTAGTAGGCTTGATTGTTAGCTTGTATATATTGTTTTCGCCGCTCGGATTGGTTGGTGGAACCAGTGTGTACTTTGTACCAAGTTTAGTTGCTGTTTGGTCTACTGTTTTAGTGCTTAGCTGGTGGAGTGTACGTCGTTGGCAGGTTCGTTACGAAAATAGTTTAGCGCATATTGGGATTCCAAAGGCCGTATAACATACGGCTGACTCCTCATTACTTAATTTAAAATTACATTTTATTCACATAATGATTGCATTAGTAAGATAGTTTGTTTAAATTTAAAGCTCTTATATAAGATACAAGAGCTTTAAGGGAAATATCACACACTGACACCGCTTTTTAGCAACCCACACAATTGCTAGCGCGGTACCACACAGCACACACGCACAATATGGAGAATGACATGAGAGCTAAAAAGTCCGTCTTAAGCTTGGCAGTCACGTTAGCAATGACAACCGGTTTAGCGCTTAGCGCGCAGGTATATGCACAGCAAGAGCAAACCGAACAAGAACAACAAAAAACAGAAACAGCTAAAAACGATACGTTTGAAAAAATAGTCGTTACTTCACAAAAAAGAACGCAAAGTTTAAACGAAGTACCTGTTGCGGTTTCGGTACTTAATAGCGATCAAATTAATTCAGCTTTTGCTAATAACATGGAAGGCTTACAGTCACTTGTCCCTTCGGTTAGCTTTAGAAAAGGCACCACAACCCGTAACTCAGCACTAACAGTGCGCGGTATTGGTACTATTTCATTTAGTATTGCTGCCGAGCCAAGTGTAGCAACTGTTGTTGATGGCGTGGTGCTTGGGCGCTCGGGTCAAGCATTTGCCGATTTATACGACGTAGACCGCATTGAAGTATTACGCGGGCCACAAGGTACATTGTTTGGTAAAAACGCCTCAGCAGGTGTGGTAAACATAACAACAAAAGATCCCTCGTACGACACAACAGGCAGCGTAGAAACCTCGTTTTATCAAGATAACGAATACCGTTTTAAAGGCGTTATAAGCGGCGGTTTAACCGACGACCTAGCGGCAAGCCTAACGGTATTTAAAGGTAAATTTGACGGTTACATTGATAACGTTTACAACAACGAAAAAGTAAACGGTTACGACCGTGAAGGTGCACGTGCTGTATTTAAATACGAGCCAGAGGACGACTTAAGCGTAAAGTTTATAGCTGAGTTTTATAACGCAGATGACGACTGTTGTGCCGACTTAGAAGCACTACCAAGTGGTCGTAATCCAGATTCAAAATCAGCGCCAAACAGTAACGGCATTGTGGATGGCGTAGCCGATATTGATTTAGACCAACGCAGCGTTGATCACGATTACGAGTCGCGCACAATTGACGAACATAGCGCGTTTTCGGTACAGGTTGATAAAACAATTGGCGACTATACATATACTTCAATTACAGCGCAGCGTTCGTGGGATAACACAGAGTACCGTGAAGGCGACTTTACCTCTATTGCTGGCGACAGCAGCGAGCCGGTATTTGACGCGCCGTTTCAATTACACGATTTAGGTGCACAGCAATGGGATCAGTTTTCGCAAGAATTTAGAGTTACATCAAACCTAGCTGGGCCATTTAACTATGTTGCTGGCTTATTTTATTGGAACATGGATTCACAACGTAACTTTACTCGCGATGCAAGTTGCCAAAATAATGGTGGCCAGCTTAATAGCGCAATGGCTTTTTACGCGCAAAATAACTTATCGGGCGCTGAGCTTGATACAGCACTTGCTGACTTAGAAGGTTACACACAAGGCCTAGGCGTTAGCTGTAACGCAAACGATATTGTATCGGCCACTGCTTTTATGAGCACAGAATTTAATAACTGGGCAGCCTTTGCCGATGGTACCTACGATTTATCTGAAGATTTACGCGTTTTATTTGGTATTCGTTACACCGACGATGAAGTGTCGTACACGCATCGCCGTGTAAGTAATGATGTGTATGGCCGCACCGGTGTAGGCGTGCGCCCAGCAACACTTAATACAGATGATGAAGGTAAAGCCGAAGAAACCAACGTATCGGGTCGTTTAGGTATGCAATACGATTTAGGCGATGGCCAAATGATATACGGTACTTACTCGCAAGGTTACAAAGGCCCTGGTTTTAATATTTATTATAACTTTAACCCAGACACCGATAGTCGCGAAATAGCACCTGAAGAGTCTGACGCTTATGAAATAGGCTACAAATACGCAAGCCGCGAATTTGTATTTAACATGGCGCTTTTCAGAACCGAAATTGAAGGCTTTCAAGCTAACAACTTTGACTGTTCAGACGGCACTTGTATTACGCGCTTAACCAATGCGGGTGATGTAAGTACGCAAGGTGTTGAAGTTGACTTTATGTGGGCTGCAACAGAGTCGCTAACGCTTACCGGTGGTGTTGCTTACATTAAAGCTGAAATTGACGAGTTTAATTGTCCGGCAGAGGTAGCCGCAGGTTCATGTACTGACCGTTCAGGTTTAGATGTACCATTTTCGCCAGATTTAAAATACTCACTAACGGCTGACTACTTTATTGAAACCGACCATGGCTTTAACGTACACATAAACGGCTCTTATATTTACACCGACGAGCAATACTCAGACCTACCAGACAACGTAGGCGAATTTAACCCAGCCGCTTTGTTACCAGATTACGGTATTTTAAATGCAAGTGTGGGTTTATCGTTTAAAGATGACGCGTTTAGAGTGTCGCTTATTGCTAAAAACTTAACCGATGAAAGCTACGCAACTACCTACAGTGGCGATAACTTCCGTTACCAAATACCACGTGATGCTGAGCGCTACTTTGGAGTATCGTTTAAAGCACGTTTTTAATATTTAAATAACTCCCTCAATAATTTCCCTTAAAAGCGCAACGTTTAACACGTTGCGTTTTTTTTGTGACTTATCTTTGTAATAGTTTGGTCATTTTACTTTCATTAAAATTACCTTTATCAGTCACATCTGTTTTCTATAGTGCAGCGGTTGATCTTTTTTGTGTTTACACATTTCAAAAAATAACCACTAAACAATGGGAATTACGGATGAAAATTAAAAAAGTCGCTGCGGCAATCGCGCTAACATTTGCGTTTAGCGCAGTTAGCCATGCTGATGTACTACCGCAAAGCCAAAAAGACAGCAGCTGGTATAGCGCTGCGCAGACTAAACTAACAACAAAAACAGCACAAGCGCAGGCTACACAAGCCACTAAAGCTAAAAACGTCATTTTATTTGTGGGCGATGGCATGGGTATTTCTACACTTACCGCCGCGCGTATTTTACAAGGGCAGCGTAATAACCAATCTGGCGAAGAAGGTTATTTAAGTTTTGAAGAGTTCCCATACTCTGCACAAGTTAAAACGTATAACGTAGATGCTCAAACTCCTGATTCAGCAGGCACGATGACGGCTATTATTTCCGGTGTAAAAACCGATGTGGGCGTTATTGGTGTAGATGAAGATATTGAACGCGGCGTGTGCTCAACAGTGGCAGGTAACGAGCTAATTACCGCGACTGAATTGGCTGAAATTAAAGGGCTATCTACCGGTATTATTTCTACAGCACGTATTACCCATGCAACCCCTGCTGCAACGTATGCTAAATCGGCTGACCGCGACTGGGAAGATATCTCCGATATGCCAGAAGATGCAGTAACGGGTGGCTGTGAAGACATTGCATCGCAACTGGTTAACTTTGAAAAAAACCTAGAAGCACGATTTGTAGGTACCGACGTAGACGGTCTTGATTTTGTAATGGGTGGCGGTCGTCGTCACTTTTTACCAAAAGACGAAACAGCTAATTCAACAGATGCAGTAAGTGCTATAGAAGGCGACCGTACTGACGAGCGTAACCTAGTGACTGAGTGGCAAACACAATACCCAGATGCTACGTACGTAATGGATCAAACGGGTTTTGATGCAATAGCGGATGACGCCACTAAAGTATTTGGTTTATTTAACGAATCCCACATGCAGTACGAAGCTGACCGCGCAAACGATGTAGCGGGCGAGCCTTCGCTTACCGATATGACCACTAAAGCAATTGAAGTGCTTGGTAAAAACGATAACGGATTTTTCTTAACAGTCGAGTCGGGTCGAATTGACCACGCGCATCATGCGGGTAATGCATACAACGCGCTTAACGACACCATTGAGTTTGCTAAAGCTGTGCAAGCTGCGGTAGATAACACTAATCCAGAAGAAACCCTTATTTTAGTAACCGCCGATCACAGCCATGTATTTACTATTGCTGGCTACCCTAAGCGTGGTAATCCAATTTTAGGCCAAGTAGTTGGCGTAGGTGAAACTACCCCAAGCCTAGCCGCCGACAACATGCCGTACACCACAGTCGGTTACGCAAATGGTTTAGGTTTTAGAAATTTAGGCGACGAGACTGATGCTGATGCAAGCTACACAAGTGCTGCTGTAGCAGGGCGTGTTGAGCTAAATGGCGTTGATACAACAACCCCAGGTTTTCACCAAGAAGCAACTGTACCAATGGGGTCAGAAACACACGCAGGTGAAGACATCTCTTTACATGCTAAAGGTCCTGGTGCTCAGCTAGCACAGGGCGTAATTGAACAAAACGTTGTATTTCATTTAATTAATCAAGCTCTTGAACTAACTCAGCAATAATGGCGGCTAACATGAACAAATTAACGGTACTTTCTTTGGCAGTAATGGTCGCGCTAGCAGGTTGCTCGAGTGACGATAACAAAAATGAAAATAATATTATCGCAGTAGATAACGCTATTGCTGTGGGCTCTGAGCAGTGCATTAATGGCGGTGTAGAGACGCAAGTAGGCGCAGATATCAATAATAACGACGTGCTAGATAGCGACGAAGTTAATTCAACTAATTTAGTGTGTAATGCACCTGCAACGTCGTTAACAAGCGAGCAGTTAGCCTCGCTCACTAGTAATACTTGGTTTAGTGAAGCACAAACAAAATTAGGTGCTGCACAAACAGCCAGCAGCAACATTGTTACTGAATCAGGCAAAGCTAAAAATGTTATTTTATTTGTGGGCGATGGTATGGGTATTTCTACCATAACCGCAGCACGTATTTTAGCGGGTCAGTTAGAGGGCGAAATGGGTGAAGATCACCAGTTAAGCTTTGAAACTATGCCTTTTTCGGGCTTTGTAAAAACATACAACGTAGATGCGCAAACGCCAGATTCGGCAGGCACTATGACCGCAATGGCATCGGGTGTTAAAACCGACGCAGGCGTTATTGGTATTGATGAAGCGGTTGAACGCGGTAATTGTGCTTCAGGCAAAGGGCACGAACTTGTTACCTCGTTAGAGCTTGCTGAAATTGCAGGCAAAGCAACAGGAATTATTTCTACAGCGCGTATTACTCACGCAACACCAGCTGCAACGTATGCTAAATCGGCAGAGCGTAATTGGGAAGATATCTCCGATATGCCAGAAAGTGCCGCAACGTGTGAAGATATTGCATCGCAACTAGTTAACTTTGAAGCCAACCTAGAAGCACGCTTTAGTGGTGTTGATGTAGACGGTATTGACGTAGTAATGGGCGGCGGTCGTCGTCACTTTTTACCAAAAGATGCCACGTTTAATTCAGCCGATGCAGTAAGTGCTGTTGAAGGGGATAGAACCGATAACCGCGACTTAACCGCAGAGTGGAAAACGCAATATCCAAATGGCACGTACGTAATGGATCAAACCGGTTTTGATGCAATAAGTGACGACGCCACTAAAGTGTTTGGCTTATTTAACGAATCCCACATGCAGTACGAAGCTGACCGCGTAAACGATGTTGCAGGCGAACCTTCGCTTTCACAAATGACTGAAAAAGCAATAAGCGTGCTTGATAACAACGAGCAAGGTTTTTTCTTAACGGTTGAGTCGGGTCGAATTGACCACGCGCATCATGCGGGTAACGCTTATAACGCGTTAAACGACACTATTGAGCTTGCCAAAGCCGTTAAAGTGGCAATGGAAAACACCAACCCAGAAGAAACATTAATAGTTGTAACTGCCGATCACAGCCATGTATTTACCATTGCCGGTTACCCTAAACGCGGTAACCCAATTTTAGGTAAAGTGGTTGCAGTAGGTGCAACTGAGCCAAGCTTAGCTGCCGATGATATGCCTTATACAACGGTTGGTTACACCAATGGTGGTGGCTTTAGAAACCTAGGTAGCGAGACTGATGCCGATGCAGGTTATGCCTTTGCACCGGTTACAGGGCGTGTTGATTTAACAGATGTCGATACAACAACACCTGGTTTTCATCAAGAAGCACTGGTACCAATGGGCTCAGAAACACATGCCGGTGAAGATGTTGGCGTTTATGCAATGGGCCCAGGTGCACACTTGGTAACAGGCACAAACGAGCAAAGCTTTTTATTCCATGTAATGGACTTTGCAGCTGACTTTGTAAAAACAGCAGACGAAAAACTAGCGCAATAAATACCGGCTAGTTATAAATTTAGTTAAATATATCTAAATAAAAAACCCCGCATACTGTGCGGGGTTTTTGTCATTAAACTGACATTTATAATCGTTATGTTATTGCCATAAACTTGAAATATAAATAAGAGATAGCTAAATGAAAAAAGCGTTATTAATAATTGCCACGCTTGTAAGTACAAGTAGCTTTGCCTCGCAATGTGATATTGATGCCAAGCAATTAAAAGCGGATTATAAAATTACCAACAGCCATAAAGCGCAGCAAAGTAGCGAGTCACTTACCCTTTGGCGAAACAACCAGCAAGTAGCGCATCAAAGTGAAGTAATCACCGAGCTTTGGCAGCACTTAGCTAATAATCAAATACGACCAATACGTTACTTTAATGCCCAGCAACGCGGTATTGAATACCAACCATCTGAGGTACGCGGCGTACAAAACTGGAGTGCTAAAAACCAGCTGGTGGATAACCATCTAATCGAAAAAATGACCCTAGTAAGCACCCAAGGCAGCGGCTGCGATGAAGTAAAAAACTATACACTGAGCGAAAATGGCAACGACTTTAACCTTGCCTTTTTTACGCATTCAAAATTAGTAAAAACATTTAGTATCAGTAACAAAAAAAGCCAAACAACTACCTTACTTAACCTTAATAATGTAAGCACTGAGATGCCATTAATTACTGCTCAATTTGCACAGTGGGATCGCTTTCAAACCACCGATTACGCCGACATTGGCGATAACGAAGGCGACCCATTTTTGGCTAAAATGATAAACCTTGGTTTTATAGAACACAGCGCAACAGGTTTTTACAACCAGCAGGGCGAGGCTATTCAAGGCGGACATCACCACTAGGTTTTAGTTGAGTTTAAATGTGGCGTAGGACAAGCTTGCTGTGTTGGGGGTAAATTTATACTTCAATCAGCAAGCTGTGGTGAGCTACCAACCGCCCTCTAAAATAAAGTGAATTTTAAATACTTCCGCCTAAACAATACTTCGAATAATCGCCTCATCTTATAAATAAGCACCGCATGCTGCTAATTATTTATAGTTCGCAATAACTTACGCTATTTGATACTAATAGAAGTCCACGCAATAGGGACGCTTGAAAAAGTACTTATTAGCAACGCTGTTATATTGGAACTTAAATGCGAGTACTTTTAGTTATATGTTTTTTATGGACTAGCTTATTATTTGCCTGCGGCAATGATGAACTAGGCCAATCAGCCTCTTTTGCAAAAATAAATGAAGACTATAGCGTAGGTAACTTTGTTGGCTATGATGTCTACGTACCTGAGATATTTAAAGACTATTATTTAACGTCATTTACAGTAGTGATAAAAGATACTTTATTAGCAGACTTGGATTTTACTGAAGCTAATAGTTATGAAGGTTATTACAAGGTATTTTTTCAAGTTAATCCTGAGAGATTAGATTCATTAAATATAGTACTTGGTTATTCAACAACAAAAGACAAAAAAGGAATTGTAATGTGTGGTGAAAGAATACAGTTAAATTTAAAAGAGTTACTCAGAGCAAATCAACCAGAAATGATCATCGCGCCCCCACCACCACTAAAATAGATCGAATTATTAAATTATTTTTAAACGTCGATCAAAGCGCTTGAAATAGTTTGTTCGGGTTTTGTTTGGTCTTATATTTATATAGCTTAAGTAGTTCGCTATGTTTAAACAAAGTTAGGATTCATTTTTTATGATCAAATCTATCACTGTTACTAAAAAGAATTATACCGACTATGCTGATTTTGCAATAAAAAGGTTGTGTACGCCTCAAGGTAAAAAAGACTCAGGAGTTATAAAAAATGTGATTGTTTGGTTTGTAATAACTGTTGTTTTTATGACTATCTTTCAGGTCGAGTCTATTCGCCTTTCTGACTTTCATTGGCCAAGTGGGTTAATTGTAGCAGTGCCATTTTTAATATTAATTATTGTATTTTTATACAATAATCATAAGTTAAAAGAGCAATCAATCCCCAATGAAAATGGCGTAATGATTGGCAATAAAACAATTGAATTTCAAGCTGATGGCATTCGCGAGACTAATCATCTTGGAAGTTACTTTTATAAATGGCAAGCCGTTGAAGCAATGGAAGAAAATAAAGGCGATTTATATATATTTGTAGACAAGTTATTGGCTTTAATAATCCCAGCTAGCACATTTACAAACGAAGCCGAAAAAGAAGAACTAAAAGCATTTATTAAAGCTCATATTTAGTCATGCGTCATTTTATAAATATTTACACCGTCTTAGTGTTTATTTTAATGCTTATACCTATTCCATCAATGGGAAGTGAAAAACCAGCTAACACTACCGATGAAAAATGGGGCAAGTATCTAGAGCATAGAGCTGCTTGGAATAAAATGCTTAAAGAGCGTTATGAAAATAAGTTAAAGCATACTCCGCCAAAACCGCCTTGGATTAAATTTCCAAATTATCATCCGAGCGATATATTTTGGAGAATGGGTGACGGCGAAAGCTACATAAGTGACTATTTCTCTATCTATTTTCAGTACGCTTCTAAGGCTGAAATAAATGCTTATAAGATTAAATATCCTGAACACTCAGATTGGCGTGGAACATATAAGCGCTTTGAACACTAACTAAAAAGTACAGCTATGCTTTCAGATAACTTATTTGATTGTGGCGCTTATTCACAGTGCTATTAACTCACGCTAATAGCACATATCAGTTTTTAGACGCTACTCAAGATGAGCATCATCAGGCTTTTTAGGTTTACTCGCTACTTCTGTTAAGCCGTCTTCGCAATCGCCGCTATCGCAGGTATTTAAATCGCTTTGTGCTTGTTTATCTTGTTGCAGAACTTGTTTTAAATCTTCCATGCGTTGGCGCACGGCTACGCCGTAGCTGGCGTCGTCTCCCCATAACGCAGCAAGTTGCAGTACTGCAGCGCGGTCGTGGTCTCTAAATAGCTTACCAGCACGCTCTGCATCTTGCTTAGTGTTACCTAGTAACTCGAGTGCTTCTACGGCAAGGTTAATGGCCGAGTCGACTGTTTCTCGGTTAAACGCATCTACTTTTAAATTAAGTAACTGATACGCATGGCGGCGGTCGATTGCGCGAGCAACTATTTTAAGCTGCGGGTAGTTTTTATGCGCGAGCTTAATTATCTCAATGGTTTTATCGGGGTTATCAATTGCAATTACCAGCATTTGCGCGGTGTGCGCGCCTGCGGCTTCAAGGAGTTCTTGGCGTGCGGCATCGCCATAAAATACGGTATTGCCAAAACGGCGTAGTAATTCTATTTGGCTAGGGCTGTGATCAAGTACGGTTATTTCGTAGCCTTGCGCGTGCAGTAAACGCCCCATAATTTGGCCAAAACGTCCGTAGCCCGCAATAATTACGTGCTTAGCGGTGCTAATTTGCTCTGGCTTATCAAACTCAGGCAGAGCACTGCTGCTGCGTTTTTGTATTTGCTCATAAACCATAAGTAATAACGGCGCTATTAGCATTGATACCGCCACAACTAAGGTAACAAGGCTGGTTTGCTCGGGCGTTAAAATACTTAAGGTGGTGGTTACGCTTAACAGTACAAAAGCAAACTCACCCCCTTGGGCAAGCGCTAAGGCAAATAATAATTGCTGTTTACTGTTAATTTTAAAGGTAACGGCAAGGGCAAATAAAATGCAGGCTTTAACCACAATGAGTAAAACCACTAAGCCTATAACAGTACTAAACTCGTTAAATAGCAGTTCAAAGTTAATTGATGCGCCAACAGTTATAAAAAACAATCCTAAAAGTAAGCCTTTAAAGGGTTCTATATCGGCTTCTAATTCGTGTCTAAACTCACTCTCGGCAAGTACCACACCCGCTAAAAAAGTACCCAGCGCAGGCGATAAACCAATACTTTGCATAACCAGCGCAATAGCGACCACTAAAAACAGTGCAAAAATAGTAAATATTTCACGCATGTGCGTTTGGGCAATGTATCTAAATAACGGGGCCGATACATATTTACCGCCGGCAATAATAGCGGCAATAACCGCAACCGATACACATACTTGTTGCCATACAGGCCAGTTCGCAATAATCGAATCGCTGATTTCTTTTGTGCTAGTTTGCGGGGCAAATGCAAGCAGTGGCAATAGGGCTAAAATAGGAATAATTGCGATGTCTTGAAACAGCAATACCGAAAACGCGTTTTGTCCGGCTTCTTGCTTTAGCCAGCCTTTTTCTTCAAGGCTCTGCAACACAATAGCAGTAGAGGAGAGCGCCAACATTAAACCAATGGCGAGTGCGGTTTGCCAATGCATGGCAAAAAACCAATAACAAAACGCAAAAATAGCCGCTGCCGATAGCACAACCTGTAAGCCGCCAAGCCCTAAAATAGAGTGGCGCAATGTCCATAAGCGCGAAGGTTGTAGCTCAAGGCCCACTAAAAACAGCATCATTACTACGCCAAATTCAGCGAAGTGCATTACATCGGTTTGATCGCCCACAACACCCAGCGCATAAGGGCCAATGAGTATACCGGCAATTAAATAACCTAATACTGAGCCAAGTCCGACTCGTTTTGCAATAGGGACAGCTACAATGGCTGCTGCTAAGTAAATTAAAGCAATTTCTAACACGCGTTTATCCTAATAACATCAAGGCTTTTAGAATGGCTTAGCTGCTTATAAAATACAATGGATTATATGGCTCAAAGTTGCTTATTTATCAGTAGTTATAACACTAATGGTTATAACTACTGGGCTAAGAATAGCACTTTATGTTGAAGGGCTTATTTGGGGGGCTAAATATTACAAATACTTATAATTGCTGAGCTTGGTTGGCCTGAATCAGAATGGTAAATAGTAATGTTTGAGCTGATTGTATTTTCAACGCTTGTTTCAATTGCTGTTACTTCAAACTCTGCTGATGCAGGTAGGTCGATATCCAATTCGCTATCGAGGTAAGTACTTCCGCTTTTTTGCAAAGTAAGTGGTTTGGTTTGATCAAAGCTAAATTGAAAGCTATCTGACGCTAAAAGTGTATCTACCATGTTAAAGCGTAAGTTAACGGTGTCGGGGCCTGAAAACTCAGCACACACAAATACCGAAACCTCAACAGCTTGTAAAACGGGCATGCTATTTTGGCCTATATCCACAGTAAAGTTGCTTTGCGTAATTGCTACAGAGTTATATACCCCTGTTGCGAGTCTTTCGTCTGCGGTGGTTATCGTTATTTTTTCACCTTGTGCTAAATTAACCTCTTCATCAAAAAAGCCGTTTGTGTTGGTAGTGTACTGCAGTCCATTAATTGTTAGCTGTGCATTACTTATAGCCGCTTTTTGCACATTAGTGAGTAGCCCTTTAATGCGACCGGTAAGTTGTGCAGAGTTGGTTACTGTAATTGAAAATTGCACACTTTTTGAAAATCCATCAGCATCAGTTGCTATAACGGTTAGCGTGTAACTACCTGTCATATCGGCGATAAATTCGGTAATACTTTGGTTTGCATTGCTTAAGCTGGTGCTCGAGCCTGATGGGGCTGATAGTGTCCAAGCGTAATCGAGAGTGGTTCCTTCTGGGTCGTAACTTTGGCTTACATCAAATTTAACTGCATTGCCCACTACATCGTAGCGTGATTGCTCCCCCGTGAAGCTAATTACTGGCAGTGCATTTTGTATTACACCAATTGTTAGGGTTTTTGTGTCGGAGTACTGCACGCCATCGTTAGTGCGTAACAAAATAACCACTTGCCCCTCGACTGATGCGCTAAACGTTGGTTTTGATATTGTATTACTGCTAAGCGTTGCTTGGCCTTGCGACGAAATGATTTCCCATTGGTAGCTTAGTGGTTGGCCTTCTGGATCGTAACTATTGGAAGCATCAAGTAAAACTTGTTCATCAACCGTTATAGAGGTTTCATAAGTTACCAAAGTGATAGGCTTTTTATTGCTACTGGCATGCAGTGCTGAGGTTGCTTGGTTTGAGCTTAATTGCCCATCAGACACTGTGAGTACTACAACGTAGTCGCCTTCTTTATCGGCAACAATAGAGGGTGTTGCTGATGTGCTGTTAGTCAGTTGTGATGCACTCTTTACAGGCTTAGCTTGTAACTGCCAGTTATAGCTCAGTGTATCTCCGTCAGGGTCGCTACATTGTTGGCACTGCAAAGTGGTAGATTCGTTTAACGTAATATCACGTTCGGATTCAAGTGTTGCAACGGGGGCTTTATTACTTGTGGTAACAGTTAAAGTAACTGATGCGGTATCACTTTCGTTTTGTTGATCGGTAACAGTGAGTGAAAGCGTGTAATCTCCAGCTGTTGACGCTGAAAACCCAGCGGTATGATTTTGCATGTTTGAAAGAGCTGGCGTGCTGCCCTCGGGTTTTGATGTAATTGCCCAAGCATAACTAAGCGTATCGTTTTTATCGGGATCAGTACTTTGGTTACCATAAAGCGTAACAACTTCATTTGGGGCAATTGTATTGTTTTCTACGTTAATAACCGCTTGTGGCGATGAGTTAGAATTAAGCGATTCACTTTTTATGAGTACGACAGTGCTTGCTGTATCACCTTGTGAATTAGTAACGGTAAGCTCAACTTTAAACTCGCCTATTTCGTCGGCAACAAACTGGCTTTTAACTTGAGTCGCATTTTCAAGCGTTGCATTACTTGCTACGGGCTTGGTAATAAATTGCCATTTGTATTGATTAATGGCGCCGCTGGTTGTGCTACTTTGCGCGCCATTTAAAAGCACAACATCACCTTGTTTAACGGTTTGTGTGCTACCTGCGTTAGCAATTAGTTGGGTATTTGCAGTAACGGTGAGTTGTTTTTGTGCAGGTGTGCTTGAAAGCTTGCCGTCACTCACGGTTAATACTAATTGGTACTCTTGTGCTTCAGATACTGAAAACTCAACGGTACTTTCATTATTAACCGTAATCGGTATTTCTACTTGTTCGTTTTTGCTGGTTAATTGCCATTGATAGGTGAGTGCATCGCCATCGGGGTCACTACTTTGTGCTGCGCTAAAAACGAGGGTGGTATTTACTTTAAACTCCGATTGCTCGGTAGTAATAACTGCAATAGGCTTTGTGTTAGTGCTGAGCGGTTTAGTTACTGTTTTGGAGTCTGAACCTCCAGAGCCACATGCAACAAGCGTGAATAGAGTAGTGATTAGAATTAAGAGTTTCCATTTCATAGTATTAATATCCTTTTAAAAAGTTGAATATTAATATGTACCGAAATTAGCTATAAAGCAAAAAAATAAATCAAATAAGTAAATTTTCATTATTTTAGGAAATAGTTAACGTGAAACAGTGCTGCTTTTAAATAATTTATACTTTGAGGGAAGTGCCTTATGCCCAGATTGATAGGGCATAAAGTATATTAAATGGCAGTTGAATAACGCTTAAATAAAGTTAGTCAGCTACTTTTACTGAACCGCTAATATTATCGATACTTACATCGCCCGAGCCCGACTCAGTAATAGTCAGCCCCTTTGCATGATTAACGCGAATATCACCCGAACCGTCTTCAATTGTTACGCTTGAACCAATATGCTCAATAAGCAGGTCGCCAGAGTTATCATCAACATTAACAGCACCGCTTATATGGCTTATCACTAAATCACCCGATCCATCTTCAACGTTTAGCGAACCGGTTATGTTGCTCACGAGCATTTCGCCAGAACCATCGTCAATAGTTGCATTGCCGCTTACGTTATTTACATGAATGCTGCCAGAGCCGTCGGTTAATTCTAAATTACCCGCGATGTTTTCAAAGTTTACTTCACCTGATCCATCGTCAACAGTTAGGTTTTTAGCACCGCTTATAGTTAAGTCCCCCGAGCCGTCTTTTACATCAATATTGCTTTGCATAGCATTTATTAAAATGTCGCCTGAGCCATCATCAATATCTAAATTTAGATTACTTGGCACAGTAACCACTAAATTAATACTTGGAGATTGACCACTGTAAAAGCTAATACCATTACGGCTTTTATTTTGGGCAACAAGCTTTGCTTGTTTACCGTCTTGCTCCAGCGTTAGCTCGTATTCGTCTTCAATGTCGGCTGTGTAAATAGTGGCATCAACACTAATGCTGGTGGCCGTTTTTGAGCCTTTTATTTCAAGGCTACCTGCACCGCTTAATACATTTAAATATTCAAGATTATTGCTTGGCAGTGATAGCTGTTGAGTTTGCTTTACTGAGGCAACGCTTGGCGATATGTGAAATACACAGCCACTTAATAATAAAATGCCGCCAATAAGTGAAAGTGGTTTTGTAATGTTAGATACAGTTGATGAGCTCATGTTTAGTCCTTTGTATTTTTGTTTGTATTTATATAAACAATATAGAGCAAAAATGAGGCCGAAATGTAAGCTGTTGTTTTATATAGGGTGGTGGTTTTTTATGAAAGTTTAAATACTAATAAGTGGTTAAAATAACTAACTATTAATAAAAAAGGATGCGCGATGCATCCTTTGTTTAATTTAGAAACTTTAACTGTGGTATTAATGTGCTCTGAAGTAGCTTATTTGTTGCTTAATTTTTTCAGCTAATGTCATTAGTTCACTTGCCGAATTTACAGTACTTTGCGTGCGAGACTCACCCTCTTTAGCGAGTTGGCTTATAGAGTGTAGGTTTTGAGTGATTTCTGCAGCAACGGTGCTTTGTTGATCTGTTGCCTCAGCTATATTATTTGATGAGCGAGTTAGATCACCAATACTTTGAGTGATTAAGTTAAGTTGCTCTCCTGTTTTTTCGCCCTCTTCAGCTGATTTAATACCCAACTGACGGCTTTGTTCCATTTGTTTAGTTGCGGCGGTAACTTGTATTTGTAGCTGTTCAATTGTTTGGCTAATTTCTAAAATTGATTTTTGAGTGCGCTGCGCTAATGTTCTAACTTCATCGGCTACAACTGCAAACCCTCTACCTTGTTCGCCAGCTCTTGCCGCTTCTATTGCTGCATTAAGTGCTAGTAAGTTTGTTTGCTCAGCAATCCCATTAATTACTTCGGTTACTTTACTTATTTCGTTACTCGCGGTGTTTACTTTTTCTACAGAGTTATGGCTATCATTTAACTGTTGGCTTAGTTGCATTAAATCATTAACAACTTGGGTTAATTGTGTTCGACCTAATTGAGCTTCTGCATCAACTTGTTGGGTTCGTTGAGCGCCTTCATTTGCGTTATTGGCTACATCTTTAATGGATACTGACATTTCTTCGATGGCGGTGGCTATTAGATCTGTTTGCCCCATCATTGCATGTGCTTCTTTGCCGTTAGTGAGTGCAATTTTTTTGGAGATGCCCGCTTGCTTTTCCAGCTCAACTACAGAGTTTTGTAAGGCGAGTATTAGTTTTTTGAGTTCAACCGACATGCTGCTTACACTCGCGGTAATTTGGTCTATTTCATTTTCACTATTTGTGTTGGTATTTAAAAAATGTTGTGACAAATCACCTTTACCTAATGCATCAACGCTACGTGTTAACTGTCTTAATGGTTTAAGTGTTTTTACTAGCACCCAAAAAAGTAAAATTGAGATAGCAAGGATCCCCCCAACAGACGTTATGCTGTTAACTACCATTAGTTTTATGCTTTCTTCAGTGAGTTCGCTTTCTTTTACACGACCAAGTAAGGTCCAATCCCACCCAGGTACCGTTTTACTGTAAGCAAACATCGGGGTGTTATTTTCACTATTGTATTTTAATGACAGACCTTTTTTAATTGCCTCTAGATTAAGCCCATCAAGTGCTTTGGAGTTCACTTTTGAGTCAACTGCGGCCTCTTTACCCGCTATAACTACATCATTTGTATTTCTGAAAACAAATAAGTTACCGCTTTCTTCAATTACTATTTTATTAACAGACTCTCTCAGCGATGCCAGTGCATCGTTTATATTAAAACCTATGTATAAAATACCAATTACTTGGTTTTGTTTATTTTTAATTGGTTGGTAAACAGTCATATACTCGTTGCCGAATAATTTAGCGTAACCTTCATAGCTTTGACCGTTCATAAGAGGCTGATAGCCTGGGTGTTTTTTTCCTAGGTATGTGCCAATAGCCCGTTGCCCATCACTCTTTTTTAAAGAGGTAGTAATACGAAAAAAATCATCCCCATCTCGCATAAATACCGTGGCGTTACCTCCGGTTAATTTAGCGTAATTTTCAACAATATCGATATTGTTATTAACCTGTGCACCATCATGTAAAAGAATAGGAACCATAGTATCTACGACCATTACTTTTTGATCGCTTTTTTTAAATTCACCAGGGTACATACCTTTAAATACGGTCGCATTGCGTTTTGCTATTGCAAGTAGGCTGTCGTATTGGAGTTCTAAAAGATCTGAAATAGCGGTTATTTCAGACTTAATCGCAGTTTCACTTTTTTCAGAAAGTGTATTAGCCGAGATTAAATAGGTAGATAGTCCCACTAAACTAAAAATACATAACGTTAAAGTGAATGCTAGGGCACCAATTTGTTTTGATATTGACCAGTTTTTATAGCTCATACTTCACTCCAAAGAAAGACGGTATTTATGCGTACTTAGTTTAATTATAGGCGTTTTAAGTTGTTTTTTGATGACTTACTAGCAACTAAATTAACCTAATAATCAATTTATCATATAAAAAAAATTTAATAATAATAAAAAGTTAGCAATTTATGTTGAAGGTGTTATTGCTGAATTTATTTGATTATAGCTAGGATGGTTATTTTTATTACTATTTTTTAAATATAAAAAATCCGATATGGCATGCCATATCGGATTTTAATTTAACTCATTAAATTTAAATTTAAATTAAAAGCTGTAAGTAATATTACCGTATAAGAAACGCCCGTCTAATCCGTAAGGTGCATACGGTGTGTACGGGAATATTTGGCCAAAGTCAGAGTAACCAATGTTATCCACGGTTGCTTGTGGGTACTGATCGAATAAGTTGTTTGCACCAACGGCAAATTTCCAATATTCGTCTGGACGGTATGCCACTTCTAGGTCGGTGATCCATTTAGGGTCTAAGTATTCATCGCGATCAGCTGTAGTTGATATGTCAGCGACTTCACCATAACGTGTGGCACGAAGCGTTGTTTGCCATTCGTTAAAGTTCCACACTGCTGATAGGTTCCATTTGCTATCTGGCGTGCCTTCTTCAAAGCGACCTACTTCACGACGCGCAAACACTACGTAGTCGTCACCTAGTGAGTTAAGTTCGCTTGGGTTGTCGTTTACGTGTGTTACTTCGGTGTCGTTAAAGTTAGCTGCTACGTTTAGGCGTAAATCACCTAAGTTGTCTAAATCTAGGTTATAAGTGGCAACTATATCTACACCTTGCGTGCGTGAATCGATAGCGTTGGTAAAGTAACGTACGCTTTCGGTATTTAGCTCACCGGCATTTTGTAGTATTTCTACTACGGCATCGCCCTCTAAGTTTTCAGACAATACAATACGGTCATCAATATCAATACGGTACGCATCAACGGTTAAGCTAAAGCTGCCTTGCGTGTACATAAAGCCCGCAGTAACGTTTACTGACTCTTCAGCATCTAACGGCTGAGCACCGAGTGCTTGCGCTGCGGCTGAATCGGTTGGGAATAAACCAACTTCAAATGGTTGGTTGTTTTCAAGTACTGTTGATATTTGGCGGTACGAGCTTTGCGCTAAAGATGGCGCACGGAAACCGGTGCTAATTGCACCGCGCAGCGATAGGTTTTCAGTAATGCTGTAACGCGAGGCAAGTTTAGAGGTAAATGTGTCGCCAAAGTCGCTGTAATCTTCATAACGACCCGCTAAAACGACGTTCCATTTTTCTGTTAAGTAGGTATCAAACTCAACAAATAAAGCGATGTTATGACGGCTTTCGTCAGTCGCACTTTCTGGTCCAAAACCAGCAAGTACTTGCGCGCCACCGGCTGCAATTGGGTTACCGTCGCTATCAAGTGCGGTGATGTAAGACGCTTCTTCGCCTTCTTCTATTTTGTAGCTTTCGTGGCGGTATTCAGTACCTACGGTAAAAAATACGTCATCAGGTAAGCCTAAATCGAGTGTGGTATTGGCTGTTGCGTTTACTAAAAACTGATCGTAAACCAGTGCACCGTTGTCAAATTCGGTTGGGCTGTCGGCACCTAGTGATGTGTTTATACTATTTACAACACCAAAGCCAAAGTCGTTACGGCCGTAGTTGGTACTTACATCCCATGTCCAGTCGTTAGTTTCGCCTTTTAAGCCCAGTGCAAATGAGTAGTCTTGTACGTCTGTTTCAATCTGCGGCAAAAATCCATCTGGGTACACTTCTAAAACGTTACGGCTGTCTTTTGCACGGCGGTAAAAACCACCTGAATTACCTTCACGCTTTGAGTAGCTACCAAATGAATAAAGGTTTAAGCCGTTATCAAAGTCGTAACCCATGTTGTAAAACAACGCGTAATCTTCAAGGTCTGCTTTACCAAAACGGTGGTTGTAACGATCGATAGTAAATTCGCGTGGGTCTAGGCTGCCATCATCAAGACGGCTGTATTGTTCGCGTGGGTCAAAGCCTGAGCGCTGCGTTGAGTCGTTATCGCGGTATTCAATTGATACGTTTACAAAGCCGTTATCAGATAACGCAAAACCAGAGTTTGCGCTGACAGTGCGTGTTGCACCGTCGTTTACTTCTCTGTCGCCACCGGTATTAAAGGCTAAGTCGCCGTTTGCATCTGCGTAGGTGCTTTCTAGCTGAGGTACGCCAGCCATTTGAGTATCGTATTTACCGTACGTTACGCTAACGCTGCCGCCTTCTGAGGCATCTTTAAGTACAATGTTAATTACCCCAGCAATTGCATCAGAACCGTACTGTGCGGCTGCGCCATCACGAAGTACTTCAACACGTTTAATTGCAGAGGTTGGGATCATGTTCAAATCAACAGCGGTAGAGCCTCGACCAACAACACCTGCTAAGTTTAATAGCGCACCGGCATGGCGGCGCTTACCGTTTATAAGTACTAATGTGTGATCGGGTGCTAATCCACGTAAAACAGCTGGTTTTGCATGGTCAGTACCATCACCCATAGTGGCACTTGGGTAGTTAAAGCTAGGTACTTGGTTTGCTAGTATTTGGCTTATTTCTAGCTGACCCGTACTTTGCATATCACCGCTGGTAATAATATCTACAGGTACTGAGCTTTCGGCAATACTGCGTAAGCTACGGCGAGTACCTGTTACTGAAATCACTTCAATGCTTTTTTCGGCTTGAACATCTTGTTCTGCAGCAAATACAGAAGAATAGGGTGCACTAAGTGCAGAAGAAACGGCCAGGCTAAGTGCTACTTTTTTGGCTGATAATGGCTTTAACATGATGTTGATTCCCTTGAGGGCTGCTGACTATTGATTTTAAAAAGGAGCGCATCATATAGAAGCGACTACCCTAGTGCAAAGATAAAAACTATCTAAGATATTCTAAGTTGTTAACAAGTAAGGTCACTGTCTACGCGTGATATAGGCGTTTGGATCGTTGTAGTTGCAATCTTGTGTCGAATGGTTGCGAATTCAAGGGAATTTTAGATAAAAGTTAGTAAGACGTAAAAAGGCCAAGCAAATGCTTGGCCTTTCAATTTTTTAAATTTAGTAATTTAAATTATTCAGGGGCAACTTCAAGCGTTGTAAATAATGCATAACGTCCTGCATCTACGCCTTCTTCATTTACGGTAACCTTGTTAGAGGTTTCGATTAGGTATAGGCCTGGCTCTTTCCACGTAATTGTAAACATACCGTCTTTATCGGTCGTTACTTTTACTTCGCCACGCTCGTTACGGTAGCGTGTGTCGCCTTTTAAAATACTTACTTCAACGCCTTCACCAGCAGATTTACCATCTTGTAGTAACTGAAAACGTGCTTGTTCACCTACAAATAAATCGTTTGGATGCGTTGGACCGCTAAGCTCTAAGCCTAAACCTAGCTGTGCAGGTTTTGAGGTGCCATTTCGGCTTACAAATGTATCTACTGTTGAAACAACCTTTGTTGTCGTTACATCTTTTGCATTGCTAGGTAACTCGGCTTCTGTTTTTTTACCAAATACGCGCTTGCGCTTACCTTCTTCGTTTTTATAGAAGGTCATGTACATTGGCTTTTGGGTCATTGCAATGTGGTAAGTGCCTTGCTCTGTTAAGCTTACCGCAGCTGAGCTTTTACGCTTTAAGTAATAAGCACGAATGGTTTCAGATACTGGCTCACCATTAGGTGCAAGTGCCATTAATAATGTGTCGTCGTACTCGGCGCCTTTTTCTTTAGGTTTAAAGGCTTTGTCTGGTGCAAACATTTCGTTAGAGATACTAGCGTCAATCATTACGTAATGCGCTTTATCGCCTGATAAAGATGTATGCGAAGGTAGTAACCAACGTCCGTGTGCACTTGCTGAAGTTGACACTAAAGCAGATAAGCTCAATGCGCCGATTAATGCCGTTTTTAATAAATTAATTTTCATTGTATTTCCTTAAATTCAAATGATTAAGTAGCAGCTACTTAGTGCTTACAGTGACGAAGCTTTTAGAAAACTCGTTTTTACCATCAATTGTTAGTTTGCCTGATTTAGTTAAATCGAGCTCAACGCGGGTGTAGTCTCTGCCGCCTTCTTCGCGTACAACTTCAATATTTAGTAAGTATTTACCTGGTTTTACTGGGTTACCGTCTAAATCATTACCTTGCCAATTTATGGTGTAAGTACCTGCGCGTTTTGTTGCGCCGCTAATGCCGTCAAAGTTGGCATCGCTTTTACCGGCTTTACGCCACCATTGGCGTAAGTCTTTAAACCATTCTGCTTTTTGCACCCAAAGTGCAAGCGTTGTAACGTGTTTGCGCTCTGGTGTTTCAAGCCAAACTGCAACGTATGGGCGGTGATACGGTTGTACTTCTAAGTCAGGAAGTGTTAATTCAACCTC
The DNA here is from genome assembly GCF_014164415.1 of Pseudoalteromonas sp. SG43-1. Classification (NCBI taxonomy): domain Bacteria; kingdom Pseudomonadati; phylum Pseudomonadota; class Gammaproteobacteria; order Alteromonadales; family Pseudoalteromonadaceae; genus Pseudoalteromonas; species Pseudoalteromonas sp. SG43-1. The sequence goes on along the minus strand of NZ_JACJFD010000009.1, from coordinate 85,659 downwards.
TAGCTGTGGTGTTTTTGCATGCGCCGTTGTTTGAAAAAACGCAGCTACGAGCAGTAATGCGGCGCTTATAAATAATTTAAATTTAACCATTAAGACACTCCTTTTATTTGTGGAACCCAACATAAATAAATAACCAGTGGAGTTACCACTCCGAGTACGGTTATCCATATTCCTGCTAAGCGTTTTTTTCTATTTTGAAACAAAATAATCATGCCGGTGATGGCAAATAAAATCATTAGTACGGCAGATATATCAATTACCCAACTCCATACTTCACCGCTGTGGCGGCCTTTATGTAAGTCGCCAATAAGGCTTAAAAAGCCACCTGTTTGGTAATCAAGATTTAGCTCGCCAGTTGTAAAATCAAGCTCTGCGTAGGCAAACCCAGCAGGCAGTGGGTAGTCGAGCATGACAAGCGCGTCTTCTTTTTCCCACTCAATGCTTTTTACTTTTGTAAGTGCATATTGCTCGGCTAGGTAAGCTTCTATTTCAGGGTAAAGCGTTGGCAGCGTATTTAGCTGCTCATTCGCTTTGGTAACTAGCTCTGCTGGAATTACCGCCGTTACTTGGCCATTATTTTTATCGTTTTTAAGCCAATCAATATGGTTGAGCACAATGCCGCTAACGCAAAATAAGATAAGCAAAAAAAACAAAGCTGTAGAAATATAAATATGTAGAGCACGGCTTGTGCTATACAAAGCCCGCTTGTTAATAAACGACATAAAAACAGTAAATAAATTAAATTTACAACATGATAATGATTTGCATTAGCCATTACAAATTTACTTACTTATCTTTACATAAAAACTTTAAAACAAAGGCGGTAAGCAGGTAAAAAATGAATATTTAATGCTTAGGAGGGCTGGAAGGTCTTAAAATAAGGTAAATCATTACTAATACTTCTATTATTGCAACGAGATAAATAACCCAAATAGGGGCGGTTGAATACAGTAAAAATATAAATCCAATTAACATACCAATGGCGGCGTAGCATTTGGCTTTTACAGGCACTACTTTATGAGCTTGCCATTGTTGCAAAGTTACACCGTAACGAGGGTGGTTTAACAGCCATTGTTCAAGCGCGGGTGATGAGCGAGTAAAGCAGGTGAGCGCTAAAATAAAAAATATAGTGGTAGGCATGACCGGCAGCACAATGCCAATAATACCCAAGGCTACAAGTATTAAGCCAAGTGCTTTAAACCATAAGTTTTTATAACAAATAAACACTGCTTTTATATTCACTTAGGCTCTTTTTAGTAATGGCTGATACTTTCGATTGTAGGCCAAATAGTTATAAAATCGAAGTGTAAAAACATAAAAAAGGGCAAACTAAGTTTGCCCTTTTAAATTTATAAAATAGGTTTTACTTATCTAGAAGTAGTAACCTACGTTGATGTTAAAGCGACGCTCTGTATCGCCATCACCAATAATTGTTCCGCCAATAAATGGCTGGTTACGTGCTTGAATAAAGTCAAAGTACGTAAATAACGGGCCTGCTGATACGCTCATACCTGTTACGTTCATCCATGTATCTGCACTGTCGTCAGATTTGTCGTAAATGATGCCGTAATCGTTGTAGAACTGCACGCCTGTTATAGGACCTAAATCAACCGATAGGTCGTAAGCTACGTTAAAGTTAGTCATGGTAGCTTCGCTTGATACGGTATCGTAGTAGTCAAACGCACCTACAACAAAGCGGTTGCTGTTGTCGTCTAGGTCGTAGTCATACTCACCGTGCTGAAATTGAATATTCCAATTATTAATTTGGCTGTTTACGTGGAACGCCCATGCGCCGTAGTTACCTGCACGGTCGTTACCATCATGTAAGCCACCGCTTAATAGTGATACACCCACATCGGTTTTAGCGTTTTCGCCATGCTCAATTTGGTACACTGTACGAGCTGCAAATGTGTTGTATTCACCAAGGCGAGAGCCAGGTGCATCGTATGTACCTTCGGTTGTTGCACGGCTACCAACTATATCAAAAGAGTAGCGTTCGTTAACTTCAGAGCTGCCATCAACGCCACCTACTTCATCATTTTTGAAAAAGCCTAGGTCTAGTTTCCAGTTATCTTTTAGTTTACGGTTTACTGTTACACCCAAATCAAAGTCGTCTTCTAGGCCAACATAGTAGTTAGTGCTAAAAAAGTAGCTGTGTGAGTTGTATGGGCCATTACCAAAAGGGACAGGTGCAATACCAGCTTGTGCTTCCCAGCCATCAGTAAATTCGTAACCTAAGTATGCATACTTAACAATGGTCATGTAATCGTAAAAGCGAAAATCACCATTAACAGAAATATCGTTTATTTCGCCAGATAAGTTAATGCGAAATACTTCGAAATCTAAGTCGCCGCTACGATCTTGAGTGTCTTCATCGTATGAATTAGTGCTGTAATTAAAACGCACTGCGCCACCAATTTTAACGCCTTCGTCTTTTTTCTCAGATTCGGCGGCAGCAACAACAACTTCTTTGTTATCAGCTTTTTTACTAATTTTTGCAACTTCTTGCTTGTGTTGCTCATTAATTTTTTGCTGTTTTGTTTTTTCATCAGCTAACTTATTTTCAAGCAGTTGCATTTGTTGCTTTAACTGCTTAAGTTGGCTTTGTAACGTGTCTAGGTCATCAGACGCATAAGAAGTACTTGTAACACCACCTAGAACTAGTGCTAGTGTTAATTTTGAGAGTTTAGTCATAATTGCCGCTCAGATTTTGATTAAAAAATAAAAAATTCAAGACGTAAAAAAACGCCTTACGTTTAGGGTAAGTACAAAAACTATGTATTTTTTTTATTATTTATTCTTTAGGAGCTTGAGTAAGCGCACCAACTTCTAGAAGGGGCGATGCATCTAATTTATCTGCATCCATCATTGCGGCTACACGCTGCATTGATGAGAGTAAAAGGCTCTGTTCCCATTCAGCAAGTGCAGAAAACTTTTCAATAAAGTGTTCTTGCAATGGCTGAGGTGCTTTATCAAGTAACTCTTTTCCTTTATCGGTGAGGTATAAGCTCACTCTGCGTTTATCCATTTGACTGCGTACGCGTGTTACTAAGTTTCTGCTTTCTATTCTGTCGAGAATATTGGTGACCGTTGCTGGGCTTAAATTTACATTTTGAGCAATACGGCTCGCCGTTATTCCATCGGTTTTTTGCACTTCTTGCATTATAAGCAATTGTGGGCCAGTTAAACCCGAAGTTTTATTTAGCTGCTTAGAATGTAAGTCAATCGCGCGGATAACTTTACGTAAAGAAATCAATAACTCGTCATATTTTTGCATTTGCTTATCTCGTCGATGGGGCGGTAGTTTGCCGTAATCGCGAAATGTTACACATCAAATAAATTGAATTCAAATAATATATTGTACTTTAGCCCGCTTTTATTGGTTTTTAATAGTTAGAGCAGTAACTAATGTAAAATTATATTGTTTAAATATTGGTAAATTTTCTTAGCACCTTGTGTGCATTAAGTTGCGCACAGTACGTATGTTGTGAATAATTGGCAAGTCTTATTGTATAGACTTTAGTATTATTCATTTACAGCTGTTAGTACAAAGTAATTGTTTGTGAGTTTACTGTATATGTATTAATCGGCAATGAACAAATTCAGCAATCAATATTTAATATCAATAGCGTATACTTTAAGCATGCATTATTGTTTAGATGTAAACATTAAAAATCTTTAGTATCAGTATTATAGGGGAAGGTATGAAATTATCGCCATCAGTTAGCATTGAGCAAAGCGAATCCGGACTTGAGTTTATTAAAGTAGCTAGTGAAAAGTGCGACGCAAAAATATTTTTGCAAGGTGGGCAAATTACCGAGTTTATCCCTAAAAATAACAAGCCACTTATTTGGGTTTCACAAGAGGAAACCTATCAAGAAGGGGCGAGTATTCGAGGCGGTATTCCTATTTGTTGGCCGTGGTTTGGTACACACGCTAATGATGGGTGGCCTGCCCACGGTTTTGCGCGCACAAGCGTATGGCAAGCCGATGAAGTACACGAATCTGATGAGCAAATTACAGTTAGTTTAAAGCTCCCCATGAAACTTGTTAATACAACGTATTGGCCGCATCAGTGCGCATTAAAAGTTGAGTTTATATTAAGCGATAAATTACAGGTTCGCTTAACGACCACTAACTTAGGAAGTGTGCCATTTAGCTTTACTCAAGCACTGCATACCTATTTTCCAACCTCAGATATTACAAATACCCATGTTGATGGTTTGCAAGGCGCGCAATATATTGAGTTTAGTGAAGGGCCATTTGTACAAAATGATGTTGTAAGCTTTAATCGCGAAACCGACATGGTTTATACACAAGCAAGTACAATACAAAGCATTAATACGCCAGAAGGTGTTATTAATGTGAGCCGCGAAAACTCAAGTTCGTGTGTGCTGTGGAATCCATGGATAGAAAAGTCAAAACGCTTATCTAATTTTGCTGACGATGAGTATAAAACAATGCTGTGTCTAGAGGCTGCTAATGTACTGACAGATAAAGTAACGCTTGAGCCAAAACAAAGCCACACCTTAATAACTACCATTAGTTGGTAAGCTAGTCATAATTAAAAGCAGAAATAGGGACAAATAGTGTTTAACAATCAACAAATAATGGATTTACCAAAGCATAGTGATATTAGCTTTAAGCCATTGGCTGATAAAGCCTTATTACATACACAACTTAGCTCGCTTCTGTTTTATGTACCGCTAATTGGAGCGCTTATTGCTGTTTGTTATTTTAATGAAGCCTTTGCTAATAATGCACAAACGTATTTGCTAATTGGTATACCAATTTTGGTGGCCGTATCTATGGCGTACAACATAATAAGTGTGAGGTTGCGAGGTTTTGCAGTGCGAAATCATGACATTGCTTTTAAAAAAGGCGTTATTTGGCAACAAGTGACGGTATTACCTTTAGCGCGTGTACAGCATATGGAAATACACCAAGGGCCAATAGAGCGAAAACTTAGCCTTGCGAGCATTAAATTATTTAGCGCTGGCGGTGTAAGTGCCGATTTACAAATTAGTGGGCTAACCCATGATGATTGTAAAAATATGCGCCAATTTGTACAAAACTACCGCCTAGACGACGCAACTACTCAGGCAGCTTTAGTCGATGAGTAATACAACTATCGAAGATAAAGCCAGCCCTATTTACTGGCAAAAAGTATCGCCCTGGGCACTTTTATACTTTGTTGTGCACTTTAGTGTGCGCTTTGTAAAAGATGGCCTTTTAAACTTACTGCCCATGCTTGTCGTGTTTGTTACTCAAGTAGAAAATAAGTTGTTTTGGGCGCAGGTTGCAGGCGGTATTGCACTAATTTTGCTACTTGTTTACTCATTTTTATATTATTTAAATTTTAAGTTTAGTATTAGTAGCGACAACGAAATATTGCTTAACAAAGGTGTATTTAAAAAAGAGCGACTTACGCTTAAATTTGGCCGTGTGCAAAACGTTAATATTGCCGAGCCGTTTTATTTTACCCCCGTAAACTTAGTTAATTGTATTTTTGATGCCGCTGGCAGTGTGTCGCAAGAAGTTGTTTTACCAGGTGTCACTAAAGATTATGCACAGCAAATGCGTAAACAAATATTTGATTTTAAAGCGCAGCAACAGCAAGAAGCACCAAATACTGAACAAAGCGAAACAGACACTATCGAAAACAGCCTAAGCATTAGCAATAAAGAAATAGCCAAATTTGGTTTAATGTCGAATATGGCTATTTTAGCAATCGCTGCTTTTGCCCCTTTTATAAACCTAATTGTTGATTTTTTAGAGAAGCAAATTATTGCGAAAGTAGAAGGCTTTTACCAACAAGAGCTTGGTATGCTGGCCAGCGCTGCTACTTTTGCGATGATCACCTTAATTGTTTTGTTAGTTTTGGTGGCTGTAATGCTATCGGTGACTATGTCGCTTATTCGTTTTTATAACTTTGAGCTTTATTTCAAAGGTCAAAAGTTTAAACGTATTGCTGGCTTGTTAGAGCGCCATCAGCTTTCAATGAGCATGGACAAGGTGCAATCTATTGTTATTAAACAAAACCTAATGGGTCGATTACTAAAGCGATTTACCGTTGAGTGTTTACAAGCAAGTAGCGGCGGAATAGCAGCCGGTGTTGCAGCTAAAAAAAATAAACAAACCTTAGTATTACCTGTATTAAATAGCGAACAAGTTGATAGTGTATGCCAATGGATTTACCCGTGGTTTAATAGTAAAAAACTCGCTTTTAAGCGCGCAGAGCGAGCGCTTTTGTATAAAAATTTAGGCTTTTATTCATTGCTACCGAGTGTATTAGTGTTTGGCTTTTGTTTTATTGCTGATATTAATACTTTGATAAGCCTTGGTGTTTTAGTGGTGTTTTCTGGCTTGGTTACTTTGTCGTATCAGCGTTATGGTTATTACATGCATGAGGATAATGGCCGATTTTACATGGTTGTACGTAAAGGTATGATTGGCGTTCATTACCGTGTTTTTGAGCTTTATAAAGCGCAAAGTGCACGCAGTATAAGTACGTACTTAATGAGAAAATCTGGCTTAAAAAGCCTGTATATACAACTTGCTTCAGGCTTTGCATTTATGCCCTACATAAAGCAGCAAGATGCTGACTTTATTATTGATTTTACAATTAAGCAGATTGAGTCAGATACTCGCAGTTGGATGTAAATTTCCCTAATAAAGCATGTGGAAATACCCATTTTCACATGTTTTATTACACTTTCTTACTGCCCATGAAAGACATTTAATAATACCCTAGATGGTATTAAGGAATTCTTTTAGGGACGCTCATGAAAAAAACACTTATCGCATCGGCTTTATTGTTAGCAGCACCGAGCTTTGCAGCCGATTGGCAAACTATTCATACCGAACATTTCAACATTCACTACAGTGTTGAGCATGCTGATTTTGCTAAATCAACTGCAGAAGAGCTTGAAATAGTACGCACCAAAGTGCTTGAACAGCAAAACCGAGCACTTGATAAAACAGTTGATGTAGTGGTGTTTGATCCCCTAAATGCGGCAAATGGCTTTGCGCTACCTACCTCAAATAACCCTGTAATGGCGCTTTTTACAACCCCACCACAATCCGACACCGTTATATCAAACAGCGCTGGCTGGCAGCAGTTGCTTGTGTTGCATGAATATATTCACTTAGTGCACTTAGCACAGCCTACACGCAATCACTGGCAGCAAAAAGTACGTGGCATATGGGATTTATACGACTTAACCTACAGTGATACGCCGCGCTGGGTAGCCGAAGGTTATGCCACATTGATTGAGTCTAAAATGACGGGCCGTGGGCGTTTATTTGATAACTACTCAGAGTCAATACTGCGAGAATTTGCTCAGCAAGGTGCTTTGCCAACCTATGGGCAATTAAATGGCGAGCAGGGCTTTATGGGCGGCTCAATGGCGTATTTAATGGGTAGTCGCTTTTTAAATTGGCTAGAGCAAAACTATTCAGAGCAAACACTCGATAGTGTTTGGACGCGAATGCAAGGCGTAAAAACGCGTGACTTTGATGAGGCATTTAGCGGTGTGTTTGGGCAAAGTGCAGCCAAGCTATATCGCCGATTTATAGCTGAATATACCTATAAAGCAATGCAAATAGAACAAGGAGAGCCGTTACTTAATAGTGAACTTTGGCTTGAACTTAACTTATATGCAAGTAACCCTGCACTTTCAAAAGATGGTAGTAAAATTGCAATTGTTGAGCGAGACAAAGAGAGCAATACCAAGCTTATAATTTATAGCACGGACGACAACATAAAGGCGCAAGAGGAGTTTACTAAAGCGCAAAAAGAGCTACTCAAAAACGATGCACAAGACATCCCCGATACAGCGCCAAGTGTGTTTAAGCGCGAACAAAAACAAGTGCTTAATCAAATTAATCGAGCCGGTATTGCAAACCCGCAATGGGTAAATAGCACAACGTTATATTTTAATGCGTACAGCAATGAAGAGTCGGGTATTTATAATAAAGTGTCAGACATATTTAGCTATAACACTGACACTGGAAATATTACACAGCTTACCAAGCTTGCTGGTATACGACGATTTAGCGTAACCAGTAACGGTGAAACCTTGTATGGCGAGCAAATAAGAGGTGGCTACTCTGAATTAGTAAAGGTTGATCTCAATACGCAAACCACCACACCATTATTTACAAAAAGCCTTGAGACAACTTACGATTACCCAATACTCAGTCCTGATGAAACTAAATTAGCTTATTTATCAACGTCATTAAATGAAAACTGGCAATTGTATATACAAGATGTGGGTAGTAATAAGCAGCAATTAATACCTATGCCAAACGGGTATCAATATTTAAGTCAGCCTAGCTTTAGCCATAATGGCGAGTCACTTTACTTTGTTGCAGGCTTAAATAGCGCTACTGATATTTATAACTACAACATAGAGAGTAAAAAACTCACCAAGTTAACCCAAGGGCAGGAAGCCGTTGCCCACCCGATTGAAATGGCCGATGGCTCGTTACTCTATTTTTCGATAACCGCAGATGGACCAAATGTAAAAACATTGCCAAAAGCTATAAACAGCACTGTAGTTACTGAATTTTCGGCTAATAAAAAAGCACCGCTGCTCATTGTAAACGAACATACGCTTCCAAAAGCTAAAATATATACGCATCAAACAACGCAGCAAACAAATTACAACGTGCTCGAGCAGCACGCTACTTTTGCACTAGGGACGCAGTATTATTCGGCTTCTACCAGTTTGTTAGATTTAAGCATTAAAAGTAGCGATTTATTAAAACAGCTCGACTTGCAAGCGGGATATAGCACTGATTTACACGATGGAGCACTGCACGGTGGTTATGTGCAGGCAAAATATAATGCGCTTGATGTAAAACTGAAACTTGCACTGTTTGACTATAATTTAAATACATCGCGCCAGTATCAACAAAGTCTAAATGCAGATATGGATGCCCGTGGTGGTTTTGCTGCAATAAGTTACCCTGTTAAATTTGGGCAGCTAAGTTTAACGCCGGAGCTTGCCTACAATTACACTGATTATAAACAACGCCATAAAAATTGGACGCGCTTAGGCGTTGCCCAAAGTTGGCAATATGATCGTCAAGATTTTGTGATAGGCCAAAGCCTTTATGCAAGTTGGTACGATGGCAGTAGTAAAAGTAATAGTTGGCAAGGTTACGATTTAGTCGCCAAAATTTTTGGTAAAGCGTTTGGTATTCCTCTTTATGCAAATTTTTCTCAAAAACAACGTGATGACAGCAGCCTTGCATTAGGTGGCTTTAGCTCAAATCTTATTAATCAGCAGCAAGATAGTGAATATGTACTTTCATCTGAGCTGCCTTTTTATAGCGCAGCTGCAAAGCGCTATCAAGGTTACGGTGGCGGCTTTAGCTTTAAAGAAGGCATGCCGTGGCTTTATTACAAGCAGCATCAACTCGACGGCACCGTATATGCACAAAGTTACGGGATAAAACACCAAGGTGATTTTAGTTTTGGAATGGGGCCTGCTGGTATAAATGACTTAATATTTAATATGGGACTGTCGCGAGTAGAAGGCGACAGTTTTGAGGATGAAATGCGAGCGTGGCTGAGCTTTTATTATTCGCTATAAATATTAATTGGCTAAGTTACTTATCCATCTGCAAGGATAGTAACTTAGCTTGATATACATCGATTTTTTGGTTATCACGTTCTAGTTCGATAGCTTTCTCAAGCAAGGTTTGTGTTTGTTTAATATTACCTTGTTGATAGCGAACTTTTGCGAGTTCCAAGTACAACTCAGCAATGTAAGGCGCTTTAGTAATAGCTTGCTCAAGGTGTGCTTTAGCCTGATGAGCATGGCCAGCTTGTAAGTTGTTTTTAGCGATTACTAGTAATTCATATGGGTCTTTTTCTTTATTAACTAATTGTGACGTGAGCTCTTTAACAAGCTCTTTGTCGCCTAATTTTTTAGCTAAAAGCTGATAGTTGCTGATTAAATTAATGCTTATTTCATTATTACTAAGTGCTGTTTGATAGATATTTTTAGCGCTTTGTAAATCACCTGCCCGACGATGCAAAACGCCCGCTATATTAAATAATTCAGGATCATTGGGAGTGTATTTGTTTGCTTGTAAAATAAGTGAGTAAGCAATATCCAGCTGTTTGTCTGCTAGCGCTGTTGCAGCTAAATTACTGTAAAACTTAGAAACTAAATCGTTATAATCTGCACTGCTTGAATAAAAGCTGCGACGGGTAGGAAAGTAGTCGATTAAGGTGCCCGCTCTGAAAAATTCAACAATATTATCATCTTTTTTCTCTACTTTTGGGGCGTATACTCTTGTTCTAAAGTGGCTTGCTACATAAACAACATTATTTTCTTTTGCGTATACAGGCTGACTTGTTACTTCTTGAAAGCTCGTTTCTAATCCGAGAGCTTGTGCATAGCTTTGTGTTAAAACAGCTAAGCTAATGCAGTTGCCTTGCGAAAGTTTTAAGGCTTGGGCTGAAGTAAGTGTATCGCCGTGGTATTTAAAGTTAGCTAAGTTGCTTTCGAGGTAGTTGTAAATAATGCGGTCATGACGGATTTCAGACTGTTTTTGTTTTTCGGCATAGGCTAAAAATTTTTCTTTTTCAGCATTTGGCAGCTCGAAAATACTGTACTCAGAAGGAGTGTCGAGTTTATTAAACAAAGAATGGTTTAATAGTTGTTCAAGCTCTATTTGTTGTTCTACTTGGTGAACCTTGGTTGTGTTACATCCAACTAAATATAAAAAAGTAATACAGACTGCTATTTTATAAAACATCATAAACCCACTCCATTGTTAAATTTTACATTACAATGTGGTGGGTTTTTAATCAAGCACTTGCTGTACTGCGTTTACTTGAGCGATTTTTTTGTGATTGTTTTTTACGTTTACGGCGGGTAAACCACAAGTAAAAACCAGTACCTGCTAGCCACACTGGGCTCAAACCAATTACGCACCACAGTATTTTACTTATTAGCCCTGCAAAGTAGCCAAAATGAAGTTTTCTAAAGCTATCAATTACTTGCCAGCCAACGCCAACTTCGCGAATATCCCAGTTAGTTAAATGTTCGCCTGTTTGCTTATCGTAGCTAACCGTATTGGCATATTCGCTCGCAAGTGGGTTATTTGTATCGACTTCGCCGAATAAGGTGATATTTTCGTCAGGCTCGAGTGGCATAACTAAAAACGTACCATTAAAAGTGGGTATTTGCTTTTTACTGTCATCGAGTATGTGTTGAAACGAAATATCGCTACTGTGCAAGTTTTTGGTTAGTACAAAGTGCTCTTCCTCAGCGTGTTCAATAACTTCGTGATACCACACCGCCCAGTTAAAGTAGCCACCTGTGATAGCTAAAATAATAATGATGGGCGACCCTATCACCCCCGTCATTTTATGAATGTCGCTAAGTACAATTTGCAGTGTTGCACGCCAGCGCACACTAAATAGGCGCTGCCAAAATTTACGATAAATAATAAGTCCTGTAATACCTAATACCAATAAAAACAGAGCAAAAAAGAAGCCTAGTACTGTGCCTGTTTGACCTGGCAGGTTTTTAAAGTCGTTAAGTAAAAAGGTGTAATGCAGTTCTAAAAACCAATCAGTAAAATAATGGCTGGTACCAACAGGCTCTGACAAAATGTCACCCGTATACTGGTTTAAATGAAACTTATACCATTGCTCTGTCCCGCGTTTAACTAAGTAAACCCGATCAGCAGTATCATCGTTAAATATCTCCCAACTACCTACTACATACTCAGGGTAAGCAAGCTCTGTTTTTGCGATTAATTTGTCGATTGGCATGCGCTCTGGCAGTGCTTTTACAACATAGTGACTGCTTGGCATAAGTAAGCCATCTATTTCACTTTTAAAAACTAATACGCTCCCTGTAATACTAATAACAATCAAGGGAATGAGAGCTATAAGAGCGATCCAACTGTGAATTTTAAAAAGAGTTTTTCTCATAGATAGTTTTATATATTGCAGTTAATGACTTGCGTATGATAACAACTATCATTTTCATTTAATAGCTTGTGAGTAGGTTTTCTATTAAATAGGTAAACCGTGAACTTAATTCTACGGTTTTTGTATACCTAGCTTTCCAGTACCTAAAATAAGAATATCTTATTTAGTTGAGTTAAATTTACGCGGCTCTACAATGCCGCGCTCATAGTAAAAGCCTTTTAAAAACAGATGTTTATTAAATGTTTTTATTTCTGTTTTTAATTAACATTTATATAACGAGCGAGGTTGCTTTGGCGCATTATTTGCCTATATTGTCTTCTTTTATTTTGGTTTTTAGTTTTTTACCATTACTAAACAAAATTCGAAAAAATCGTAGTGTCTCTGGTTTGTCACTATTAATGATGACGTTTGGATTAGCACAAAGCCTTTATTTTATAACCTACAATATTTTCTTTGAGCGCTATTATATTGCGTTACCATTTATTGTAACCGGTGCGTTAAGCGGGCTTATTTTATATTTTTTTGCACGTTTCAATGCAGCTAAACGAGAACGTGTACAGCTGGTTACTATGCTAGGTTTTTCGTTACTGCCTTTTTCACTGCTTTTAAATTCAAGCCTTGATACTGCAACGGTATTAAGCGCTTTAACGTATGTTGGTCTTGTGATGAGTTCGGTACGTGTTATGCCGCAAACTTATAAAACATTGCGTACGGGTAATGTGAGTAATTTAAGCGCGCGCTACTTTAGCTTGCAGTTTATTGCTGGTATTTGCGGCTTAGTTGTTGAGCTTACGACAGTTGCTCCAAGCACGGCGCACTTACTTATGTTTATTATGCTATTGCTTACCAATGCTGTGCAATTTGGTTGTATGCAATACTATAGAATGCGACCTGTAATGGCTTAAAGCAAAAATAAAAGTGCTAATTTAGTTTAGGTATGGCAGTTTTAAGCTATTAATCATTACAAAGTTTAAACAATGCAATTAGCTATTCATCAAATTGATGCGTTTACGAATGAGTTATTTAAAGGTAACTATGCGGCAGTGATCCCACTAGAATCGTGGTTAAGTGACGATTTAATGCTAAAGATTGGCGCTGAGAATAACGTATCTGAAACTGCTTTTACCTGCCTGCAAGACGATGGAAGCTTTGTTATTCGCTGGTTTTCGCCGTTGATGGAAATCAACTTTTGTGGTCACGCCACACTTGCGGCTGCCTATGTTTTATGTGAAGAGCATAATATATCGAAAATTCGCTTTGTTGCTGATGCGGTGGGCGAGCTAATCGTTAATAGAAACGCTGATGGCAGCTTTGCAATGACCTTTCCTAAACAAGCACCGATTGAGGTACAAAATGTACCGCAGCAATTGCTTGATGGCTTGTCTATACAACCGATTAAAGTGCTTAAAAATCGCCAAGCTTACTTTGCTATTTATGAAAATGCCGATCAAATACTTGAATTAAAAACTAACTCCGAGCTTTTAAAAGCGCTTTATCCACTAGATGTAGTGGCTACAGCACCTAGTGATGATTACGATTTTATATCTCGTTATTTTTGGCCTGCAAGCGGTGGCGATGAAGATTATGTAACGGGCTCAATTCATACTGGCTTGGCACCTTACTGGGCGCAGCAATTGGATAAAACTACGTTAAGTGCTTATCAGGCTTCAAGCAGAGGCGGGCATTTAATTTGCAAAGTGGATGATACAACCGTCACTTTGACCGGGCATGCTGTAAGGTATTTAAAAGGCACTATTTATATTTAAACTGTGAATTAAGTTATAAAAAAGGCCACGTAAATTGTGGCCTTGGTTTACTCAATTAATAGAGGTTTTATGCTTCTAGCGCTTTTGCAATTAAGCGATCAATATATTTCTTATGCGCTTTAGTTGCTGTATCTGCACCCCAAGCAACACTGGTATCGGCTATTTGAGTTAGCTGATATAACGCTGCTGTTTTAGCTAAGTTATCGTATTTGCTTGCTTTGCCAAGACCTGCAATTGCAATTAACTGGTTAACATACTCAATTTGTAAATTGTGACTAATAGAGTTTGCGTCTTTGTTTTTCACGAAAATGCTGGCGGTTAAATCTTCCATAAACTGAGTTAGGCTATATTCGTTACCGTACAAAGCAGTATCAGAAATACGCAGTAATACCGCTGGGTGTAATAGCTGTGCAAGTACAGACTTTTGCATTCCTAAAATCATTTGGTGTGCTTTAGGGTCTTCATTTTTGCCATAGTGATTAAAGCCACGACGTTGCAGCTGTAAGTAGCTATAAAGAGGTTGCATGTTTTGTAGTACATCTGGTGCAAATACAAACTTGGCTAGTATATCCATTGCTTGTGTTTGACGCTCAAGCGATACCGGTGTAAATGGTTTATCTGCATTTGTATCACCCACTACAGCGCGCTCAACGTATACGCCACCAATCTGGCGAGAAACCACACCTGCTTGAGCTCGGTACTGACCAAATAAGCTATTAGCAGAGGTAACAAGCTGTTGGTAAGACTCACCTTTAACCGTTGCTTTATCTTTTAGCTCAGTAAATAGTTTATTAATTAGTGCCATACGATCTGCGCCATAGGCAGCAGGGTTGGACGACAAATCACCAATCATTACACGTGGATCGATATGGCGACCTGGTGCGCGCATATCGTCTGCATCGTTACCAAAGGCAAGGGCATGTTCACTTGAACGAGCAAGTATTTTTTCAAGTCGAGCTTGCTCAGCAGCTTCATCTGCAAGCGCTACGCTGTAGCCATAGTTAATTGCCCAATCATCGTAAGGACCAGGTTTTGTTTGAAAAATATCACCTTGCTGCATACCAATTGGGGCAATGTTAGCGGGTGCATAATCCATAACAGAACCGGTTACTATGCCTTGTGTTTTGTTTTTATCGTGTACTTCTTTTTCATCCCACAAAATTGATGATTTCATATTATGGTTAAGACCTAAAGTATGGCCAACTTCGTGAAGTACCAATTGCGTTAGACCTTGGCGAAGCATTTCTTTATCTTCAATTTTGTCGCCGCTAGCAAGGCCTTTGGCAAGCATTAGATTTTGTTGAATCTCATGCCCAAGAGAGCAATTTAGCTCGCCGGTATTTGTTGTTTCACCGTGGCTCATTGTTCCTTGTGTGAAAAGTGTGTCGTAAATCCAGCGGTTTTTCATAAATACAAACTCAAGCATAATGTCTGAGCCCAGTATTTCGCCTGTTAATGGGTTAGCAAGTGCTGGCCCGTATCCGCCAAATGGAGGCTTAGGTGACGAAGTCCAACGCAGTACGTTGTAATTGATATCGCCCGCATCCCAGTCTGCATCGTCTGGTTGTACTTTTACCTCTAAGGCATTTTTAAAGCCGGCTTTTTCAAAAGAGGTATTCCACGTTAAAACAGCGTCACGAATAGTATCGCGCCATTCAATGGGTGTGGTGTTTTCTATCCACCAAGTAATTGGTTTTACTGGCTCTGAAAGCGCTGCACTTGGGTCTTTCTTTTGTAAGTCCCAGCGTTTTATAACATCTTGATAAGGTGCCCAATCGGTAGATGTCATTTGATCAAATTGATTTGTAAAATAACCAATGCGCGCATCATCCATACGTGGTGCGTAGTTATTGCTAGGTAGAGCGACAAACGAGTGCTGAACTTTTACCGATACGCTACGCGGGTCGCTTACTGCATTTGAGCCACGTACCGTTGGGCTTGGGTTAGTAAATACGTAATCAACAACTACGTCTAAGTTATTAGGATATGGACGCTGTTTAATAATGCGTGATTTTTTATCGTCTAGTTTACCTACTTTAAAGCGTTTTTTAGCGTTTTTATCTGCTGGATTTGGCGTAGGTGATACTTTATGAAGTGCTTCGCTTAAAAATAACTTATTTACATTAAATGCTATTTTACCGTCTTCTTCTTTTTCTATTTTAATGCTCGCAAGTACCGCTTCACTAATATTGGCATCACTCGCTTTTGAAATTGCACTGCTTTCGTCAAATTTGTAGCGAGGTGTTTTGCTAATAATATCGATACGGTCAAAGTATTTTCTAAATTCAATTAATTTAGTTTCGCGGTACGAACCACGATAATGGCCTGCATCTGTAACGCCATCGACAGTGTGCGCAAAATACACAAACGGCGTATTGAGTTGGGATTCGTTAATCACCATAAGGTGCTTACCGGTTTTTTCGTCTTGATAAAGGCTAAATATACCGGCAAATTCGGTTTGTCCTTTGATCATTTCGCTAAGTGTTTTTGACTCTTTTTCGTCTTTTTTATCGGCTGCAAATGCATGGCTGCCAAACGCTAAGCTAAGCGCAAGGGTGATGGTCGTTAATTTCATTTTGAGACTTTTAATATTTGTTAATTTAATTGGACTGTACGTAAATTAATTTAATTTCGCACATCTTCGCGATGAAATTTAAGTGTTTAACGCTAATAAACTGATATTAATGAATAAAAGTTTGTAACAAAATATAACGAATGAGGTGAGCTGCATGTGAAGTTATATTCTATAGCCCTAAATAGCAGCGGTTTATATGTATTTGCAACAGTTGCTTACAAATGTCACCTTAATGTTTCATATGGCTCTGGTATTATGGCGTTAATAGAATTTTGGGGATAATAGGATATGCAAACAAATTCACTTAGATGGGTTTTTCCATTTGTAGCGCTCATTGTTGGTGTTGTTGGCTTTATGGGAATCAATGCCATTGCAAAAGATCCAGAAAAAAAAGAAGTAATTGATACTCGTCCAACAGTGCAAGTTGAGCCAGTGATTGCAAACGATCACCAAGTTATTATTAATAGCTACGGTGAAGTAAAGCCTCTTGAAAATACACTGCTCTCGGCGCAGGTGTCGGGCGAGGTGTTAAGTTGGCATCCTAATTTTGTAGCCGGTGGCATAGTTGCTCGCGGTGAAACCTTATTCACTATCGAAAAAGACAACTATGAAGCAGCAGTACTTGTTGCAGAGGCCGAGCTTGCTCGCGCACAAGCGGGTTTAATAGAGGAACAAGCTCAAGCTCAAGTAGCCGAAGACGAAGCCAAGCGCTTTCCAAGTAAAGCGCGCACAGATTTATTTTTACGTAAACCTCAAGTGCTCAGTGCACAAGCATCTGTTAAGTCGGCGCAAGCTGCATTAAAGCGCGCGCAACGTGATTTGGATAATTGTGATGTTACAGCCCCTTACGACGCATTGGTTATTAGTCGAAATATAGGTGTTGGACAATTTGTCACTATGGGTTCGCAAGTTGCTGAACTCAATAATATTGAGACCGCTGAAGTGATTATTCCTATAGCAGGGTTCGATAGCGTTTTTTTGCCAGAGCGTATTAAAGGTATTACCGCAACGATTATTCAAAAAGGCCTAAACAGCTTCACCCGTGAAGGTGTAATTGACCGCGATCTAGGGATTGTTGATAACGCTACGCGTATGAGCAGTTTAGTAGTGCGTATAGAAGACCCATACGGTCTTAAGAGTATACAACCAGCCATTAAGTTTGGTAGCTACGTACAGGTAAATTTTGCAGGTGCAATGCTCAATAATATTTACCGCTTACCGCAAGAGTTAGTTAATAACAAAACCGTATGGATCGTTAATGAAGAGCAGCAACTTGAGCCGCGCAAAGTCACAGTTATTCGTGAAGAGGGTGAGTACTTTTACATCAGTGATGGTTTGCAAGCAGATGATAAGTTGGTGATTACTTTGCCAGAATATCCGCAAAAAGGCATGGCTGTAAAAATTGCGGGCCTTCAAAATACTAAAAATACAGAGGCACTTGAAAATGCTTCCACTGAAAAATTATAAAGGTAGGCTGAGTTATGAGTAACACTGAACTACCAAATACAGCGCCTAACGCTGAAAAACAAACCGGTATTATTGCTTACTTCGCTAATAACTCCGTTGCTGCCAACCTAATGATGATTTTTATTGTGGTGATGGGAATTATTAGCTTTCTAAATATCCAACGCCAAATGTTTCCTAATGTAGAGATTAACTACATTAATATTGAGGCTAATTACCCCGGTGCCTCTCCTCAGGAAATAGAAGAAAGCATACTTATAAAAATTGAAGAGTCGCTAAAAGATGTGACCGAAATTAAAAAAGGTGTGTACAGGGCATTTAGAAATGGCGGTAGAGCAAGTCTTGAAATTAATACTGATGTAGAGCTGACCGATATACTCGATAAAGTTAAGTTACGGGTTGATGGTATAGCAACGTTTCCTGCCGGTATGGAACCGGTCACCATAAGTCAGGTTGAGTTTAGGCAAGATGTTATAGGTATGACGCTCGTTGCTGACTTGCCGCTTACTGAGCTTAAGCCTATAGCAAACCAAATAGAGGATGAGTTACTACAGCTATCTAACGTGTCGTTAGTGGTAAACGATGTTCCTCTTGATGAAATAGCAATTGAAATCGAACCCGATACGCTGCGTCAATATAACCTAACCCTTAGTGATGTAATGAATGCAGTGCGTCGTTACTCAGCTAACTTTTCGGCGGGGCAGCTAAAAACAGACGCAGGTGTTATTTCTGTTCGCGTCGAAAATCAGTTTTACTCTGGTGAAGAATTTAGGCAAATACCGGTAAAAATAGGGGCTAATGGCGCTAAAGTGTTACTGCAAGATATTGCCGTGATTAAAGATCAGTTCACTGAAGGTGAGCGTTACTTTAAATTCAATGGTGAAAATGCGGTTTATATATCGGTGAAAGCGACCGAAGAGCAAAGTATTATCCCAGTTGCTGATTCAGTAAAAGCATTTATAGAATTAAAAAATAAAGAGCTACCACTGGGGGTTCGCTTAGAGCCATTAATGGATATGACGTACTACTTAAATGCTCGCTTAGACATGATGGTTACAAACCTTATTCAGGGTGCTGTTTTGGTTGCAATTATGCTATCAATCTTTTTACGCTTTAAGTTGGCATTATGGGTAATGATTGGTTTACCAGTGTGCTTTTTGGGCGCAATGATGATGATGCCACTGTTTGGTGTAACCATTAATATTTTATCACTTTTTGCTTTTATTATGGTGCTAGGGATTGTGGTGGACGATGCCATTGTCATAGGCGAAAGTGCCTACACCGAAATAGAGAAAAAAGGCGGCGGTGTTGTTAATGTGGTTAATGGCGCAAAACGCGTAGCAACCCCTGCAACTTTTGGTGTACTAACTACCATTGCAGTATTTGCTCCATTTACGTTATCTACAGGCCCAGAAAGTGCCTTCTTTTATGGTATAGCTGTGGTGGTAATGCTGTGCTTGGTATTTAGTTTGATTGAATCAAAGTTGATATTGCCTGCCCATATTGCTCACACTCATTTTTCACCAATAAAAGAGGGGGGCTGGCGAGATCGGTTTAATACGCGATTTTTTGGTTTTGTAAATGGCCCATATAAACGCTTTGTTATACGTTGTGTTGAATGGCGTTGGTCAGTGCTATTTTCATTTATTGCTCTATTAATCGTAACCTTTGCTTTAATCTCATCAAATCAAGTTCGTACCGGGTTTATGCCAAAGATCCCGCATGACTACCCGCAAATAAATCTAGAAATGAATGACAATGTATCAGACATACAAACAATAAATGCTATTCGTGAAATAGAAGCGATGGTGATTGCGATTGATGAAGATACCGAACGCAAATATGGTCAAAAACTCATAAGAGATATTTTAGTATTTAACCAAGGGCGAACTGAAGCACAAGTGCTTGTTCCCCTTGTTGATGAAAGTATAAGGCCTTATAACGCGTTTGAATTATCACGACGTTGGCGCGAGGCGATGCCCGATATTGCCGGTGTTAAATCATTAACCATTTATGATGATGTAAATGGAGGGAGCAGTGACGGCGAATTTGGTTATTTATTATATGGCTCTGATATTGATACATTAAATAATGCAGGACGTCGTTTTATAGAGTTGCTGCAACAGCAAGAAGGTTTGTTTGATATTAGCTCAACAATAGATCCTGCAAGTAAAGAAGTGCAAATGAGCCTAAAACCGGTCGCTTACGATTTAGATTTAGACTTAGCTTCTATTGCAAATCAAGTTGGGGCAAGCTTTTACGGTGGTGAGGCTCAACGTGTTATTCGCCGAGGCGAGGAAGTACGTGTAATGGTGCGTTACCCTAAACTGACTCGAGAGGCATTTTCGTCACTTAAGCATGCGGTTGTTACTACCCCGCAGGGCCGTGAAGTACTGCTTGGTGATGTAGTTGAACTTACTGAAACACCAGGTATTAGTTATATCCGCCGTGAAGGGGGATATCGTACTGTGTATGTTTATGGAAACATAGATGAAGAAGTGATTGAGCCAAACGAAGTTGTAGATCAAATTAAAGAAAAGCTACTACCACAACTTAAAGAAGAATACCCAAGTGTTAAGTCAGAACTAGGTGGCGCCATTGAAGAGCAGCAGGATCAGGCTAATCAGCAGAAGATGTTTTTCTTCGGCGGTATGATTTTGGTGTATATTTTATTAGCCGTACCCCTTAAGAGTTATGCGCAACCACTTATTGTTATGTCGGTGATTCCATTTAGCTTAACGGGAGCAATATGGGGGCATTACTGGTTTGGTTTGGATATAACTTTAATGTCTGGCTTTGGTATTATTGCAGCAGCAGGGGTGGTTATAAACGACTCACTCGTTATGACCGATTATGTGAATCAAGCCCGTAAAACAGGTGTTAGTATTAAAAATGCTGTAATAGATGCCGGTTGTGCTCGATTCAGACCTATATTACTTACTTCAATTACTACATTTGCAGGTGTATTGCCCATTATGTTTGAAACAAGCTTGCAGGCTAAGTTTGTAATACCTATGGCGGTAGCGCTTGGTTTTGCAGTGATGTTTGCAACATTAATAACACTTATATTAGTGCCATGTTTGTACATTATATTAAGTGATATTGGTAAGGTGTTTACACGCATTTTGGGTGGGATTAGGACTGTATTTAAACGTCGTCCGCAGAAGGTTTAGCTCAATAAATAACATACGGGCTTAAATGCCGGGTACAAAAAAGCACTGAATGATTAACCATTCAGTGCTTTTTATCATTTGTTGTTACTACATTAAGTATTAAAACAACAATAATTAATCTTTAAATTGCTTATGGCAATCTTTACAGCCTTTAGCCCATGCACCAAAAGCTTTACCAATTACGGCCTTATCGCCTGATTGAGCCGCTACTGCTAACTCATCTGCGTATTGTTGGAATGCAGTTGCTTTTTTCATAAAAGTATCGTTTTCAGACCAAACAGCAGCAAGTGCAGCTGTGTCGCCTTTATCTGTTCCTTCGTAAAACGCTTCCCATGGCATTTTTGAAAGTGCAGCTGCGTTGTTAGCACGCTTTTTAAATTGCTCTGCGTCAAAAGGTACTTTACCTTTTAGCATTGCGCCCATGTCACCAATTTGTACTGAGATCATTGAAAACGCTGCTTGGCGGTATTCAATCGCGTCACTTGGCTCTTTAAATGCAGAATTTGCCGATACGCTAAATGCACACGTTGCCAGCGCTATTGTTGCTAATACTTTTTTTAATTTCATGTTTGCCCCTGTTGAAAATTGTAATTCTTAATTCGGTATCTTGTATCTAACATCGTATTTATTCAAGTGAATACGATAGATTTAACTAAAACTTAATCGTTTATATCAATATCTGCAAATATCATCCCGCGACGCATGCTTCTAGTTGCTAAGAATACCTCACCAAGTAACGACATAAATGCACATATGAGTAATGCCATTGCTGCTACAAAACAACAAGCAATAGTCACGCCTAAGTTTATAGATTGAATGTGCGATAAAAATAACAACATAACCACAGCGCATACAAGTAATGCGCTTAATACACTTAAACTAAAAGCAATATGAATACATCGAGAACGCTTTAAAAGAGCGCGCAGCTCTGTAGCGAGTGATTTATTAAAGTCCTCGTCAGTACTTACTTTTAATCTGCGTTCTAACTGACGTGCCCTATCGGTAATACGTGCCAAACGATTAGATAAAACACCTAAAGTAGCGGCAATACCCGTGATCAAGAATACTGGGGCAACAGCTGTTTGAATTACTTTAGCCATAGTTAAAATATTTATTACTTCGTTATTCATTCCTACCCTTAATCAGTTGAGCTTGAAAATGACTTATATATCTACAGAGTACCTGATGTAGGCTTATTAAGAAAAGAGGAATTACGTTGATTTACTTTACATAGCTTCACAAAGTAAATCACAACACAGGTTATTTTTAGGTATATTTAATTACTTAATAAAAAATAAAAAACAAAAAACAACAAGGACTTTGACTGATGAAACGTACTCCATTCGCACTTGCTGCATTATCGCTAGCTATTTTAAGTGGCTGTAATCAAGCCCCTGAAGAAACCAAAAAAAATAATACACAAGTTAAAACGGTTCAAGTAGCCCAAGCTATTGCCCCAGTTGCTAAAAAAGTGCCTCATGAGATGACTATTCATGGTGACACACGTGTAGATAATTACTATTGGTTACGTGATGACGAACGTAAAGCGCCAGAGGTGATTAACTATTTAGAAGCTGAAAATACATACACAGATGCAATGCTTGCACATACCAAAACGCTGCAAAGTGAATTGTTTGAAGAGCTAAAAGGGCGTATCCAAAAAGACGATGATTCAGTCCCAGTTAAAAACGGTGATTATTTTTACTCAACGCAAACACGTGGCGATAACGAGTACACTACTTACTTACGCAGCAGCGATTTTGCAGGTACCGATCAGCAAGTTATTTTAGATGTAAATGAGCTTGCGAAAGGCCATGATTATTATGCAGTAAGTGGCTTAAATGTAAGCCCGAATGGCAATTTAATGGCTTATGGCGAAGATACTGTTAGCCGTCGTATTTATAGTATAAAAATAAAAGATTTAACAACCGGTAAATTACTCGAAGATGCACTTGAGGGCACCAACGGCGGTATAGTTTGGGCAAACGATAATAAAACGGTTTATTACATTAAAAAAGATTTACAAACTTTATTAGGTTATCAGGTTTATCGTCATACATTAGGTACACCACAAGCTGATGATGAGCTAATTTACGAAGAAACTGATACCAGTTATTACATGGGTATCAGTAAAAGCAAAGATGAGTCAGAAATTTATATTTGGCACAGCAGCACAGCTGCATCAGGCGTATCGGTACTAAGTGCTGATGATGCTAAGGCAATGCCTAAACGCTTAATTGAGCGCGAAGCAGGGCTTGAATATGAAATATCTAAACTAGGGAATACTTACTACATTGTAACTAACTTAGATGCTGTAAATTTTCAGCTGATGAAAGTGGATATTGATAAAGCTGGTGACAAAGCAAATTGGCAAAGTGTGATCCCAGCGCGCGATGATATTAAGCTCGAAGGCATTGATTTATTTAATGACTACTTAGTTTACCAAGAGCGTGCAATGGGCCAATCAAAGTTGATTGTGCGTGATTTAAAAACAGGTAAAGAGTTACCACTGAGCTTTAACGATAGCGCTTATACAATTGGTACTTATGGTAATAACGATATAGATAGCAGCACGTTACGTGTTTACTACACAAGCATGACCACTCCAAGCTCATCGTACGATGTAGATTTAGCGACTGGCGATAAAAAACTACTTAAACAGCAAGCTGTATTAGGTGATTTTGATGCTGATAATTACGCCTCAGAGCGTATTTTTGTAACAGCACGTGATGGCATAAAAGTACCGGTAAGCTTAGTTTACCGTAAAGACTCGTTTAAAAAAGATGGTACTAACCCGCTACTGCAATACGGTTACGGCTCTTATGGCGCAACCATGGACCCTACTTTCTCAAGCACGCGTTTGAGTTTACTTGACCGTGGCTTTGTATTTGCAATTGCCCATGTACGTGGCTCGCAAATGCTAGGTCGTCCTTGGTACGAAGACGGCAAGCTACTCACTAAAAAGAATACGTTTAATGACTTTGTTGATGTAACTAAAGCATTGGTTTCTCAAAAGTATGGCGCAAAAGATGAAATATTTGCGTTAGGTGGCAGTGCTGGTGGCTTATTAATGGGCGCAGTAGCAAACCAAGCACCTGAGCTTTATAAAGGCATGGTTGCTGCGGTACCATTTGTTGACGTAGTAACCACTATGCTTGATGCAAGTATTCCACTTACAACAAATGAATACGGTGAGTGGGGTAATCCGAACGAAAAAGCGTACTACGATTACATGCTGTCTTACTCACCATACGACCAAGTATCTAAGCAAGCATATCCTAATATGCTAGTGACGACTGGCTTGCACGATTCACAAGTTCAATACTTTGAGCCTGCAAAATGGGTTGCTAAGCTGCGTGACTATAAAACTGATGACAATAAGTTATTGTTTAAAATAGATATGGAAGCAGGGCACGGTGGTGCATCAGGTCGCTTTAAACGCTTAGAAGATACCGCGCTAAACTATGCATTTATGCTTGATTTAGCGGGTATTAAAAAGTAGTGAATATTTATATTTAAATAGATTTAACTCAATAAGGTGCTTTTTAAAAAAGCACCTTTTTTTGTGGCAAATTAAAGCTAAACATAGTGCCTTTACCAATTTCACTTTGTACGTAAATTTCGCTATCCATTAGTTTTAATAACCCTTTGCAAATAGCCAATCCTAAACCACCTTGCTGGCGCCCTTCTTTATTAGAATTACTTGCTTGGTAGTGAGGGTCAAAAATAGCATTCAGCTCATCTTCTTTTATGCCTACGCCCGTGTCTGATACATGCACAAATAGTTGATTATCGTCACTGCGTTTTACATGTACTGCAATGCTGCCGCCGCGAGGGGTATGCCTAATTGCATTATCAATTAAGTTACTTAACACGCGCTCTAATTTAGCTATATCGGCAACCACAGGAAAATCACAAATCGCAGGTTCTACCGACAAACTAATGCCTTTTTTGTCAACGGCTAAACTAAATTTTGCCATGCAATCGTAAATGAGTTCGCCTAAATTAAAGGTTTCTTTGTTTATACTTATTTCGCCATTTTCTAAGTGAGCAAGCTCAAATATTTGCTCTATGAGTAACTTTAATTGCCCACAATTATTAAGCGATACCTGTAAGTATTCTTGCTGCTCTTGTTTACTTAGTTGTTCACCCGACTGATTTAATACTTCTAAAAACCCCTGCAGTGAAGCAAGTGGTGTGCGTAGGTCGTGCGATAGATGAGTTAGCAACTCTTTGCGTTGTTTATCGCCTTGTTCAAGTGCTTTAAACTGCTCGTTAATACGGGTAAGCATGGCTTGAATACTTCGTCCTAAGCTATGCACTTCGTTACTTTTTTGCGTTGAATAGTTACTTAGCTTGGTGTCGGTAAGGCTGTAGTTGGCGGCTTCAATATTGCTAACATCACGTGCTAAGCGCTGAATTGGGTTGGTAAAAAAGCGTAGCAAAATTAGCATCGCAATAAATAAAAATGCGAGTGCAGAGCCAAGCCATAAAGCGGCTAGCCATAACTTATCATTATTTTTTACAGTACTTAGTGAGGTGTCGTAAGCCTCGCCACCAATAATTACATATAAATAACCTTGTAGCTTATCTTGATTAAATACTGGCGCGGCTGAAAATATTTTTTGTTGCTCTTTATTACGAGGGTTATCACCATAAATAGGTGCAGCGCTTGGGTCGTTAATCAGCCTTTTTAAAGGCGTTAAACTAATATGCGTGCGTTTAACTTTCCCCGGCTTTGCTGAGTAAGTAAGAATTTTTCCGGTTTCGTCTACAAAATAAAATTCAAACGCAGGGCCTAATAACATCAAGGTATGAAAGAGGTTTTCAAGCGCTTTATAGTCGTAAACACCTTCTTTTATTAATGGGTTATCTTGTACTAAATGCTCGGCAAGCGCCAAATGTAAATTTTGCTCAGCATGATGTTTTGAGGTGAGTTCTAATTGCTTGCTCCAGCCGTAAACTAGGGCGCAAATAAAACAAAAAATGACAACTAGCGATATAGCTAATTTTTGATACAAAGATAATTTCATAATAGGTGTCTTAATTGAGTTGGCTAGGGTTTAGTTTGTAACCAACCCCCCAAACTGTTTCGATGATAGGCGCTTGTTGGTGTTCTTCTAGCTTGGCACGTAAGCGGTTTATATGTGAATTAACCGTGTGCTCGTAACCACTGTGTTGGTAACCCCATACTTTATCGAGTAACTGCTGACGGCTAAAAACATGATTAGGATGGCGTGCAAAGTAAACGAGTAAATCAAATTCGGTGGCGGTAAGGTTAAGGGCTTGCTTGCCTAAATACACTTGGTGCGAACTAAATTCTATATTGAGTGAGCCTACATTTAGTGTTTGTTCGCTATCAACGGGGGAGTTGTCGTTGTTTTGGCCTGCGAGTAGTTGTGATCTGTGGCGTAATTGGGTTTTGACTCTGGCTTGTAATTCGCGTGCAAAAAAGGGTTTACAAATATAATCATCGGCGCCCATTTCAAGGCCAATAACTCTGTCCATATCGCTACTCAGCGCGGTGAGTAAAATAACGGAGGTAGTAGGGTAATGCTCTTTTATTTTTCGGCATAAGCTCAAACCATCCATTTGGGGTAAGTTTATATCGAGTAAAATAAGTCCGTAGGGATGCTTAGCTATTTTTTTTAAGGCTAGTTCTGCGCTCACAACATGATCAACATGTAAGTTAAGCGACGTTAGCTGCGTGATAATTAATTTACCTATTTCTCTGTCATCTTCTACTACTAATATTTTTTCGTGACGCATGTATAACCTCGTAAAAAAGGGGGCATCCGTGCTCCCTTACTTCCCCATTACAAGCTGGAACGTTACTGCGTGCGCGTAATTACTATTTTCGATACTGGGTTATCAAACTTATGTTCAACACCAAGTGCTGATGTAGATAATCCATCTTGATTTGAAACAATGCCTGGATGCATCGTTATTATATCGGCTGTATCGTCACGTATTTCGTTAAACCCTTCACCGCTAGCGGCAGGACCTGGCACAGTTTCAGCTGTTTCTGTATTTGCTTCCGTACCCGCATCATAAGCTGTCGTAGTGCGTGATAACGAGCCGCCAACTTCTAATGTTGATACATCTAAAGAACTAAGACCGGTAAAAGCATCATTTGTATTCCCAAGCATGGCAGCAAATGACAAATTAAGCGTTTCTTGCTCTTCAACAGTAATGATTACTGTGGTGGTTTCACCAGGGCCAATAGCGCCTTCAGCTGAAACTGCAGCAAGTGCACTTTCGTAGCTGAGGTATTCTTCATTTGCACCGCTTTCTGCAAGCATTTCTAAGCCAACAGAAGCTGTTGTACCGAAGGTCCAAGGTGCTTCATCTTCAAAAGCAATGACAGAGAGTGGTGACAAAGGCTGTCCTGCAGTTAAGTTACTAAAAGTAATAGTAAACTCACTGATCACAGGTTCTACAACAATTGGCTCAACAACGACCGGCTCTTCAACAACTGGGTCGTTATCATTATCGCTACACGCTGCAAGTGTGGTTGCAAGTGCAAGCACTAGTAGACTTTTTTTAAGGTTGTTAGCAGATGACATAATCATGCTCCTACTTAACTGTAACGGTTAATTGTGCTACTGGGTTTAACCATCTGTGTACTGTATTACTTAAATCGCTATTACCCGCTTCTAAATCGTCATCACCTAAGCTACCCGGGTGAATATGAATGTTAGTGTTTGTATCACCACTTAATACACCTGTACCGCCAGTACCAGCGTCGCCACCTGGAGCTGCAGGAATACCTGGAGTACCTGGAGCACCAGAGCCTTCAACTACAAGCTCATTGTTTTGTTCTGTGCCTGCATCGTAAGCATTTAAATTAATAGTGTAAGTACCCGCTTCTGTTGGGATTTTCCAACTGTTTAAGCCTACAAAGCCATCATTAGTTGGTAGCATCATTGCAGTTAAAGATAGGTACTCATTACCGTCGGTAGTTGTTAGTGTTGCCGTTGTAGATGCGGCTGGTGCAAGTAAACCTTCAGCTGGGTTTGCAGCCATATCACTACCCGCAGCAGTTGCTTGTGCAACTAACTCTTCAATATTGCCGCCTTCAGCCATTGTTTGTAGTGCTGAAGATGCTTGCGTTGCGACTTCAAACAGTGTGTCTTCGCTGTTGTGTGCTGTAATTAACAGTGGAGTAAAGTGAATACCTTTGGTTAGGTTAGTTACTTTTAGGTCTAATTCTGCGGCCATAGTCGATTGGCTAGCTGCCGCTAAAAGAATTGCGATTGTTAATGTAGAAGTTTTCATTATTATTTCCTGTAAGTGATGATTCGAGCTAAGTATTAAATAATCGTCTCCAGAAACTCTCACAAACTTATCACTTTTTTATCACAAGATTTCACGCTGTGATTTTTAAAGGTAAATACGTTGGTTGATTAGTAGACATTTGTTTAGTTAAGAGGCAACATACATAAAACAAAAAGGAGCGTGTTATGGAAGAAAATCAACAGGTTGAACCAGTTAAT
Source organism: Pseudoalteromonas sp. SG43-1 (assembly GCF_014164415.1). Taxonomy (NCBI): domain Bacteria; kingdom Pseudomonadati; phylum Pseudomonadota; class Gammaproteobacteria; order Alteromonadales; family Pseudoalteromonadaceae; genus Pseudoalteromonas; species Pseudoalteromonas sp. SG43-1. Next base: position 57,223 of record NZ_JACJFD010000009.1, on the reverse strand, counting down.
AAAGATGAGCGCATGTGGGCTATGTTATGCCATTTAAGTGCGCTTGCTGGGTTTGTTGTGCCGTTTGGCTCAATAATTGGGCCATTAATTGTGTGGTTAATTAAAAGAGATGAAATGCCAATTGTTGATGTGCATGGTAAAAAGGCGCTTAACTTTCAAATAACGATGGCAATTGCATATGTAGTTTGTTTTGTGCTGATGTTTGTAGCAGTCGGCTTAATATTACTACCTATAGTGGCAATTTTTGGGTTTGTAATGGTTGTAATGGCAAGTATTAAAGCTAATGAAGGTAAAGAGTTTAATTACCCGTTTAGTTTAAATTTGATAAAATAAACACACAGTTTATTTTTATACCAATTGCATTAAATTAGTGACCTATTATAGCGATAAGAAAATAGCTCAATAACAAGGCTAAAATTATGATACATAGTTGTTCTATATAAATAATTTTTAACGTAGTTAGTGAGTTATTTAATACGCTAGAATGATCATGTTTTTAATAAAATTGGTATTATAAACCCAGCTATAGGCTGGGTTTTTACGTTTAGCCATAAGGGCATTATGCTTTATCTCACGTTATTTATTAGCGCATTTATATCTGCGACATTACTGCCTAGCTCTTCTGAGGTGATAATGGTGGGAATGATTACTCAAGATAAAGTTAATTTATGGCTTATGTGGTGCGTAGCAACACTTGGAAATGTGTTAGGGAGCTGTGTTAATTACTGGTTAGGCACGCAGGTACTGCGTTTTAAAGATAAAAAATGGTTTCCTGTATCGCAAAAAGGGCTTGATAGCGCACAAAAGCAATTTAATAAATATGGAGTGTATAGTTTGTTATTTGCTTGGTTACCGGTTGTGGGGGACCCATTAACGGTGATTGGAGGCATATTTAAAGTACGACTTAGTACCTTTTTATTGTTAGTAACACTAGGCAAAGGCGCTCGCTATTTAGCGGTTATCGCCCTTGCCGTAGGATTCGAAAAGCTTTTTTAAATAAGTTTTTAAGTGCTTATTTAGCCCAATCAAGCGTTAACGACACTGAGTCGGCAAAACGCAGTGCATGTGGTTTATCAACACGTGCTTTAGCGTAATGAACGCTTGGGTGTGCGTGACAAACGGCAAGAATTTCAGCAACTAATTTTTCTAGCAGTAAAAAGTGCCCTTGCTCTACTAAGCTAATAACTTCTTTGGTGATCACTTTATAATTAAGTGCTTGGTCAACTTCATCCGTTTTACACGCATCATCAGCAGGGTAGTGAATCTCTAGATTGATCACTACATCTTGCTTTTTTTCACGCTCATCGGGGTTAAAGCCAATAAACGTACGCAGGCGTAAATTAGTAACGTTAATAATTGCATTAGCCATAGGGTTAACCTTTTATAAGCTGCAAAAATTCGTTACGTGTTTTAGGATCGCTTCTAAAGTTACCTAACATTACTGATGTACGCATGCTTGAATTTTGCTTTTCTACACCACGCATCATCATACACATGTGTTTTGCCTCAACAATAACGCCTACGCCCTTAGCGCCAGTAACTTCTTCAACTGCTTTAGCGATTTGATGCGTTAACTGTTCTTGAATTTGAAAACGGCGTGAAAACATATCAACAATACGTGCAAATTTAGACAAGCCTAATACTTTACCGTTTGGTATATAAGCAATATGGCAACGGCCAATAAAAGGCAGTAAATGATGCTCACACATAGAGTAGAGTTCTATGTCTTGTACTAACACCATGTCGTCAGCGTCAGATGTAAATACTGCTTTATTAGTTATTTCATCAAGCGTTTGACGATACCCTTGCGTTAAATATTCCATTGCTTTTGCAGCACGTTTTGGCGTATCAAGTAAGCCTTCGCGGTTAGCATCTTCGCCTACAGCGGTGATGATTTTTTCATAACTTTCTTTTAATTCATTGTGCATAAATATCTCAGTTTATTTATATTTACTTTAAATGACGACCGCCATCAATAGGCAAAGAGCGCCCTGTGATGTAGTGGCTTTGTAATAGTAAATCAATGCTATTGATAATTTCTTGGCATCCGGGTTCAATGCCCATTAATGATTTTTTAAGGGTCTTAGCTCGATATTGCTCATCGTCATGTTCATTAAAAATAATGAGCGATGGAGCAACCGAGTTCACTTTTATATTTGGCGCATATTTAGCGCTAAACGATTTGGTTAGGTTGTCGAGTGCTGCTTTACTTGCTGCATAAGCTAAGTGTTTAGGGCTGCCTGTTTCAACTACATAATCAGTAAGATGTATTATATCGGCAGGTACTTTTTCCTTTTGCTGATAGTTTAAAAGCAGCTCTGCGCACATTAAATTAATTAAATACGGTGTTTTGGCATGTATCCGCATCATATTATCAAACAGTGCTGCAAAGTCAGGGTTGTTAGCTTCGCAGTCCCAGCTTGATGCGTTATGAACAATAGCGCGCAGCGATGTTGTATGCTCTTTAAGCGTATTTATAAATGTACTAATACCTTCATCGGTACTAAAATCGGCATAAATACATACAGCGCCTTGTTGCTCTAATTTATCAACAGCGGCGTGACGAGTACGATACGTGATAATAATACTCTGCCCTTGGGCTAAATAATGCTGAGCGAGTGCTAAACCAATACGTTGGCCTGCGCCGGTAATTAAAATGGGCGATGTCATATAAGGCAGTGTTCTCTTTGGCGGGTAGTTATACCAATATAATTAAAAATATTATCGTTCTATCGCTATTTCATAGGGCTATAACAGCTCACTAATTTAATGCAATTGGTATTATAAAATTCAAAGCGTTAATTTATAAAAATATACGCAGCTTCTTAATCTGTCGATCAAAAAAGCAATTAATCCTCAAAGGCATTAATTGCTTTATTTTAGCTACTAAACCTTAATCGTAAATTGTCGGAATTGGTTGACGCTTATGTTGTGTACGCGTGTAAATGCTTACAAGCTTTTGTTCAACATCATCAGACACTGGTTTACCTTCTAAAAAGTCATCAATTTGCTCATAGCTCAAACCAAGCGCTTCTTCGTCTGTTAAACCTGGGCGGTCACTTTCTAAATCAGCTGTAGGTGCTTTATCTACCAATAAAGCTGGCGCACCTAGTGCAGTAGCAAGTGCACAAACTTGGCGTTTTGATAAACCAAACAGAGGGGCTAAATCGCACGCGCCGTCACCAAATTTAGTATAAAAGCCAGTAATGTTTTCAGCACTATGATCGGTACCCACTACTAAGCCTTGGCAAAAACCTGCAATTTCGTACTGAGCAACCATACGTTGACGCGCTTTGACATTACCTTTAATAAAATCTATTTGAGCTTGCTCAGGCAGTGCTTCACCACAGCCAACTACGGCAGCTAGCGCTTGCTCATGCAATGCATCAGCCGCAGGTTGTACGTTTACGGTCATACGTTTACTTGGTTGAATAAAATCAACCGCCATTTGTGCTTCATCTTCGTCAGCTTGTACACCATAAGGTAGACGTACAGCAATAAACTGATACTTGTTAGTATCGTGTTCTTTATTTAGCTCGTTTACAGCAAGTTGACATAAGCGGCCGCAGGTTGATGAGTCAACACCACCGCTAATACCCAGTACTAATGAGCGGGAGTGAGCTGCTACCAAACGTGTTTTAATAAAATTAACTCGGCGAGTTATCTCAGCATTTACATCAATCGTTGGCTGAACCTTCATTTCAGCCATAATTTCGGCGCGCATTGCCAGCTCCTTATAAAATTTAATATGTGATACGCAATAAACTTATTATGTGATTTAGTTTTAGTTAATTAAAGTTTTAAATGAGCTTTTATTTGGCGAAGCTCTGCTTTTAATTTTTCTACTTCTTCAAGTAAATCGCTTAATTCTTTGTCTTTAATTACTTCGCTTGGTAGCGCAACAAAGGCATCGGCGGGATTATTTTGTTGTTCGCCAAATAAATGAATATATCGGCTGTCACGTTTACCAGCTTCACGCTCTAGCTTTGTGACGTACTCGCTTTCAATCAGTTTATTGAGCGCTGCCTCTACTTCATTTGCGTTATTAAAATCAGCAAGCCTAGCACTGCGGGTTCTTAATTCACCAGGGGTTTGAGCACCACGCAAAAGTAATAAACAAACAATGGCACGCTGCTGAGCAGAAAACTGCAGATTACTAAATTCAGTGTTGCAAAAGCGGTGATCGTATTTATTTACACGACCCGAAAGACCTTCATCTATTGTGACCAAACGCATTTCTATTAGTTCATCAAGTGCGTTTTGCACGTCTTCATCTGTAAGACTTAACACAGGATCGCGATTAGACTTTTGGTTACATGCGTTCACGAGAGCGTTTAACGATAGCGGATAATGCTCTGGCGTCGTGCTTTGTTTTTCTAATAGGCAACCAAGAATACGTTGTTGATTTGTTGATAACTGCATAAATAATCTCAAATTAGTAAGCGTATTTTATTAGCTTACACCTTTATTGAATGCCAAGCCATTGTTGAAGCTTTGGTTGTAATGCAGCTAAATCGAGAGGCTTACTTAAATAGTCGTTCATGCCTGCGGCTAGGCATTTTTCTTTATCGCCCTGCATGGCATTGGCTGTTAGCGCAATAATAGTAATATTTTCATTATCTTTACCTGCATCACCTTCTCTAATGGCTTTAGTGGCTTGGTAGCCATCCATTTCGGGCATTTGGCAATCCATTAAAACTAGCTTATATGGTTTACCTTGTTTTGCATTGAGCTTTACAATTGCCTCAAGGCCATTTTCGGCAATATCAAAAGTAACACCCGCCTGCTTTAATAGCGCAGAGGCAACCACTTGGTTTATTTTATTGTCTTCAACAAGCAATAGTTGTGGTTCTGATGAATCCAGTACTGGCGCTTTAGTTAGCTTGTTTTGAAGCTGTGCTTGTTGCTGCTGTTGTTCAATGTATTTATCGTTTGTGAGTGAGTCAAACAAATCAGACGGTGTGAGAGGTTTGAAAATCATACAGTCGACTTCCATACCTACTTTAGACTCCTCAGACGAATAACTCATTGGCGCCATAATAACTAACTTGCAACTATGCATATTTATAAAGTTTTTGAGCGCGGTGATATGCGTTTGTGGGGCTTTTTCAAAAAAGTAGTAATCAACTAAAATAGCACCAGGGTGGGTGGTTACATTACTTAAGTAATCATCAACCTCAAGATAGTTATGTATACAATTAACTTTTGCACCCCAAACAGTGAGCTGCTTATTAGCGGTGTTAGCATTTAACGAGCACTCATCAATAATTAAAATATGTTTGTTTTTAATTAAATGACTCGGTAAATCTTGTTCTTTACTTAAGCGCGGTTGTATTTGTACTGTGAAAGAAAATGTACTTCCTTCACCTTGCATACTGTTTACACTCACTTCACCGTTCATCAGTTCGCACAATTGTTTTACTATGGCAAGACCAAGCCCTGTGCCCCCAAATTGGCGTGTTGTTGAAGCATCGGCTTGTGTGAATGAGTCAAATAACGACGCTTGTTTTTTAGGGTCAATACCAATACCAGTATCAATAATCGAACACTGTAGGAACGAGCCATCCGTTGTTTCATCTATTCTGGCGGTAATGACTACTTCGCCATCAATAGTAAATTTAACCGCGTTGCCAATTAAGTTATTTAAAATTTGGCGCAAGCGGTTAGGGTCACTAATTATCTCGCTAACAGTTATTTGAGTAGCATCTAGAATAAGTTTTGTATTGTTTTGTTCTACCTTTAAAGCAAAGGATTCCACCACTTCTCCTAATAACCGAGGTAAATTAAATTGCACGTTTTCAATATCGAGCTTACCGGCTTCAATTTTAGAAAAGTCTAATATGTCATTAATTATATTAAGCAAAGATTGAGCTGATGATTGAGCAAGTTCAATATGATGTTTTTGCTGTAGGTCCAATTGAGTTTGCTTAATTATGTTAAGCATACCTAAAACACCGTTCATTGGGGTGCGAATTTCGTGGCTCATACTCGCTAAAAATTCACTTTTAGCTTTAACAGCTTGTTCGGCGGTTTCTTTGGCAGAAACTAGTTTTTGTTCGGTTTCAATTCGCTGTTGGCTTGAGTGCAAGCTGCCTATTAACGCTGCAACGGCAATTAAAAAGCTTTCTTCGTTTTTAGACCAGTGGCGTTTTGATTGACATTGCTCTGCGCAAACGACTCCTATAGCGCCACTTCCCGCAGGAATTATTACGCACAGCATTGATTTAATCTCGAGAGTCATTAAATACTGTTCTTTAATTGGCTCGAGTATTGGGTGTTCTTGGGCGTCAGGCACATTAAATACAGGCTGGTGATCTATTGCATTAAAAAAGCCGGGAAGATTTTTTCTTAGCCAAATAGAGTCAATTTTATCACTAGACGAATGTTTACTATGTATGGCAAAAGGGCTTAGTTGGGATTTGTCTTCATTAAAAAACCAAATACTGGCACGTTTAATATCAAATGCTTGGCAGATTGCTTTAGTAATAATGTCTTTTGATTGGCTAAGTTGCCCATTTAATATTAATTTATTAACGGTCAGGGAGGCTAAAATTTCGTTGTGTAATGCGGTTTTATTATTTTCTAATTCAATTTTTTTACGGGTATCAATATTCTGTAATGAGCCAAAAATACGTGTGCATCGTCCATTTTTTCGTTCTGCTTCACCATGTACGAGTACCCAAACAGATTCACCTTCTTCATCCATTACTTCTAATTCAACTTCGTAGCTTTCACCATATTTTATGGCTCGTTCAATTAAAGGTTTAATTGTTTCTCTGCTAGTGCCTTTTTTAAAGTAATTTAAATCTTTAGGCCATTCTGGTTGGCTATTTAATGGGTATTTAAATAGTTTTTTGGTCATATCAGACCAATACACTTGTTTCGTTTCTAAGTTAAATGACCATGCGCCTATTTGGGCTAGATCACTCATTGCCTCAAGCATTTTTTCGTTTTGTTGCTGGCGATTAAGCATTTTCAAAAAGAATAAAAAGGCCCAAATTAATAACCCGCAAATAATTATAATTGATAGCCTAAGTGGCCATACAGCTGAATTTGGTGGGCTCCAACCTATTTTAGGTGCTACGTAAAGTTGCCAATTGCCACCTTGAAAGCTTAACGTAAACTCAAGGGGGTCTTGCTCTATTATGTTTTGATTACCGTAAAAAAACTCCCCTTTGCTGCCAAGTCCATGCCTGCCTTGTAAAGCGACGTTGTATTCTTTTTCTAGCTCATAAATACCTGAATTTTCATAGACTTTGTCAATGTTGAGAACAACTGAAAGTAATCCCCAAAAGCGATTTTCTGGCGGTATGTAAACAGGAACGCGGGCTATAAGTGCTATGTCACCTTGGATTAATTTTAATGGGCCAGCCATTACAATGGTATTTGTATCACGAGCTCTAATAGCATCAGCGCGTTGGTTTTTTTCTTCTAAAAAGTTTAAACCGAGTGCTTTTTCATTACCTTTTAAGGGGTAAGTCATACGAATTACCATATCGGGTGCGCCACCAATATTGCGAAGCTCATTTGAGGTTTTAAATAGTGGTTGGGCAATTTGTTCAAACTGTGTTTGCTGTAAATCAGGCTGCGCTGCTACGGCAACACCTAAGCCTCGAACTAGTTGGATATTAGAAACTAAAATAGATTCTAATTGAGCTCGATATGTACTTACTTCAGAAAGAATTTGTAGGCGATGGGCATCTTTAATACGATTGTAGTTAATACGATCAAGTACGATACCAACTAGTACAGTTAGCGTAAGCGATAACCAAAAGGTCAACTTAAAGTTATGAACGTTCGTTTTTTTATTGTTAGTAGATGGTGGCATTTGCTACATCGTGGCGTTAATTTAGGCAAATTAACTATAGCTAATTTATTACACAAATGAAAACGGCGCATTAACAAATGCGCCGTTTATTTTTTATAATTAGTAGTTTAGCGAGTTACGAGTCGCTAACTTCACGCGCCCAGTGATTTTGCTTTGCTACATGTAGCTTGCGGTAACCATCAAGTAGCGCCGCATGCTTTTTAAAGCCTTCAAGCGATAAACCAGGGAAAGTTAAACCGTTAAACTGCTTTTTACCTTCGGCAATTTCTATAGCCAGCGCTACATTATTAGCGCCAAACATTAAGCCTAACGCATCTTGGTAATCAGCGTATTCGCGCTCGTCATCGTATTTAATTTCAAGAACTGCTTTTAAACAGCGGAAGTGGCGCATTGCCTCTTCGTTTACTTGGCCTGTATGAAGTATCCAGTCAACCCAATCAATGGCTTCTTCGCTGCCTGCAGCTAAACATAGGTGTGCTTTAAGCTCACCTATACGCAGTGTGTGCCATGGTGTGTCGGCATCGGTTGCAAGGCCAATAAATTCTGCGGCGCGGATAATATCGCTGTGGCCTGCTTCTTCTAGGCTGTCGTAAATTTCCATCCATTGCTCTGCATCGTACTGATCAAGCGATAGGAATGTTTCGCGAAATTTTGCGCCTTCGTTGTTGTTACGCCAAATAAGCTCATCAACAGGGTAAATGTCAGACATGCCAGGTACTAAAATACGACACGCGTATACGTTTAGGTGCGTGTAATCCATGATGTAGATATCATGATCCATGCTATGAATTAGGTCAGTACAGAAGTTATATTCTTCTTCAGTTGTTCCGCTAAAGTCCCAGTGTACAAATTCAAAATCAGGTTTTGCACGGAAAAAATCATGCGAAATCAAACCGCTTGAATCAATAAAGTGCAGTTCAATGTTCTCTGGTGTTGCTACTTCATCGTTATCAAATGTTGCAGGTTGGAATACATCTAGCTGATCAAGACGACGACCTTGTAGTAACTCAGTCACGGTACGTTCAAGCGCAACTTCAAATGATGGGTGAGCACCAAAAGAAGCAAATACAGATCCATCTGTTGGGTTAATAAGCGTTACGCTCATTACAGGGTATTTACCCCCAAGTGATGCATCGGCAATACGTAAATGAAAGCCATGGCTGCGAAGTTCTTCACACGCTTCGTGAATTTTAGGGTATTGCTTAACAACATCTTCAGGCACGATTGGTAAACAAATACCTTCGGCGATGATGCGGTTTTTAATTGCGCGCTCAAATACTTCTGATAAACCTTGTACGCGAGCTTCAAACTTGGTGTTACCTGCGCTCATACCGTTAGATACAAAAATATTACCGATAACGTTTACCGGAATGTATACGTCTTGGTTATCGCGTTGGCGTGTGTATGGCAGGGTACAAATACCACGGTCGATATTGCCTGAGTTAAAATCAAAAAGGTGTGATGCGTTTAGTTCGCGCTCTGGGTCAAAGTAATCCCATAAGCTTTCATCCATAATGCCCTCTGGCACTTCATCGCCTTCAACTTTAAACCATTTTTCGCTTGGGTAATGAGTAAACTCGCCATTAGCAAATTCTTCACCTAGATAAAAGTCTGCAAAAAAGTAGTTACAGCTTAAACGTTCAAAGTATTCACCGAGTGCTGAAGCAATAGATGCTTTGTCGGTTGCGCCTTTACCATTGGTAAACATAACACCGCAGTCGCTGTCTTTTATATGAACCGAATAACAGTTAGCTACAGGGTTAAGCCAAAGCGCTTCTTCAACATTAATGTTTAGGGCTTTAAGCTTGTTTTGCATGGTAGAGATTGACGATTCTAGGTCGCGGTCTTTACCTTTGATAAATGTTTTTTCAGTCATATTGATCTCAACTAGTTCTGCACGATGTGTGGAGCTGACATTATCGTGGATTTTGATGTTTATTTCACCCTTTGCGAGCAAGAACATTATTATTTAATAAAACTGTGGTTATTATATGTGCTTAACGCTTGGTCAAAACGTGCAAAGGAAACGGTGATGTTTAAAGTAATCAAACGCTTGTTGTTATTAATTGTGATATTAGGGCTGGCAAGTACCGCTGTTGTTTATGGGGTACTTAGTTTAAGTTTACCCGCCCTTGATGGAAACGGACGCAGTAACGCGGTAGCAGAGCCTGTAAAAATTTCGCGAGATGCATTAGGGCAAGCAGTAATAAACGCCAATAGCCGAAACGACGCCGCCTACGGTTTAGGTTATGCGCATGGGCAAGACCGATTTTTTCAAATGGATTTACTAAGGCGTAATGCCGCAGGTGAGTTAAGTGAATTATTTGGCCAAGCAGCGTTGGGGCTCGATAAAAAAATGCGTTATCATCAATTACGTAAACGCAGCCAAATTATTTTACAAACCCTGCCTGAGACCGATAAGCAATTACTTAAAAGTTACGCTCAAGGTGTAAACGAAGGCTTAGCGCAAGTAGGGTATTCAAGCTTTGAATATTTACTAACCGGTGCAGCGCAAAAGCCATGGCTAAGTGAAGACAGCCTACTTGTGATATTTAGCATGTACCTTGATTTACAAAGCGCCACATTTGAGCGCGACCAAGCACTTATTCAAATTGAGCAAGCGTACACAAAGCAAATGGTTGATTTTTTAACGCAACCGAGTAAGTACCAAGCCGCGCTTGATGGCAGTAAATTAGCGCCTTATAGCGACGGCATACCTACCTTTCCAACTCAAACAAAGCATATAGTTAAAAGTATTGAATCAAACCAAGAGCGCGGCAGTAATAACTGGGCTGTTACAGGGGCGCTTACTAAAACAGGGGGTGGTATGGTGTCGGATGATATGCATTTATCGATGGCAGTACCTGTAATTTGGTACAGGGCACAATTAAATTACATGCACAGTGGTGAGCAGACTCAGGTAACCGGTGTATCGCTGCCCGGCGCACCTGCCATTGTTGTTGGCACTAACAACAATGTTGCATGGGGATTTACTAACGGTTATTTAGATACAGCCGATTGGATTGCATTAAACGATGATAGTAAAACATGGCAAGTAGATGAACCTATTGCATTACCCGATGGGGAGGTTGAAAACTATTCATTAATACTCAGTGAATACGGACCTGTAAAATATATTAACGAAAAACCTTATGCGTTGAGCTGGGCTGCCCATCAGCCTTATGCCGTTAATATGCAGTTATTAAAATTAGAGCAAGCCAAAACGGTAGATGATGCACTTGCTGTAGCAAGCGATGTGGGCATTCCGGTGCAAAATCTTATGGTGGTAGACAGCCTTGGTAGCGCAGCGTGGAAAAACATGGGCGGTATACCGGCTCGTAAAGCGCCAAGTGAGCTTGGCGTAAATGCCGATGACTACTCAGCGCTTTGGCAGCAAAATGAATTACAACGCCCTTTTATTAAAAACCCGCAAAACGGTCGATTATGGACTGGTAATTCTCGCGTGGTATCGGCTGAGGATGACGCGCGTTTTGGTAATGGTGGCTATGCACTCGGCGCACGTTCGAGTCAAATTCGCGATAGATTATTTGAAAAACAAGCATTTGCTGAGAGCGACTTTTACGCATTACAACTTGATAACCAAGCTCGCTTTTTAATGCCTTGGCATGCTCTGCTATTAAAGCAATTAAAAGCCGATACAACTAAAAATCAGCAATATATAACAGCGCTTGAAAACTGGCAGCAATGTGCGTGTTCAACCTCCATAGGGTATACCTTAGTTAAGCGCTACCGCGATGAAGTGATTAATATTTTATTTAGCAGTATGGAAGATGAATTAAATAAACAACAAGGCACACTTAAATACGTAAAACGAGATTTAGAGCCCGCTGTTTGGCAGCTTATAAACAACAGGCCCGACACATGGATAAACCCACAATTTAAAAGCTGGGATGAGCAGTTACAAGGAGCATTTAGCCAAACTATTACTAAGCTTACAGAACAATTTGGTAATAACGTACAAAACTGGCAGTGGGGCAAGGTAAATGAGTTAGTGATAGAGCATCCGTTTGCAAAGCAAATGCCGTTACTTGCTAAGTTATTAAATATGCCCACAGCAGCGGGTTTTGGTGATAGTTATATGCCCGCCGTACAAGGGCGTAGTTTTGGCGCATCGCAGCGTTTTATTGCTCAACCTGGGCATTTAGAACATGCAATTATGGCTATTCCGGGTGGGCAATCGGGGCACCCTCTTTCTGAATTTTACAGAGCGGGGTTTAGTGATTACGTTGAAGGTAAGCATACACCTTTATTGCCTCAAGAATTAATACATCAAATAGTAATAAAGCCGACACGATGAACTAAAGTATAGCTAAACACGTTCTATATAATTACCAATAAAACAACAGAGAACTAAAATGAAAAAAATACTACCCGCATTAATAACAGGTTTATTACTAAGCACTACAGCGCAAGCAGATGATGGCCCAGTAACAGCACAAAAGCTAAGTGAGCATGTATACGTACTATTTGGGCAAGGCGGTAATATTGCAGCAAGTGTAGGTGATGATGGCATTTATATTATTGATGATCAGTTTGCCAAGCTCTCAGATGATATTAAAAAAACCATTAGCGATTTAAAACCAGGCAGTGCAGAGTTTGTCATTAATACTCACCATCATGGCGATCATACCGGTGGCAACGAGAACTTTGCTAAAGCGGGTGCGCATGTTATAGCGCACGACAATGTACACAAACGTTTAGAAGAGCAGCACGGGGAGGGGTCAGACTTTTTACCGCGCATTAGTTTTGGTCATGACTTAAAACTACATTTTAATAACGAACACGCCCATGTAGTGCATTACGAACATGCACACACCGATGGCGATTCGGTTATCTTTTTTAGTAACGACAACATAGTGCACATGGGCGACATTTACTTTAATTTTGGCAGCTTACCGTTTGTTGATGTAGATAGCGGCGGCAGCGTTGATGGTATTTTAGCGGCAGTAAACGATGTAGTTAATCAAATTGACGACAACACTAAAGTAATACCAGGACACGGCAAGGTAAGTGACCGTTCAGGACTGATAGCGTATGGTAAGCTAGTTCAAAACGCGAAAGACGTAATGCTAAAAGCAATGCAAAATAATGCAAGCTTAGAGCAAGTACTTAAAGCCGATCCATTGGCTGAGCTGAATCTTGAATACGCAGGCTGGTTACCAAAAGAGAAAGTAACCACACTTTTTTATCGTAGCTTAAAGTAGTACGCGTAACGTAAAAAACATGATACAAAGCTGAGTGTACTTTAACGTACATTCGGCTTTTATTTTCTTATGCCCAAAGGAGTTGTGTATGTCGGCAGAAAAAACCCATCTTGAAATTTGTAACTTAACCAGAGAGCAATATCCGCAAATTAAAACCTTGATGGATCAAGCGTATCCCGACTTAGGCGGTGCGTGGCCAAGTCATACCATTTTTAGATTAATAGACCAATTTCCTGAAGGGCAAATAGGTATTGTAGATGACGGCGTGCTGGTGGGCTTAGCATTAAGCGTGCAGGTTGATTACACGCGCTTTTCAAACCCGCATACATACGAAGATATTGCAGACGGTCACGACCGTGTATTTAGCGATACCGACGGCGATGCGCTATACGGCTTAGATGTTGCTATTAGCGAAAGTCACAGAGGCATGCGTTTAGGTCGTCGCCTTTATGACGCCCGTAAAGAATTGTGCCGCCAATATAACTTACGCGCTATTTTAGCTGGTGGGCGTATTCCGCGTTATTACAATCACAGCAGTGAAATGACGCCAATGGAATACATTGCAAAAGTAGATCAAAAAGAATTATACGATCCTATTTTGAGCTTTCAGTTATCTAACGATTTTCAGGTAAAACGCTTACTTAAAAAGTATTTACCGGAGGATCAAGAGTCCGTTGGTTACGCCACTTTACTTGAGTGGAATAACATTATGTATGAGCCAACAGACACGGTACTTGAGTCAACTAAATCAATCGTGCGTGTAGGTGCTGTGCAATGGCAAATGCGTTGTGTTGAATCGGTTGAAGAAATGCTAAAGCAGGTTGAATACTTTGTAGATACCGTATCTGACTACAAAAGTGACTTTATACTATTCCCTGAGTTTTTTAATGCGCCACTAATGGGGCTAGGGAATCAAAGTAATCAAACAGAAGCGATTCGCTATTTAGCGGAATATACCGAAACGTTTAAAAACGCCATGTCGCGTATGGCAATAGAATACAACGCTAATATTATTACCGGCTCTATGCCACTTGCCGAAGATGATAAAATTTATAACGTAAGTTACCTATGCCATCGTAGCGGTAAGATAGACGAGCAACGTAAAATTCATATTACCCCGCATGAGCAAAACGATTGGGTTATTCAAGGCGGCGATAAAATTGCCGTGTTTGATACCGATGCCGGTCGTGTGGGTATTCAAATTTGTTACGATGTAGAGTTTCCAGAGCTTTCACGCATATTGGCCAAACAAGGGTTAGATATTCTGTTTGTGCCATTTTGGACTGATACTAAAAACAGTTATTTACGTGTGCGCCACTGTGCACAAGCGCGTGCAATCGAAAACGAATGTTATGTGGTTATTGCAGGTTCGGTGGGTAATTTACCAGAGGTAGAAAGTCTTGATGTGCAGTACTCACAATCGGCGGTATTAACGCCATCGGACTTTTCGTTCCCGCACGATGCAACACTTAACGAAGCCACACCAAACACCGAAATGCTGCTATTTAGTGACCTTGATATGGATAAACTTAAAATTCTTCACAGCGAAGGCACTGTGCGTAATTTAAAAGATCGCCGCGAAGATTTATACGAAGTGATTGTTAAAAAGAGAGACGTTTAATGGCGTGGGTGTACTTAATTATTGCTGGGTTACTTGAAATTGGCTGGCCGATTGGCTTAAAAATTTCGCAAAACGCTGATACTCGCTGGCAAGGTATAGCAATAGCGGTGGTATTTTTAGTCGCTAGTGGTTTTATGTTGTGGCTTGCACAAAGGCAAATATCAATGGGTACCTCATACGCCGTATGGACAGGTATTGGCGCCGCCGGTACGTTTTTAGTGGGTATATTGTTTTATAACGATGCCGCTACATTTGGTCGTATTGCGGGAGTATTAATGATTATTAGTGGTGTGATAACACTAAAAATCAGCTCTTAGAACCAGTTCTTAAAGCTATAAAAATTATAACAGCGCAGGTATAAAAGCCTGCGCTTTTTTATGCCCTTAATTCGGCAACATAACCAAAACAGCGGCAATGGCTATGAGTATTAAGCCAGCAGTATCTTGTTTCTTAAGTGGCTGCTTTAACCAAAGAACGGCAATTAGCATGGTAAAAAACACTTCAACCTGTCCAAGTGTTTTAACGTAAGCAACGTGCTGTAAGCTCATTGCACTAAACCAGCCAATAGAACCGACACAACTAAAAACACTAATTGCGGCTGTAGTACCTTTGTATTGCCAAAGTTTACTAAGTGTTTGCGGCTCTTTTAATAATAAATAGCCCAGTAGTATTAGTGTTTGTAAGCTAATTACAAACAGCAAAACCCAAGCTGCTGAGTGAGGAAATAATAATCCTGAATTTAAGCTCGCTTCTCGTACCCACAGCGATGTAAGTGCAAAGCAAGTACCACAAGCCAGTCCTAGTAATGCTGTTTTAGCATTAAAGTGTTTAACGCTTGTTATGCCACTGAGTAGCAATACGGCAATAGCGCCAAAAAACACACCAAGCCAACCGAGCAAAGAAAGTGCCGAGCCAAAAAATAATACACCTAAAATGGCTGCTACTAACGCCTCGCTTTTGGCAAGACCAGCACCTACGGCGTAATTATTCATTTTAAATAACTTAACCATTAAACCAGTGGCAAGTATTTGCATCACACTTGCGCCTACAATAAATCCCCAAAAGGCATTATTAAACGTAGGCATGGCTGTATCTTGATATTGATACAAACCATATAAATACACGCCAGCAATAGGGGCTGCGATAATAAAGCGAGAGAGTGTTACGCCAGCCACACTCACATCGTTACTTAATTTACTTTGCAGGGCATTACGCCATGCTTGCATGAAGGCGGCTAAAAAAGTGAAAAATATCCAGGTCATGGTCGTCATCGTTAAAATGTAAGGCAGTAAAGTTAACAAGCTTTGTGAAGTAAAGCGATGCATTAACTATGATGTTGAATATTCATCATCTGCGACATTATGTCGCATGGGTTTTAGGATAAATTTAGCTATAGTAAGCCTGATGTTATTGTTAGCCGCCAGAGTTTGTCATAAAACGTATCTGGCGGCTTTTTTATTATGCTTATGCTAAATTATCCGAAACATAAAAAGGATAAATTATGACAACATTAGTTGTATGTGCATTACTTGCGGTATTAATGCCTTACTTTGCAAAAGTGCCGGTTGCTATAGCAATGGCAAAATTGGGTCGATACGACAATAAACACCCAAGGGCGCAACAAACAAAATTAACCGGCTTTGGTGCACGGGCGCTCGCTGCTCATCAAAACTGTTTTGAATCGCTTGCTGTTTTTGCTGTCGCTATTGCAGTTGTGCTGGGCACTAACTCTGTAGGTGCAGTGACCGAATCGCTAGCGGTTACGCATATTGTGTCGCGTATTTTGTATTGCGTATTTTACTATATGAACCTAGATATAATTCGCTCATTAGTGTGGTTTATTGGTTTGGGTACAGCCATTGCCATGATTGTGGTGAGTTTGTAGGTTTATATTTTAAAACCACAAAGCAAGCAGCCTAAAAGGGCGCTTGCTTTGTAGTCTTGAACAACTCGTGGCGTTAATGCGATACTTTAATTCGCTCAATTAAATCGGTAGGCGCCACTTCACTATTAATCGCAAAATCTAGTTGTACAAGTACATCTTCAAAACCTGAATCAGATGCTTTATATTTCCATTTTGCTAGCGCCTCTTTCGCTGATTTATCAAAAATATCTTTAGGTTTAGATTGAATAACACTAATGTTTTTTGTTTTACCGTTTGCTGCAATATCGTATTTTAATACAACAGAGCCGCTGATCCCTTGTTGAGCTGCTTGTATTGGGTAAGCAGGTTCAATACGTATTGTCGGTGAAATGTAATCCTCTTTAGTCATTGCTTCTGGTTGCTTTGCAATTGCTAAGCCGCTTAGCATGCTTGCGGCTACAAGTAATAAGCCACCTTTAGCAAACTTTGAACGCTCCCCGCTGTGTTTTATATTAATTAGTCGTTGTAACATGGTTTTTTTATCTCCGTAGTGTGAATAAGCCATAAGTCCTGTGGGCGCATTTGCCGCGCAGTTTATTAAGGCTTTGCTATATAAAATATGTTGTTGTGTGGTTTTATTGGCAAGTACCCGTTCATCACAAGTCAACTCTTGTAGTCGGCGCATGCTTGCGTAACAAAACCAAGCTAGTGGGTTAAACCAAAGTAAAATAGTAGGTAGTAATATAAGTGCGTTTGTTAGGTTGTCTTTGCGTTTTATGTGTACGTTTTCGTGCTCTAAAATAAGCGCTAATGTGGCTTTATCAAACTGGGTATTGTAGTTACTCGGTAACACCAGCTTACTGTTTAAAATACCGACCACCATTGGCGTGGCTACATGTTGGCTGGTATAAGTTTTAACATCAGCGGTAAGAGTGCCTTCAAATTGTGTTAACTCAGTTAACTGCAGGCTTTTAACAAAGCGGGTGTGAGTAATAAAGCTAGCTATTAATAACCCTGCGGTAATAAGTACATACATGAGCGCCCAGCTAATACCTACCTCGTTTGTAAAAGATTGGTTGGGGGTGATTAAGTAGTGACTAATATTACTGTTTTGCAGTGGTTTAATTGCGTTTGGTAAATTAGCAATCACCAATGCCGCAGGTAATAGCCATGCTAATTTATATACAAACCGCGAGCCAAGGGCTTTTAAAGCAAATCGCTCGAGTAAAATAAAACCACAAAACAAAATGCTTAATAGTAATTGCTGCTCAATTAACCAATTAAAACCAGTTTGAATAACCATGTTAATCCCTTACTTTTGGTTTTTTTCCCAGTCATCTATAACTTTTTTAAGCTCGTTTATATCTTGCTGAGAAAGCTGCTCCGATTTAGCAAAGCCACTCACAAGTGGCGCAATACGCCCACTAAAAAATCGCTCAATAAAGTTTTGGCTTTCTTTTAGGGTGTAGTCGGCGCGCTCCATACAGGGAGTATAAATATATTGGCGACCTTCTTTTTCAAATGTAAGTGCGCCTTTTTTTACTAGTCGACCTAGCAGGGTTTTAATGGTTTTTTCGTGCCATTGCTTATCGTCGCTTAAGCGCTCAATTATTTGGCTCGCGGTGGCGGGGTAGTTAATCCAAAGTGCGTCGAGCACGTCAAACTCTGCTTTTGATAATTCAATCATTTTATCGCCTACAAGTGTAATCTTTAATTTAAGACTACACCTGTAATCTATTTTTGCAAGTTTATTTTTAACTTTTTGAGATATAGTTAAGTGACTTGGTATTAGATTTTTGAAATATCGTTTTTATTAATTTGTATATATTGGTTTTCAGGTAGGTTTAGCTTTGAAAGGGGGAGGTCACTAAATTGCACTCTAAATAAGTCAATTACTTTGTATCCGCAGTAATGCGCCATTTTACGTATTTGTCTGTTTAGCCCTTGTTTTAAAACAATACTGAACTGATTACTGGCTATTTTATTTACCTCACAAGGCAGGGTTATGTGTTTATCAACGGGTACGCCTGCTGCCATTTTTTTACAAAAATCATCGTCTAAAGGCTTATTTACGGTGACTAAATAATGTTTAGGCTGGTGGAAGTCAGGATGTATTAGTTGATTACAAAAATCCCCATCGTTGGTCAAAATAAGCAAACCGCGAGAGTCTTTATCTAATCGACCAATAGGGTAAACACGGGTGAGTGTGGGCAAATGGTGAATAAGGCTGGCAGGGTCATCAATATTTAATTTACAGTCAATACCTACTGGTTTGTGGTACGCAAAATAAACTAAATCGGCAGCACCTTTAATTTCTTTTTCGTTCACTATTATTGTGTCTTGCTCATCAACGTGATCTATATGATTTGCTGGGCGATTATTTACAGTCACTACACCTTCATCAATTAAACGCGATGCCTGTTTACGAGAACAAATACCTGCATGGGCAATATATTTAGCGAGTCGGATTTTTGTGCTCATAACGTGTGACGCCAGCGGCTAATAAAAATTTGATCGTGATTATAGCAAAGCTGCGTATCGATAATGTTAAATAACCAGAACTCAGGTTAAATATAAAAAGGTAGCCAAGATGGGTATTAAATTTTCACAGTTAAAAAAGCACGAGCCGCTACAAAAAGTTATTGTTCACTCGTTAGATATGGCGCTTTATCAAGTATCGGTAATGATTAATAACGTTGAATATTATGTAACAGAAGACAGCGGTGAGTTTTTAAGAGCGCTCAGCCCACTGCATGTTCAAAAGCGTTTTGAAAAAATAGCGTACGCACAGATGATGTTAAGGCAAACAAGCGCTTACGACGAAATGTGCGGCCAGCCGGATAAAACCAGCAGCAATATGCTTGAAGTACCTTATGGTAAAAATAATCTTTATTGATTGAGCTAATTTGCTAGTATCTGCTTTTTAAGGGCGATAAATGTATCAATTAAAAGTAGATAATACCGATGCGTTAAACTCAGCGCTTCGCGCACAAATGGTTGAATTTAACGCCGAGCATTTTGATGCGCAAAGAGTGCCATTAGGCTATAAATTTACTGATGAGCAGGGCGAGCTTGTTGCCGGTATTAGTGGGTGTGTGTTTGGAAATTGGCTGATGATTAGTTGGCTTTGGTGTAGCGATATTGCACGAGGTAAAGGGCTTGCAGATAAACTGCTAACGGCACTTGAACAAGCAGCTATTGAGCTAGGTGCTACAACTGCTCAGCTTGATACACTTGATTTTCAAGCAAAACCCTTTTATGAAAAGCGCGGTTATAGTGTTAAGTATCAACTTAATAATTACCCACGCTCAGGTACGCGTTACTTTATGGAAAAACCACTTTAATTTTTGCTGGCTATTTTGCTTTTAGTGGCTCGCCTTCAAAGGTAATACCTAAAAAAGGTGTTGCCTCTGGTGCTAACATAAACGTGCGAATGTTCATATGATCATCCCCTTTAGGGTTTTGCAGCACGTCTTCTCGGTAAAACTTACCAAAACAATCCAACGTATTTTGTTTACTTAAATCGTTTAATTTAGCAAATGCAAAAATTTTACACGAGCCGTTGTTCTCACTCGCAGCGCTAAGTAATCCATGGTTATTAAAGCCACATGCAGTAAAGTCGTAATTTGCTTCTATCACGGCCATTGTATCGGTAAATTGAATGCTTTTTGGGTTTTCAGCAAGTGCTTTTAAATAGTTATTTAGTGTCATGTGTTACCTTTGGGTTTTTAATTATTTAGCGCTCAACTCTAGCTCATCTGTTTGCTGATTTATATTGAATTTAAATCGCGATAAAAAGTTCATTCCTAGCAAACCTTGCCCACGGGTGTTTTCAATGCTTAGCACTTCAAAACCATAAATAATTTGCGAGCCCACTTTAAACGATTCAATTTGATAACGCTTTACAACAATTTGACCATTCGCTGTATTTACCGTTACATCGCCTAAATATAAAGGTCTTGGCGAAATTTGCTTAATAATATTTGTAGGTAGCGAGGTTACGCTTGCGCCTGTATCAATCATTAGTTCGGTCGATAGATTGTTATTTATTTCGGTGTTTATTAAGTAATGCGCGCCGTAAGGCGTTAAAGCAACAAAGTCGTCTTGCGATTGTGCTTTATTGATCATCGCTTGCAGTGTTTGCACTTGGCTTTTTAGATTGTGCTGGTTTGGCATTCGATCAAGGGTTGCTTGTGCGCTAATTAAATCGCCTTGCTGATAGTAGGCATACGCAAGCGGATATAAAAACTGCGCGTTATCGCTTTTATAATCAAGCCAAATTTGTGTTTGCTCAATAATAGCTTGCCAATTTTGTTGCTCAGTTAATGTGTGTAATTCGTTTTGAGTGAGCGTATTTAAACGTGTATTTACATTACTTTGCTGATCAGCAGGCAGTAATGAATTAAGCTCAAATAAAGCAATAATGGCATTTTGTGTTTGCTCGCTATTTATTAAATACTCAACCTGTAAATTAAGTAACTCTACGTTATAAGGGCTGTTATTTAATAGCGCATTGAGAAATGACTCGCTGAGTAATAAATTGCTATTTAGCCATATTTTAAGCTGCACTAGCCACGATGAATAAAGGTTTTTTGCGATTTCTGGATTGCTGTTTTTGAGTTGTTGATAGCTACTAAGTGCGGCTTCAAATTGGTGTTTTTTAAACTGCTGCTTTGCCGTATTTAATAGCGTATTTTGTTGTTTAGGCGATATGCTTTTTTCAGCACCTTGCGTTTTTTGTACTTTGGTTGGCGCGGGCTGCGGCCACAATAAATAAGCGTTAAGGCTAAGTGAGCCAATTAATAGCAAGGTAATTAGCTTGGTATAGTGGCTCATTGTGACCTCTTATTTAATGCAATTGGTATTATTTAATAAAGTGCGTTAAGGCATGAATATTGGCTATTTCAATATCAGCCAGCCCTTTATAAGCATAATTGGCGCCTTGATCGTTTAACCATACCGATTGGCAACCGGCATTATTTGCGCCTTGTACGTCGGTATCTAGGCTATCGCCAATATGTAAAATTTCACTTTTAGCAACGTTTAAGTGCTCGGCGGCTTTATCAAATAAGGTGCTGTGAGGTTTTGCTTTACCGTGCATACCGGCTTGTAACACGAGTTCAAATTTATTGTGTAAGTTAAAGCGTTCAATTTCAACATTACCATTAGTTATAGCAACCAGCGTAAAGTGCTGGGCTAAGTTATCTAGCAGCTTTAGTACGTCGTCGGTTACCACTATTTTACTGCGCGCATCGGCAAAGGCGTTGTAGGCAGCATCGGCATGGTACTCTACCTCTTGCTCGTTCAAATCTAGTTTAGAGAGGGCTAAGCGCAGTGTATGTTGGCGCCATTTAGTGACGTTATCAGCAAGTTCAGGTAACTGTAATACGGCTTCATTGCGGCATTGTTGCCAGTATTTTTGGCCTTGGGCTAAGTAGCTAGGGAGCGCGTTTAAATAATCTTGCTGCGCTTTAACCGCTGCTTTTATAATGGGGTGATTGTTGTAAAGAGTGTCGTCTAAATCAAAGCTCATGACAGAAAATGGCTTAATAGCACGATTAAATCGGATCATATTTATTTACCTAATCAGTTCGTTTTTTTGCACGAGGGTGAGTGTTGTCGTACACCTTGGCTAAATGTTGAAAATCTAAATGCGTATACACTTGTGTAGCCGACAAACTGCTGTGCCCTAGTAATTCTTGCACAGCGCGTAAATCACCAGATGATTCTAAAATATGTGACGCAAACGAGTGGCGCAGCTTATGCGGATGAACCTGCGAGCTAATACCTTGTTTTATTCCCCACTCTTGCATGCGTAGGCGCACTTGGCGAATCGAAATACGGTTTTTTTGGCTACTTAAAAATACTGCTATTTCATCGGGCTTTGCAAACTGAGGGCGTATTGTGAGCCATTTTTTTAATGCGTCTAACGCTTTTTTGCCCACCGGAATTAATCGCTCTTTATTACCTTTACCACGCACTAAAATTTCACCATTGGCAGCGCTAATATCTTGCATGTTAGCGCCAACTAACTCGCTTATACGCAGCCCTGATGAATACATTAACTCCATCATTGCTTTATCTCTAATTGCGAGAGGTTCGTCGTCGGGTATTTCGAGCAAGCGTGCCATTTGATCTACATCGAGATTCTTAGGTAGGGGCTTTGCAAACTTAGGGCCTTTTATACCTATTGCCGGATTATGGTAATGCGATTGCTCGGCAATATTTTTTGCTTTTAAAAACTTATATAAGCTGCGAATACAACTGAGCTTTAAGCTAATTGTACGGCCACTTAATTGCTTTGATCGCAGTGCCATGCTGTAGCGGCGAATATGTTCGCCTTGTACGCCAAACCAGTCATCACATAGTTTGCTAAAATAAAGGGCTGCAAAGCCAAGTTGGCTTACGTATTGATTAACTGTGTGCGCTGAATATTGTTTTTCAAACTTTAAATAATCGCTAAATAGCGTTATGGGTGTACGCCAGTGGTCGCTTAGCGCGGTAATATTAGGCGCCTCGTCACTCATGCTAGTTTTTGTAACCGCAGGTGTAATGCGTTTATAAAGTCGAGCACAAACAGGTTATCTTGCGCGGGCTCAAAATGGTTTACGTTATTGCTACCAAACGCCAAAATAGCGATAGGGTGCTTGGTGTCGCCAATTAAATAAATAGCGACGGATTGTGTATCTTCACTAAATAATTGTTCGCGCTCTTGTTTATTAATTCGCCCTAAATAATGCCCAGAATGGGTAAGGCGATGCGCAATAAGCTCGTCGTACTCGGGATTATATTTTACTAATTTGCAGTCGTTAACATCTTCACTTGAGCAGATTATATTGCGTAGATTATTTGCAAGAGTGTCAAAGTCGTCATGATTCCAAAGCTGGCGATGACATTGGCTAAACAAACGATATACGAGCTCGTTTTGCGTTGCATGCTTGCTCATAGCATCTATTTGGCTTTTTAAAAGCGTGTTGTGCTCGCGTAATTGACGTTGCTGAATATGTACTAGTGACGTTGCACCTTGAGCTTGCTGTTGCAGCTCAAGTTGTGCGAGTAGCTCGGGGTGATGAACTAAAAAGTCAGGATGTTGCTGTAAGTAATTAATAATCTGCTCTGTACTTAGCTCGCTCATAGTGCTACTTGTCCGTCGAAAACATGCTCTGCGGGACCAGTCATGCGTACCGGGTGACCTTCACCACTCCAGCGCACTTGCAAAGTACCGCCCGGCAAATCTACTTGAACGGTTGTTGATAGTTTATTTTGCATATGACCAATCACCATCGCTGCACATGCACCTGTGCCACAGGCTAGGGTTTCGTTAACGCCGCGCTCCCACACTCTTAGCTTAATGTGTTCTTGCGATACAACCTGCATAAAGCCAATGTTCGCTTTTTGGGGAAAGCGTTCATGGTTTTCAAGTAATGGACCCAATATATCAACTTGCGCGGTGGTTACGTCGTCAACCTCTAGCACGCAATGCGGGTTACCCATAGATACCGCGCCACTAAATACAGTGTGTTCTTGCGTTCTAATAATATAAGTAAGCTCGCGTTTGCTGGCTTTTAACGGAATTTTACTTGGCTCAAAATTAGGATGGCCCATGTTAACAGTTACTTGACCGTCTTTTTCTATGTAGAGCGTTAAGTTGCCCGACTTAGTCGATACACTAATTTTGTGCTTGTTAGTAAGGCCTTTCATGCGTACAAAGCGGGCAAAACAGCGTGCGCCGTTACCGCATTGTTCTACTTCGGTACCATCGGCATTAAAAATTCGATAATGAAAGTCGAGATCAGGTGAATATGGTGCTTCAACCATCAGCAATTGGTCAAAGCCAATGCCAAAGTGGCGATCTGCCAGTTTTTTGATTTGGTCTCGCGACAAAAAAACATTTTGTGTAATGTTATCAATCACAACAAAGTCGTTACCTAAGCCGTGCATTTTGGAAAAATTAACTAACATAGCGCTCTAATTCGGTTTTGCTCTGTGCTAATCATGCCACAGAGCAGCTAGTAGACAAAAACGTTTATGGTAAAATTTTCTCACCCTGATAAAGGCTTTCTATCGTTTCGCGTTGGCGAATAAGGTGGTGCTGCTCGCCATCTACCATTATTTCTGCAACACGTGGGCGAGAGTTATAATTTGAGCTCATAGTAAAGCCATATGCGCCTGCACTACGCTGAGCTAGTAAATCGCCTTGCTTAAGTGCAAGTTCGCGGTCTTTACCTAAAAAGTCACCGGTTTCACATACTGGGCCAACAATATCGAAATTATGTGTTGGGGTGTCGTCGTTTCGCACCGATATCGGAATAATTTTTTGCCATGCTTGATAAAGCGAAGGGCGCAGCATGTCGTTCATACCCGCATCTACAATGGCAAAAAACTTATCTTGGTTTTGCTTAATAAATTCAACTTGGGTTACTAAAATGCCGGCATTGGCTGCAATAGCGCGGCCAGGCTCAAAAATAAGCTCAAGATGTTTGTAATTAGCTAAACGCTCAGTTACTTGCGCTGCATATTCACTTGGATGTGGCGGTTGCTCGTTGTTATACGGCACACCTAAACCACCACCAATATCTAAATGCGTAAGCTCAATACCGCATGTTTTTAGCTCATCAATTAGCGCCATTAATTTATCTAACGCTTCTAAAAAGGGTCTTACTTCTGTTAGTTGCGAACCTATATGGCAGTCAACACCGGTAATTTTTAAACCCGGTAAAGACGCTGCATGTTGATAAACACTCACAGCTGTTTGAATATCAATGCCAAATTTATTTTCTTTTAAACCGGTAGAAATATACGGATGCGTTTTTGCGTCTATATCAGGGTTAACACGAATAGAAATAGGCGCTTCTAAATTTAACTCGCAAGCAACCTCAGAAATACGCTCAAGCTCAGAGGCCGACTCAACATTAAAGCATTTAATGCCTAGTTTTAGCGCATAAGCTATTTCGTCTGCTGTTTTAGCCACGCCCGAAAAAACGACTTTAGAGGCGTCGCCACCGGCTTTTATTACACGTGCAAGTTCACCCTTCGATACAATATCGAAACCTGAGCCAAGGCGCGCTAAAATATTTAATACTGCAATGTTAGAATTTGCTTTAACGGCATAGCAAACCAAGCTTTTATGGTTTTTAGTGGCATTAGCAAAGGCTAAATAATGACGTTCAAAGGTCGCGCGCGAATACACATAACAAGGCGTACCATATTGCTGAGCAATAGCGGCCACACTTACGTCTTCGGCAAATAATTGGTTGTTTTGGTAGTTAAAATAATCCATTTATTGCTCCTGACTTTGTTGCGTGTTGTTTTGCTCTGAAGCAGTTACTGGTTCAACTGTTTCTTGAGGTTGATTTTGATCAACTTCTTGCTCTGGTAAATAAAGAGGGCCACTTTGTCCGCAACCAGCTAATGCGCTTAGCAGTACAGTGCTTATTAATAGTTTTTTTAATTGTAAGGTATGTGTCGCTTTCATTAGATTAATATGGTTGCTGGCTTTATAATCGCAGAGTAACAGAATATCTAAAAAATGCAGCTATTCGCGGATGATTTTATTCCTGTTACACTAGCTGCACACTTTTAAAGCTAATTTTAAGCTAAAATGTACCCAATATTAGGCGGCTCGCCTGCAAAGGAAAATTACAATGACTGAACACGAATATCACCAATTAGCCGAAGCTCTTATGTTCACAATTGAAGAGCAAGTTGATGATTGCGAAGCTGATTTAGATTATGAGTCGGCACAAGGTATTTTAGAAATTATATTTGCTGATAAAAGTAAAATTGTAATTAATAAACAAGCGCCTTTGCATCAAGTATGGGTTGCGACTAAGTTTAACGGACATCATTTTGAAATGCGTGACGGTCAATGGATTGATAATCGTTCTGGCGCTGAGTTTTGGGAATTTATGAACCAAGCATCTACTCGCCAAGCAGGCCAAGAAATTAAGTGGCAATCATCACTATGAGTTTAGAATTTGTAGAATACCCGGCACAATCAGAACACAAAGCAACGGTAATTTGGTTACATGGCCTAGGTGATTCAGGTGATGGTTTTGCACCTGTAGCACCGCAGCTAAATTTACCAAGCGAGCTTGGTATACGGTTTATTTTTCCGCATGCGCCAGTGCAACCGGTCACCATAAATGGTGGTATGGAAATGCGCTCTTGGTACGATATTAAGTCTATAGAATTAGATAAGCGTGCCGATGAACAAGGCGTAAGAGATTCTGCTGCAAAGGTAGAAGAGTTAATTAATAAAGAAATTGCTAATGGCATTCCTGCTAATAAAATAATTTTAGCTGGTTTTTCTCAAGGTGGTGTTGTGTCTTTGCATTTAGCGCCGCGCTTTGAGCAAAAGCTTGGGGGTGTTATGGCGCTTTCTACTTATATGTGTGTGCCACACAAATTTGCTGATGAAGCAAAACATACTGATTTAAACGTATTTATGGCTCATGGTAGCCAAGATAACGTTGTACCGCACAGTGCGGGTAGAAATGCGTTTGAAGTATTAACAGCACATAACATGGATGTAAGCTGGCAAGAATACCCAATGGCTCATCAAGTTTGCGCAGAAGAATTGCAAGCTATTCGCCAATGGTTAATTGCTCGTTTAAGCTAATTTAGGAACCGCTGAGGTCAATATGAGTCAAAAAATAGTTATAAAAGCAAATGTTAAACGCGAATTACAACAGAGCGTACCAACGGTAAGCTACGAGTGGAATTGGCGTCGTATTGTGAGTATTGCTATGTTGGTATTAATGACCTCTGCAGCAGTTGTTTATGGCTTAACCACCTCTGTTAATGCAGAGCAAGGTGAGCACCCAAATGAGCAGGAACAATTCTTAAGTTTCAGCAGTAACGCTGAAAACCAAACAAGCGATGAGGTAATGGATGTTGAGCCTCAATCATCAGTAAACAATACCCCAGCTGAGTCTGCAGAGGTAACTCAAGCGAGTATTGAACCTTTGTTAGCTGAGCAAAATGAGACTCAACTAAGCATTTCAAGTAATACACCTACCGAAGTAGACCTTGTAAATAATGCCCCAGCTTTGTTGGCTAACAACGATATTGTTACTGATCAAAGCGAAAGTATTAATACAGAGTTAAACTCAAACCTTGATAATGATGTGCAAGAAGAAACCGCAGAAGCCCAAAACGTAACTGAGCCTGCTAGTCAAAGTGACTTACTTTTAGAGTTAGAAAGTGATGATGGCGCATTGAGTGGCACTGAAGGTTTTTCCTCTACAGCACATGTGGCAAGTGTGGCATTGGGCGCGCAAATAGACACGGGTAAAATTAGTCGTGCGGTACTTACTCGTAAAGTAAGTAAGCGTGAGCCTACTAATGTGTTTGCTGCTGATATTAGGTTAAGCCAGTTTGAGGAAGGGTTATCGTTTTTTAGCGA
This sequence comes from Pseudoalteromonas sp. SG43-1, assembly GCF_014164415.1. Lineage (NCBI taxonomy): Bacteria > Pseudomonadati > Pseudomonadota > Gammaproteobacteria > Alteromonadales > Pseudoalteromonadaceae > Pseudoalteromonas > Pseudoalteromonas sp. SG43-1. Next base: position 29,278 of record NZ_JACJFD010000009.1, on the reverse strand, counting down.
GATTAAAAACCTTCAAGGCCAGCAAGTTAAGCATGTTTGGTCGTTTGAAGGTGAAACGATGGCTGAAATTACACTTAATGTTACTTCGCCTCGTTACAGAACGTACTCAACAAAAAATATAATGAACACACAAACAGGTCATTGGCGTGTTGATGTAGTTGATGAGCAAGGTAATTTAATTGCCCAAAAAGAATTTAGAATTTTAGCTGACTAAAACTGGCTAAACGCAGTAATTAATTGGATACCCCTATGACAGAAAAAACAAAATTAGTACGCATCGCAACGCGCAAAAGCGCTCTAGCACTTTGGCAGGCCGAATTTGTAAAAGCAGAGCTTGAGCGTTTTCATGCAGATGTGCGCGTAGAATTAGTCCCAATGTCGACGCAAGGGGATATAATTTTAGATACGCCATTGGCTAAAATTGGCGGTAAAGGCTTATTTGTTAAAGAACTAGAGCAAGCAATGTTAGATGGCCGAGCTGACATTGCCGTACATTCTATGAAAGATGTGCCAGTAGAGTTTCCTCAAGGGCTAGCACTGCATACTATTTGTGAGCGTGAGGATCCACGCGATGCGTTTGTATCAAACAATTTTGCTAATTTAAGTGAGCTACCACAAGGCGCTATTGTTGGTACTTCGAGCCTACGCCGCCAGTGCCAAATTAAGGCACTTCGCCCTGATTTAGATATTCGTGATTTACGCGGCAATGTAAATACGCGTTTAGGTAAATTAGATGACGGCCAATATGATGCTATTATTTTAGCGGCTGCAGGGCTTATTCGTTTAGAAATGGAGTCGCGTATTGCTGACTACATTGAGCCAGAAGTGTCATTACCAGCAAATGGTCAAGGCGCTGTAGGTATTGAATGTCGTATTGATGATGAAGTAACCAAAGCATTACTTGCACCACTTGAGCATACACAAACACGTATTCGCGTAAACGCAGAGCGTTCGATGAATCGCTATTTAGAAGGTGGTTGCCAAGTTCCTATTGGTGCTTATGCATTGGTTGATGGCGAACAAGTGCATTTACGTGGTTTAGTTGGTGCTGTTGATGGCAGCGAAATTTTACGTGACGAAGTAACAGGCCATGTAAATGACGCAGAAAAACTAGGTATTGAGCTTGCTAAAAAATTACTAGCTCAAGGTGCAGACAAAATATTAGCTGAAGTTTATAGAGACGCATAAGTGACACATATTCTGATAACTCGGCCCGAAGGAAAAGGCGCAGCCCTTGCACAGCAACTTGAGCAAGCGGGTTATCAGGCGTCTTTATTTCCGGTATTAAAAATAACGCATTTAGCACCCTCCAGCACTGAGCTTAGTCCGCTGTTAAATGCAGATAAAATAATATTTATATCGCAAGATGCAGTCAGTGCACTTTCGCAATTAAAACCAGATATAAATACCAAAGCGCAGTTTTATGCGGTTGGACAACAAACAGCCGATGTTATATATGAGCAATTTGGTATGCGCGCAGCAGTACCAAAGCAGTATGATTCAGAAGGGTTACTTGCGCTTAAATCACTCGCCGAGGTGGATGGCAGTAATATAGTATTAGTTAAGGGCCAAGGTGGCCGCCCTGAGTTAGCTAAAACGCTCAAAGAGCGCGGTGCTTTTTTGAATAATTGTGTTGTGTACAAACGTGAACCGACAGAGAGTATCACCTCTAACTGGACAGACCACTGGAAAAGCCAGAATGTACACGGTATAGTCATAACAAGTAATGCAGCAGTTGATGCTATATTTAAAAGCCTTACTGCAGACCAACTACAATGGTTACAACAGTGCCGATTTTATGTTGCTAGCGAGCGTATAGCCGCTTATTTAAAGCTGCAACAGGTAAGTTCGGCTAATATACACATTGCAGCAGGGGCTAGCGATAATGCTATGTTTACCTGCATAAATCAGCAAGGTAGCAACATGAGCGAACAGTCAAAGCCAGTAACGGCAGAAAAAGCCACACCAACAATAGCTAACACGACCTCTGCTAAATCAACTAAGCAAGAGCCTACAGCTACAAAAAATACGGCAGACAAAAGTAAACAAAAAATAAGTAAGGTTGCAGTACTTGCGCTTCTTATTTCGTTAATTGTGGCCTCTGGTGTTGGATACGAGTTTTATCAAAAATTAAATGCTGGTAAGGCGCAAAACCTAGCCGTTAATGAGTTAAGCGAGCAAAATAAGTTACTCACCCAGGAGCTGCAAGCACTTAAATCGGCGCAATCTAATTTGCAACAAGCGCTGTTTAATAGTGAAGAAAAAGTTGCCGCAGCCCTAAATGAAAGTGCAGTTCAAAATCAGCAAGAACTAAAAGCGGCTTTGCAAAAGGCGCAGCAACAAGGCTCATCGTTAAACCCGCAAGAAGTAACCAGCTTACAGCGTATGGCTGAGTTTAAACTATGGGCTGAAAAAGACTACCAAGGCACTAGTGCTGTTTTAAAGCGCTTAGATGGATTACTTAGTGAGCATCCAGGAACAGTTGAAGTTCGCCAAGCGATTATGCAAGATATACAAACACTTGATAGCCTTAAACCTGTTGCAACAGAGGCTATTTATTTACAGCTAAACAGTGTACTAAGCAGTATTGACGACTTAGTTTTTAATGCAGTTAATTTACCAGAAGAAGCAGCTGCAATAGATGAAAATGCTTTAAGTGGTGATGTGAGTGATTGGCAGCAAAACTTGAGTAATAGCTGGAATAAAATTGTGGATAGCTTTATTACTATTCGTCAGCACGAGGGTGTTTCCATTGAGCCATTACTTACGGATCAAGAGCGCCATTTAATAAATCAACGAATCAAGCTTAATATAACTCAGGCACAAGATGCACTTATGAGTAAGCAGGCGAGTATTTTCTTTAGCGCCTTAAGTGAAGCAAAACGTTTAGTTGGTGAGTACTTTAAGCAAGACGATGATACAACTAAAACGGTACTTAAAGCGTTGTCTAAACTTGAAAAAGAGCAGCTTAACTTTAATCCAAAAGTAACCTTAAACAGTACACAAAAGGTTAAGGAGTGGGCGCAATGATAGGGCTAATTATTTTAATTGTAGCTATTGTTGTTGTACTAGCGGTTACTCCATTCGTTCTAGATGAAAAAGGTTATGTACTTATTTCATTTAACAATACGACGATAGAAGGCACGATAGTATCTTTTTGTATAATGGCAGTCATTACCTCTGTTGTTTTATATTTAACATATAAGTTAATTCGTTATTTATTATCGATTTATCATAATACTAAGCATGGCTTTTTTGCACGTAGCCAAGAGCGCAAACAAGCAGCTATTGAGCAGGCTCTTTGGAGTGCTATTAATGATGATTACGAGCACGTAGAACAGGCTTTATCGGGTAATAGCGTACCAGATAAGTTTGAAGATATTCGCTTAGCATTACTTGCAAAAGCAGCGCTTGCTAATAATCAAACAGATAAAGCACTTGAGCGTTTATTTGAAATAAGCCCAGAGCATCAATTAAAAGTAGCAAAGCTATGGTTGGCAAGTGGCGATAGTAGCGCGATTGAATCACAAATGCGTATTAGCGCAGAAGCTAAAAAAGCCACCGCACTTGAGTTAAAACTTTATGCAGAAGTATTAGTACAGCAACAACACTTTAGTGCGCTGGAAGACTTTTTGCCGCGTTTACTGCGCAAAAAAGCACTTACTGATGCACAGTGGACGCAGTTATTTAGTGCTTATTTTAGTGCGTTGGATGCAGACAAGCTGAGTGAAAAATATAAACAGCTGCCTAAAAAGCTGCAAGCTCATGCCCACACCGCATATTTAATGCAAATGGCGCAAGCAGGTCAATTGGCTGTTATTGAAAGTGACTTAATTAAAATGGTTAAGCACAATGAGCAACACTTAGAGCTTGCAAATATATTAAGTAAAGCAACAGCAGCTGATGCAGCTAAGTTGCAAATAAGCATTCAAGAACGGCTTAAGAAGGATGATTCAAATAATTCACTATTACTTGCGCTAGCTTGCCTTGCTAATGCTAAGGGTGATTATGACTTAGCAGCTAGAATTTTTGATAAAGCACTGAATAGTGAAAATAAAAAACAGTTCGCTGAACAAGCTGTGTTGAGTTATAAAAATAGTGCACAAGCAGAAAAGGCGCTCGTTTTATATCAATAAATGACTACACTATAACTACTTAGCATTTTTTGTAGTTCAGGAGCACAAGCTTTGAGAAAGTTTTTAATATTAACCCTTAGCTTGGCTTGTGCTTACTTCTTTACTGGGTATTTTAGCAACTCACTTCTTTCTGTAGATGGCTATGCGGTCGCCTCTTGGCCGCCCTCAGGAATTGCTTTAGCGAGCTTTTTAATTTGGGGACGTAAGTCATTTATTGGTCTTATTCTTGGTGCTTTCTGTACTAACTTAATTCATCTTGATAACACTGTAGATATTCTTCATTTTAATGTGCTTTTACAAGCTATTTGCGTCACTTTAGCCTCTGTTTTACAGGCTTGGATTGGCCGACAAATTATAGTGAATGTTATAAAAGCGCCGTTGGATTTATCTTCTTTAAAACACAGTGTTCAAAGCTTAATAGTAGCGGGGCCAATATGTTGTGTTATTGCTGCAGGTGTAGGAACAAGTTTATTAGCATTGAATAATGTGATCCCGACTACTGCTATTTTTGATAATTTTATAGCATGGTGGATTGGAGACAGTATTGGCGTACTTATATTTACACCTCTTGTACTTGCAGCCTTTAATTACACGCAAGTGCGCCACCGTATGCTGGTAATATTACCCTCACTATTAATTTATATACTGATCAGCGTGAGTTTTTATGGTGCTGCCAGTGTTAAAAAAGAAAAAGACATCCAAAAGCAAGAAGCTAAAGTACTTTCTGTGCAAAATGCTATAAGCCAGAAGCTCGATGGTATTACTGCTCACTTAGGATTGTTAGCTACATACTTTGCTAGTAGTGATAACGTTAATTTTAAAGAGTTTAAACAGTTTACTTCAAAGCAATTGGACTATAGCCAAGAAATTCTGGCTTTTGAATGGATACCTTATATACCAGCAAATAAACTCGCAGATTTTGAAACACATGAAAATACAGCCACAGGCAAACCTTTATACATAAAAGAAAAGTCACTAGATGGAGCTTGGCAACCAGCAAGTACGCGTAGTAATTACTTTCCAGTAAAGTACGTATATCCCTTAAAAGGTAATGAAGATGTTTTAGGGTTTGATTTAGCTTCAAGTAAAGTAAGAGGAGTAGCGCTTAGCAAAGCGAAAACACTCAATGAACTAGCACTAAGTGAGCCAATTAATTTAGTCCAAAATACAGCTGAGCAGGGAGTGCTCTTTTTATATCCTGTTTTTGGTGAATCATCTACCGAAGATGATTTTCAAGGTTTTGTGGCCGCTATTGTTAGCCTTAAGCGCTTATCGCAAACATTGTTATTTGATCACAACAATTCAATTTCAGCCAGTTTTTTTGATACAACGATACCAGGGAAAAAGCAGGCAATTTATATTGCCGATACCGATAACTCGCAAATGCTGTTTAAAGAATATCAATTGTTGATTGGCAAACGCATGTGGCAGGTCGAGTTATATGAACCAATAGTTAGAACGTCTTGGTTAATGTATTGGCTTGCACAAATAGTAGGGATGTTGTTTGTGTGGTTACTGATTACATTTTTGATTTCAGTTACTGGTACAAACATACAAATTCGCGAACAAGTGGCCAAGCAAACACATACACTACGCAAAGAAAAACAAAAAGCAGATGAAGCGAGTCATATAAAGGGGCAGTTTTTAGCAAACATGAGCCACGAAGTCCGCACCCCTATTAACGGTATAAAAGGGCTGCATTATTTAGCGCTTCAGCAAAACGATTGGCAACAAGCTAGAAGTTACATAGAGCAAGCAGATGGGGCACTGGGTGTTTTACTGAGGGTATTAAACGATGTGCTCGACTTTTCAAAAATGGAAGCAGGCAAGCTAGACTTAATGCAAGAGCCTATTAATGTAGCGAGTTTAGCTGATGAAATGCTTAATTTACTTCAATTTGAGGCTGATATTAAATCAATAAAGTTAAGTCTCGATTTTGATAAAACATCAAATTTGGTCATTAATACCGATCCAATCCGCTTAAAACAAGTGCTGCTGAACCTGCTCAATAATGCGGTTAAATTTACAGGGGAAGGTGAAATCACTCTGAAAATTTGGCAGTCGAAAAAAATGACTTATTTTAGTATTAACGATACGGGTATTGGTATTAGTAGCGAAGCACAGAAACAATTGTTTAAACCGTTTGCGCAAGCCGATAGCTCAACCTCTCGTCAATATGGTGGCACTGGCTTAGGATTAAGTATTTGTAGAAAATTGGTTGAACTAATGGGCGGTGCAATTGATTTAGTTAGTTATGAAGGAAAGGGCTCTACATTCACATTTAGTTTGCCGCTCATCTCGCCTTTACCAAAAGCAGAGCAAATACAGCAGCAATATAACGAAATAGATGTAAGTACTTTATCATTCACAAACTATAAATTACTTTTAGTCGAAGACAACCCGCTTAATCAGCATGTTGCCAATGCCATTTTAAAAACAAAAGGGTGTATTGCCGACATTGCTAACGATGGTTTTGAAGCCATAGAAAAGCTAGCCGAAAATAGCTACGACATTGTGCTTATGGATATTCAAATGCCAAAAATGGATGGACTCAAAGCAACAAAAGTAATTCGTCGTGATTTAGAGTTAATTGATTTACCCATAATAGGGCTATCGGCGAACGCCCATGACGATGACGTTAAAAAGGCATTAGCCTCGGGAATGAATGGCTATATTACCAAACCTATTGATGCAAATACGCTTTTTAAAACTCTTTGGCATCACTTATCAGGAAAATAAGCTATATCATTTTTTTGCACAAAAAGCAGACATATGACCGCTAAAACTTACCGCAAATCATATAGACTTGAAAAATAACTGTATCTGCGTATCATGCGCGCAAATTTAACTAAACTGGGTTGCTATTATGATCAATAGAAAATTACCTTTGCTAGATATTCACCGCCATTTAGACGGTAATGTACGTGCGCAAACCATATTAGAACTTGGTCGACAGTTTAATATAGAGCTACCTGCAGATAACGTTGAAGCATTAATCCCTCATGTTCAAGTTATTGATCCTGAACCAAACCTCATGGCTTTTTTACAAAAGTTAGATTGGGGAGTTACTGTGCTTGGCGACTACGATGCGTGTAGACGTATCGCAATTGAAAACATTGAAGATGCACAAGCACAAGGTCTTGATTATGTGGAGCTTCGATTTAGCCCTTACTACATGGCACAAAGCCAAGGTTTACACCCAGAAGGCGTTGTAGAGGCAGTTGTTGATGGTATTAAATCAGCAACAAAGGGCGCAAATATAAAAGCTAACTTGATTGGTATTTTATCGCGTACTTATGGCGTAAAAACGTGTCAAAAAGAGCTTGATGCATTACTCGCATTTAAAAATGATTTAGTCGCTGTTGATTTAGCCGGTGACGAAATTGGCTTCCCGGGTGAGTTGTTTGTAGAGCACTTTAAACAAGTACGAAATGCGTATTTAGCTTCGACTGTCCATGCTGGAGAAGCACTTGGCGCTCCAAGTATTTGGCAAGCAATTAATGAGTTGGGTGCGAGCAGAATAGGGCATGGCGTTAAAGCAATTGAAGATCCAAAACTAATGGATTATTTACGCGATAACCGTATTGGTATTGAGTCATGCTTAACAAGTAATATTCAAACCAGTACAGTAAACGATTTAACTAAGCACCCACTTAAACAGTTTTTAGATCATGGTATTTTAGCGTGTATTAATACTGATGATCCTGCGGTTGAAGGTATTGAAATTGAGTATGAATATACCGTTGCTGCACCTAAAGCAGGCTTATCTCAAGCTGATATGGAAAAAGCCCAAAAAAATGCGTTAGAAATAGCATTTTTAAGCGATGGCGATAAAAAAGAACTTTTATCACTCGTTAGCGCACGTTAATGTAAGAGCATTAAAAATGCCGCTTTATATAAGCGGCATTTTTGTATCTGCAATTTAGTGTGTTTGGCAGCTTATGTAATTATCGTAAAGTGCTTTAAGTACATCTGCTCGGCTGATCATACCGATTACTTTAATGCCCTCTACAACAGGGTAGTTTTTTGGTTTACCAGGCTGCATCTGTTGTGCAAGCTCAATAATGTTGGTATCGCCGCTGACGGTCACTACCTCTGTTTGCATAAGCTGCGATACTTTAACCATCCCATCACAAAAATAACTGCTTTGAGTAAGTGGTTGTAACAGCTCTTGCTCTGATATAAATCCAACTAAGCATTTATCTTTATCAAATACTGGTGCGCCAAGTAGTTTAAATTTTTGTAGTTCTGCTATGGCTGTCGTCATTTCTGTATCTGGTGTGATATTTGGCAACTTGCGTTGCATAAAATCTTTTACTTTTGTATTTAGCATTTGGGTCTCTCCCGCTGATGTTCTATACAAAGTATGGTTTATAGATAGGGATTTAGGAAATTGTTTATATTGATGGAGCTGATAGGTTTTAACTATTAAATATTTGTTGTTATAAAAATAAAGGCACCGATTAGGTGCCTTTATTTATAACTGAAAGTAAATTTCAATTATTTGATAAATGCGAATGCATCTGCGTACATGTTTTCACGAATTGCACCATGAGTAATAAAGTCATCACGGACAATACCTATCATGTCAAAACGACCTGCCATATAAATATCGTATGGTTCTAGTGACACAATATCTTGCATTACTGCTTTGTGTACGTAGCCAGTGTGTCCTTGCCAATTAGCAGATGGATTTTCTACTACAGGAATAAACTTAAAGTTCTCATGGCTATCTGCCCATGTTTGCATTTCTGTATGTGCATATAAAGCAGATTCTTCTTTTACGCCCCAGTAAAACAATACAGGACGGTCGCATTTTATTTCAGCTAAATGATCAGCCATTGATTTTGCGTATGAAAAACCAGTACCACCGGCGAGTAAAATAATAGGGCGCTCACATTGCAGGCGCAACTGTGAAATACCCAAGCCAGCTTCAATGTCTACTAACTGCCCTGTGGTATGGGCGTTTCGTAAATGCTCTAACGATTGCATTGCATACGAATCGGCACCTGAGGCGCCAATATGCAGTTCTATTGCATCGCACTGTGAAGGGCGACTAGCTATAGAAAAAGCACGTTTGTCTTTTTCGCCTAATACGAGTTGCATGTATTGGCCAGCTTCAAAGGTCACAGGTTGTTGTGGCTTTAAAATTACTTTATGAACAAATTCTGTAAGTGGGCTGATAGCTACAACTTCAGCTTTTAATGTTTGCATTTTTTACCTTTTAGCAGCGCTTGTAACAGCAGATACGCAATCGAATAGCTCGATTCTAGCATATCTGCAGGGTTATTTTATAGCCTGATATGTACTTACATATAAACACTTAAACAATATTAAGGCTTTCCCAAATATCATCTACGCGGTCTTTGGTGTCTTTATCCATAACAATAGGCTCGCCCCATTCGCGGGTGGTTTCGCCAGGCCATTTATTGGTAGCATCCATTCCCATTTTTGAACCAAGACCTGAGACTGGTGATGCAAAATCGAGATAATCAATAGGTGTGTTTTCTATTAATGTTGTATCACGCGCTGGATCCATTCGGGTTGTTATAGCCCAAATAACATCTTCCCAATCGCGGGCGTTAACATCGTCATCGCAGACGATTACAAATTTGGTGTACATAAACTGACGTAAGAACGACCAAACTCCCATCATCACGCGCTTCGCATGGCCTGGATATTGTTTTTTCATTGTTACAATCGCCATACGATATGAGCACCCTTCAGGCGGAAGGTAAAAGTCGACAATTTCAGGGAATTGCTTTTGTAGTATCGGCACAAACACTTCATTAAGTGCCACACCTAAAATAGCAGGCTCATCAGGCGGACGGCCAGTAAATGTGCTGTGATAAATAGGTTCTTTACGATGCGTTAAATGAGTGACCGTCATTACTGGAAAGTCATCGACTTCATTATAGTAACCGGTATGGTCACCATAAGGGCCTTCTGGCGCTATTTCACCAGGCATTATGTAACCTTCAAGTACTATTTCTGCACTGGCAGGGACTTGTAGGTCATTTGAAATAGATTTTACAACTTCGGTTCTGCTGCCACGTAATAAGCCAGCGAATGCATATTCGCTTAGAGTGTCAGGTACAGGCGTTACGGCACCTAATATAGTGGCAGGATCGGCACCTAATGCTACCGATACAGGGTAGGGTTGCCCTGGGTTTTCTTTACACCATTCTTGAAAATCAAGCGCGCCACCACGATGTGACAACCAGCGCATAATTATTTTATTTTTGCCTAATAATTGCTGGCGATAAATACCTAAATTTTGGCGCTTTTTATAAGGCCCTTTGGTAACTGTAAGGCCCCAAGTAATTAATGGTGCTGCATCACCTGGCCAGCAATGCTGAATAGGTAATTTAGTTAAATCTACATCATCACCTTCTAAAACTACTTGTTGGCAAGGCGCTTTTTTAACTTCTTTTGCAGGCATATTAAGCACTTGCTTAAAAATAGGTATAGCGCCTAGAGCTTCTTTAATACCCTTTGGTGGATCAGGTTCTTTTAAAAAAGCGAGTAGCTTACCCACTTCGCGAAGCTCGCTAACATCTGTTTGGCCCATGCCCATTGCTACGCGTTTTGGTGTACCAAATAAGTTGGTAAGTACCGGCATATCGTAGCCTTTTGGGTTTTCAAATAATAACGCAGGGCCTTTTGCACGCAATGTGCGATCAGATATTTCGGTCATTTCAAGATACGGGTCGATTTCTTGGGTGATACGTTTAAGTTCGCCTTTTTTTTCAAGCAAATCGATAAAATCACGTAGATCTTTATATTTCATTGTGGGCCGCTATTAAGCAAAAGAGTTAAAGTATTATACCCATTTCATGCAAGGCAAGTCATTACTTGCACTTAAAACTTAAAGCGCTCTACGGCACTCGTTAAAGAGTGTGCAAGTTGGTTTACGTCTTCACTTTCGCTTGCTAGGGTTGTCGCGTTTTGGGCATTCAAGGTTGCTTGCTCTGTCACCTTTGCCATTATTTGTTGAATGTCGCCACTGTTAGTCAATTGCTCATGTGATGCATGAGCAATTTGCTCACTCATCTGATTAACAGACAACAATGTGCTTTTAATACGCTCTACGGCTTTATTTAGTTCAGTGCTGTTTTTAACACATTGCTTGGCTTGGTGTTGGCCATCAGTAATGTGTTCTTGAGTTGTTTTAGTGTGTTGTTGCAATGTTTGGATCATGGTGTTTATTTCGCTAGTCGAGGTTTGTGTACGTGCAGCTAATGATCGAACCTCATCAGCAACTACAGCAAACCCGCGTCCGTTTTCACCCGCTCGCGCTGCTTCAATTGCAGCATTAAGTGCAAGTAAGTTAGTCTGCTCGGCAATGCTACTAATTGTTTCAACAATGGCTTCAATAAGCTGAGTGTACTGTGCGAGCTCTTCTGTGCTGCCTACTGCTTTATCAAGACGCTGCAATAAAGTTTCTATACTTAGACTATTTTGATTAGCAATCTCGTTTACATCATTTGCAAATTGCGATGCGTTTGTTATTTCACTTGATGTTTTATCTGCTTGTTCATAAACCGCTTGTGAGTTGATTAGCATATTGTGTGCAAGCGATGTTGCCTGCGCGCTTCGCTCTAACTGCTGTTGTGCAACAACCGTCATTTGCTGACCTTTTTCACTGGTTTTAATAGCGCTGCTGTCTAGTTCGTGGGCGTCGCTACTAATTGCACCAATTAGGTTAGTAAGGTCTTCACTGAGTTTATTTATGTTATTTAGCAAAGTACCAAATTCATCCTTACTACGTGGGTGGCTTCGCTTTGATAAATCACCTGAGGCGATTCGGGCTAAATCGCGGTTTACTTTTTTAAGCGGTTTTAGCATTGCGCGAGTTGTAAAAATAGAGATAGCGATAATCAATATAATTAAAACAATCGTAATAATTACTACAGAACTAATCCCTGTATTTATGGCGGCCTTTGCATTAGTTTGTAAGGCATTAAAGCGCTCATCAGCCAATTTATTAAGTTCAATAAGCTGATCTTCTGTTGTTATAAATTGCTGTTGAAAGTGTTCAAAATTTTGAGCCGCAGCAATAGTACTTTTGAGTACTTTATTTTGTTGGGCATAAATTCCTGTATCGTTGTTAAGTAACTCTCTTAATTGATTAAACTTAGTCGTTAAATTTTTAGCATTAAACGCATTATTAAAAGGTAGCGCTTGTTGCTCTAAATAGGTGAAATTAGGTTGGATGTTATCTAGTAGAAATAGAGTATCTTGCTGATGGCTATTTAAATCATTGATACTTGTAGTTTGAGTAATGCTTTTTATATTATTGCTTAAGTTAAACAATAAATCGTCTATGCGGGTCGCTGTTCCAAACATAGCATTAAGTAACGCCTGCTGTTTTACAGGCACTTCTAAAAGTTCTATATCAAGTAAGTTAGAACTTAAATTGTAAAGTTGCTCGTTAAACGTTGCTGATAATTCTATGGTGGAATTTTGCGCTACAAACTTACGCTCTTTAGCGCTAAACATTGCGACACTTACTTCAGTCAGTTGCTCGAAACCTGCGTTGGTACTGGTGAGTAAATTTTGCATTGTTATTTGTTGATTTAGTTGAGTGCTTAACGAATTGAGCATATCGCTAAATTGTTGTTGCTCAACTTGCGCCTGTTTTTTATTCTGTTGAAGTAAATCAAGGTTTGCTTGGCTGTAAGCTAAGGCGTTAAATTTGGTAATAGACAGTAATGATAGCCTTAAATCTTTGCTGAACTGTTGTACCGGAACCGCTAATTTTTCGGTTCGGGTATTGTTAACGCTAATTTTGTTTAATGACCAATAAAAAAATACACTACTTGTTAGCACCAATATGCCAATGGCTGTAAAGGCTAAAATTATTTTATGTTTGATCGCAATTGAACGCATAACTTCATCACAATAATGGGTCTTTAATTATTGTAGCATTATTGTAATTTATTGGTTGTTTTTATGTTAGGCCTTGGTGCACTGTCTTTTTTTACCTGCAATGATTAACATGGCTTCATTACCCTTACCCCAAAACAGTACCTCTTCACTTATATATTTATTCCCGGATGCACTTTTTTCGTGATTAAGTACATGCACTTTATTGTTAAAGATAAGTTCGGCTTCAGAATTATTAATAATATTGAGTTTTACGCTCTCATCATCGCATTGGTAAGCAGTACTGGTTTTTAAATCACTACATGCGGTTAAGCTTAGTAAAATAGCGATTAATGCTAAATATACTTTCATTTTTCCTCCCATCTTCTTTAAACGTTAGTTAAAACACAGGGCAAAATTTTAATCTAATGTAAGAATAACAAAGCAAAATTAACCGTTGGTGAAAGTAGCGCTTTAAGTTATGTTTATAGCAATATTTTTTGAGCTCGGAAGCTTTATGGCAGGCACTAACCTTTTAACGTTATTAGATGATATAACCACTTTACTTGATGACATTGCGACAATGAGTAAGGTAGCAACAAAAAAAACAGCAGGTGTATTAGGCGATGACTTAGCGCTCAATGCACAGCAGGTTACAGGTGTAGCAGCAGAGCGTGAATTACCGGTTGTTTGGGCTGTGGCAAAGGGCTCATTTTTAAATAAAGCGATACTCGTACCCGCTGCTTTATTAATAAGCGTATGGCTGCCTTGGTTAATAACACCGCTTTTAATGATGGGTGGTTTGTTTTTATGTTTTGAGGGAGCTGAAAAAGTATTTGCTAAGTTTTTGCCTCATCACAATGAAGTGGTAGATGAAGATGAAAAATTAGATTTAGTTGAGTACGAAAAACAAAAAATAAAAGGGGCAATAAGAACCGACTTTATTCTTTCTGCCGAAATTATTGTTATTACTTTAGGCACTGTGGCAGGCGCTACATTACTTAACCAAGCTTTAGTGCTTTGTGTTATCGCAATTATAATGACGATTGGCGTTTATGGCTTAGTGGCCGGTATTGTAAAGCTGGATGATGCCGGGCTTTATTTACTCAACCAATCAAAGGTAACAGCTAATAAATTTAAAGAATTACTTGGGAAAGGCTTACTCGCAGCAGCGCCTAGGTTGATGCAGTTTTTAGCATTTGCGGGCACCATCGCGATGTTTTTAGTAGGTGGCGGGATTTTAGTACATGGTGTTGAGTTACTGCATCATACTCAAGTCGATGTAACAAACTATGCCCAATCTGTTGCTGGCGGTACAGGAGAAGTATTAGCTCCTCTATTGTTTGATGGTTTGCTAGGCGTGATTGCTGGCTTAGTTGTCGTGCTTATACATGTAGGTTATACAAAGTTATTTAAAAAATAATTCCAAGCTGGCGTACTTGTTGCGCCAGCTATATTGAAATTCACTCATTCACAGTTAGCTATTTTACAAAGAGATTCCAATTCAAATTGTGCTTTAGTATTTTTTTGCTCAATGGCCTTTTTGTACCAATAAATAGCTTGCTGTGGATCCTGATCTATTCCCTGACCATCACGATACATTTGCGCTAAATTTAATTGCCCCCATTGAGAGCCTGCTTCAGCAGCTTGTTTAAAGCTATTAAGTGCTTCAACAAACAAACCATCTTTAAAATAAATAATGCCTTGTTGATTGTTTTTATCGAGCTTTAAGCCTTTATATAGTGGCTTAGGTTTGGGAGGATGCATCACAAACCCACCATAAAGGATGTTGGCATAAGGGCGCAGTACGTCGTAAATAGCTTCGTCTTTATACAAACGCTTTACTTCATCACGAGGGAGGGTGATCGTTTTAGTGGAAAAGTAATTGTCTTGAATTAGCTGGCTAGTACGCATTGCCAAAGTAATACTATTATTACGTTTATAGCTGTAGTTGCTTATCTGAAAGGTAATAAATTGTTCGTCAAAATTTAAAACTTGAGCAATTCTTAAATTGGTTAAGGTCCAGGGCTCGTGTGTAAATTTGTCGGCGTGTACTAAGTAAGTATCATATATTTTAGGCGTATTTAAATAGCCTTCCTTTCGAGTCTCGCTATTAAGGTGCTGTTGATAAAAAAATAAAACAATCCAAAGTAATAAAAATACACCAATAAAGTATTTAGGTAGGCTTAGTTTTTCTATTAACGGTAGTTGCGTTATTTTTACAGGTTCGCTTTTTCCGCATTGATAGCACTCGCGTTTATAACTTAATTTTAAGGCAAACATAGGTAAAATACTAAACCGTAAATAGCGGCTTATATTTACTAAATGATAGGCGTCGCTTTGACAATGAGGGCAGCGTGTTGTTTGTGCAAAATATGGAAATGATTCACTCGTGTTGAAAAGTAACATAAAGCACGCTCCTTGTTTAATTACCTAAAGGTAAAACAAGAAGCGTGTTAGTTAAAGCTACAAACTGTAAGTAAGTATGTCTGTTATTACTTATTTTGAGCTTTAGGCTTAATTGTTGTTTTTGCATCAGCAGCCATTAGAGCAAATACAGCGTATGCAGCGGTATTTTGACGAAGCTTAGTAGGTGTTACTTTATCAAGCGTATCGTCAGCTGTATGGTGGTAATCAAAGTAATCTGTTCCGTCTTGAGCAAGTTCAAAAATAGGTGCTGAGGTTGCTGCTTTAAGTGGAATTAGATCAGGGCCACCATTCGCTTGGTTTTTACCAATATGCTCAATATTTAACGGCGAAAGTTCTTTTGCAATAGCACGCACTACAGGAAGTGACTCTGCGCTTACGTTCGATTCAAAAGCATATACAACATCAGCGCCAAAATCAGACTCAGCTGCTGCAACAATATTGCTTAGCTCGTTTTTATGCTTTGCAAAATAGGCTTTTGCACCCCAAAGGCCTAGCTCTTCGGCTGCAAAAAGTACCACACGAATACTGCGCTTAGGACGCTTTACATCGCTAATATGTTTAGCGGCTGCCATTGTTAGCGCAACGCCTGCACCGTCATCTAGCGCGCCAGTCCCTAAGTCCCAAGAATCTAAATGCCCGCCAATTAATACATATTGCTCAGGGTTTTCGGTACCATTAAATTGGCCAATAACGTTATAACCTGTGCCTTCACCAAGGCTTTCGGTTTGCACATTAATATTTACCGATACGTCTTTATCTAAAGCAATGAGTCGTGCAATCTGATCGGCATCTGGGTTAGCAATGGTTACATTAGGTATTTTTGTAACACCTTCTTTGTAGTAACTACCGCCAGTGTGTGCAAAACGATGATGACCAGTACTTACCGAGCGCATCATGTAGGCAACAGCGCCTTTTTTAGACGCTTCTATAGCGCCTGTGCCACGTGCTTTTACAGCAGGTCCGTAACCATTCCCATCTATATCGCGGTTCATGCGGTAATTAATATACGCAATTTTACCTTTTAGGCTATTTGCAGGTGCTGCAATTAACTCATCAAGTGTTTCGAATAAGACTACTGGCGCTGTGATCCCATCTTTAGGCGTGCTTATACTGTTACCTAATGCAGTTAAATGTAGAGGTTGCTCGCTTGGTGTTAGTATTTTTCCGCTTTCGCTATAACGGCGCCATTCAGGAAAAGTCGCTTCTTCAAGCCATACTTTATCAAAACCAAGCTCATTAAATTTAGCTTTAGCCCATGCCACTGCTTTTTTATCATTTTCAGTACCAGGTAAGCGAGGGCCAACCTCAGTTGTTAATGACTCTAGTAATTTATAGCTTAGATCACTATTTAGCGCAGAGGTGCGCACTTCATTGACTTGTTGTAATTGCTTTTGGGTAAATTCGGCGTTGTTAGCGTTTGCAGCCATACTGCTAGTAAGCAGCAGTGCGGTAATTAATTTTTTCATTTGGGTAAGCCTTTTTAATAATTAGCGCTATTAGAACATGTAACAAACATGATAAAAAATAGATGAGATGAATAGGCTTTGTAATAGGTTTAATGCTGTTAGGTATAAAAGTTTAGATATAAAAAAGCCCGCGTAAATGTACGCGGGCTATCTTTTAACACTGTTATTTAAGGCATTTATTTAAAAGCTAAATTGCGCTGCTAAACGAAGATTTGTGCCCTCGCCAACAGTTACATTACTCGTGCCGCCACCACCTAAATAGCTTTTATCAAATAAGTTTTCGATGTTAAGACGTAAATTAATATCGGTATTGCTTAAGTTAAACTTATAAGTGGCGCCAACATCAACACGTGTATATGCATCTTTAGTAATTGTATTATCGCTATCTGCAAAGCGCTCGCCTTCGTAAAAAGCGCCAGCGTTAATGGCAATGGCGTCGTTTAATTCATAACGAGTCCAAAGTGATGCCGACCATTTTGGTGCATCGGTAGGGCGTTTACCTTCCAATACTTCATCGCGTTCAAAGTTAGCATCTAGATACATAGTTGATGCCATAACAAATAAGCGGTCGGTAGCAGCACCTTGTGCGCTTACTTCAACACCTTTATGGCGTTGTTCACCCACTTGGTTTGTTTCACTTGTGAATGAGCCAATAGGCGTCTCAAGCTGTTCGCTAACAAGTGTGCCTTCTTTACTAATATCAAAAATTGCACCTGTAAGCAGTAAACGGTCATCAAATAATTGCCATTTAATACCAATCTCTCTTTGCTCTGAGGTAATGGCATCTAGCTTCATGCCATTATTTACATCGGTTTCATCAATCAGAGTTTCACTACCTTGAGGCTCAAAACCTTCTGAGTAACTTGCATATATAGTTGCCGAAGTATTTGGATGATAAAGCACACCTACCTTTGGTACAAATGACTCGTTATCTGCACCTTCTCGAGTTTGCTTATCGTAACGGCCACCTAGCGATAATTGCCATTGTGGTGAGAACGAAATTAAGTCCTGAACGTAAATACCGTAATAGTCGTATTCAGTTTCGCTTACTGTATCATCTGTTTTATAACTTACAGATGGGCGTGATGGTTCTGCTTGTCCTGCAGAAAAATCAAAGTAGTCAGCAGAAGTACGGCGTTGCCCGTAGTAGTAATCTAGCGAGTTTGCGCCAATTAAAAACTGATGCTGTAAGCTACCTGTTTTAAATTCACCAATAAAATCAATAAATGCAGTTTTAAATTGCCAATCGTCAAAACGGTCGTAAGGACGAGATTCATAGCTGTCACCTTCAGCAAAGCTACTAGGCATGCGAGGTGCTGACTCAAAGCGTTGACGTTCAAACGTTTGTTCGTTATAGCCAAGTTTTACTTGCCAGTTATCGGTTAAAAATACTTCTAGGTCTACACCTAGGTTTTCTACGGTAATATCGGTAAACGCCCAAGACATATCACGGATTGTTTTATCGCTACCAATTACATTAGCATTATCGTCTATCCATGCGCCAGTATCTAAACCTGCTTCGTCATCTGTGCGGTCGTAATGCACACGTACTAATGCGTTATCGCTAATATCGTAATCTACAATTAAAGCACCTAAAAAGCGGTCGCGTTCACGATTTTCACCGTTTTGGTACTCACGCCAGTAGTCAACGTCTTGCTTTACTAAAATCCCGCGAGCACGTAAATCTTCCGATTCAGTCAAGGCACCTGCAGCATCAACCATAAAGCGGGTTGAGCCATGCTGATCTACATCGGCACTGGCATTAAATAGTGTTTGTGCTGTAGGTTTTTTAGTTACCATGTTAACCAAGCCACCCGGGCCTGACTGACCATATAAAATACTTGATGGGCCTTTAATTACTTCAACTTGCTGCAAAATTTCGATTGGTTGCTGATAGTGCGACCAATGCTGATGACCGTCGCGTAAATAACCTGTCGATGAGCTCAGCTCAAAGCCGCGTAAGTTAAATACCTCACGATTTCGTTGTTGTGAGCCTGCAGTTAAGCTTGCGTCATTTGTGAGTACTTCGCCAAGTGTAGTGGCAAGCTGTTCGCTAATAATAGTGTCGGTTATTACAGTGACAGATTGTGCAGTTTCAAGTAATGAAGCTGATGTTCTCATTGCGCCATTAGCGTTATCTACTTTGTAATCGTTAAAGTAGCTACCCTTTACTTCTATGCGTTCAAGGTCGGTAGTGTTTGCATATGTGCTTGTCGTAATGCTTGCTAATAGAGCTATGTAAATAGAATTCAGTTTCATTAATTGCTTCCAGCGCAGGTATGTAAAAAAACAATCGCGATCTTAATGCAAACTACTATCATTTTCAACACCTTTCATTAACATGTTTTATAATGTGTTTGTTAATGGTTGCCAATTACGAATTCTGCTATTATAAGCTGCATATTAGTGGGGCTTTCTCCCATGTTATTTTATTGCTATGGAACTTACTGTGACTTCAACTGCTTTTTCATCTTTGGCTTTACCGGCTGGACTCGTTGATAACTTATCAACCCTTGGCTATGCCCACATGACACCTGTACAAGCGCAAAGTTTGCCGCCTGTACTTGCTGGTAAAGACATCATTGCTCAGGCAAAAACCGGTTCAGGTAAAACTGCTGCGTTTAGCTTGGGTGTGTTAGCTAAATTAAATGTAAAACGCTTTCGTATTCAATCTTTAGTCTTGTGTCCGACTCGTGAACTTGCCGAGCAGGTTGCAGTTGAAATGCGTAAATTAGCGCGCGGCATTCATAACATTAAAATATTGACGTTATGTGGTGGTGTTTCAATTGGCCCGCAAATAGGTTCACTTGAACATGGTGCGCATATTATTGTTGGCACGCCAGGGCGTGTTGATGACCATATTCGTAAAGGTACTCTACGTTTAGATGATGTGGAAACATTGGTGCTTGATGAAGCCGATCAAATGCTTGATATGGGTTTTCAAGACACATTAGATGCAATTATTGAGCGTATTCCACAAAATCGTCAAACATTGTTATTTAGTGCTACTTTCCCAAGAGCTATTGAAGCAATTGCTAAGCGTGTACTTAAAAATCCAGAAATGGTTAAAGTAGAAGAAGAGCAAGCCAAAAGCACAATTAAGCAGTACTTCTACAAAATGGATAACAATAAGCAGCGCTATCCAACGCTTAAGTTATTACTTCTTAAATTTACACCACAAAGCTGTGTTGTATTTTGTAATACCAAAGTAGAAACTCAACAAGTGTGTGATGATTTAGCTGACGAAGGCTTCAGCGCTGTTGCATTGCACGGTGATTTAGAGCAACGCGATCGTGAACGTACGCTAATTCACTTTTCAAATAAAAGTGCTTCAATACTTGTTGCAACCGATGTTGCTGCACGAGGTTTAGATATTGATGACATGGATATGGTTATTAACTACCATTTAGCACATGACACGCAAACACATGTTCACCGTGTTGGCCGAACTGGTCGTGCTGGTAAAAAGGGCATTGCTTGTTCTATTTATGGTGAAGCTGAAGCGTTTAAAATTGCACAAATTGGCGATCATTACGAGCGTGATATTACTCCAGAGCAAATGCCGCCGTTTAATTTATTAGATAAACCGCCGTACCGCCCTGAAATGGTTACTTTGATGATTGATTCAGGTAAAAAGCAAAAAGTACGTGCAGGCGATATTCTTGGTGCTCTAACAGGTAAGGATGGGGTTGCAGGTCGTCAAGTAGGTAAAATTAACGTACTTGATAACGTAGCATTTGTTGCTGTTGAACGTAACTCATCAAAACCAGCACTTCGCAAACTAACCGAAGGCAACATTAAAGGGCGTAAAATACGCGCTCGTCGCCTTACTCGTTAATTTAAACCGCTAAATTAACAAATTAGCGAGCAGCTACCTTTAGCTGCTCGTATTGTAATTTTATTTTTTTAAACTTAACTTCACAACCATTTGGTTTATCTGGGTGCATCTGTAATGCAAGTTGTCTCCAGCGCTTTTGAACGTTTTTAAGAGTGAAATTTTCGGGTAACTTCCACTCTAAAGCCAACGCTTTAAATTCATTGTCATTTAATACTTGTTGTGGTGATGTCGTTTTAAACTGACGCCAAAAACTATTCAAAAGCTCATCAATTTTCTCTTCACCGGTATCGTAATTACGCCAATCTAAATAATAATCTCGCAAATTTTCGTTCGTTGTTACTAAACTATTATCTTCTTTTTCTAAAAGCTCGATATGCAGAGTTGAAATGAGTAAACTTTGAGGGCGTAATTGTGCCTGCAGTTGGTACAATGCATTCATAATTAAAAAGTTACGTTTAAATAAATCACATTCAGGGCTTTTATCGAGTGTTGTTATTGCGCTGCGGTTTGTCAGTTCTGCTGCTAAAGTATGAACTTGCCAAACCTGCCTTGTTAATATCAGCTCAAAAATCTCATCAATCAGTGGGTTAAGCATTGTTTAGGCCCTAGTAGTTAGTGTATCTTCAATAAAGATTACACTGATATAAGTAACGGTTTGAAGGATTAAAATTATGCTGGGCAAGTTTAAATGCCTCTTATTTACTATATGCTGTGTACTAATAGCTCCTAGCTATGCCCAAAATAGTGATTCGTTATTTGAGCAATTCAAAAACGAAGTGCAGTGGGAGCCTAAATTACAATTAGCAAATACGTTACTTGCTAATCAAAACGTTTCTAAAAAAGAGCGTGTCGCTGTTTATTCGGCATTAGGTAATAGTGCGTTATCGGCTGATAATTTTAAAGAATCTTTACACTATTTTAAATTATTAGAAAAAAACACTTCAGATACTTTCTTTCCTGACGAGCACTTTCGTGCAATAAAAATGCAAGGTGTAGCACTTTTTTATCAAGGCCTATTTCAAAAGGCCATAAGTGAATATACCCGCACCCTAGTATTAGCTGAAAAAAATGAACAACTACTTGAACAAGCAAATTTACTAAATAATATTGGTTTGGCTTATTTTAATATGAATAAGCTAGGCGATACCCTAGAGTTTTACTTAAAGGCAAAAGCTATTTACGAAGCGCACGGTAGTGAGCAAGATCAAACCGACATATTACTTAATATAGCAGGCGTTTATATACGCTTATCACGCTACGATAGTGCATTTAGTCTTTATCAAGATGTACTTAAAGTTTATCAGCGGTTAGATGATAAAAGTGGTATTGCGCAGGTATACAACAATATGGGTGTTGCTCATATGGAGAGTAATCAATTTGACTTAGCACTTCATTATTACCAGCTAGCGCTGCGTTATTATATTTCAGCCAATGATTACAATAAGTTATCTACGCAATATACTAACTTGGCAAATACTAATTTAGTGTTAAAAAAAGTAGATGAAGCGTACGAGCAAGCTAAATTAGGTGAGTACTATGCGCTTAAAATAGGTAACCATAATTTAGAGCTTAATGCGCTACATGCGCTTGGTAAAATTCAGTTTGTTAAAGGCAACTTAGAAGAGGCGAAAATAAGTTTAGATAGAGCTATTTCACTTGCCCACGAATATGGCAGTGAGCGAATAATTAGGGAGGGTTTAGGGACTAAAGCACTACTTGAAGCCAGTAAAGGCGATTATTCAAGCGCAATGGCCTTGCAACAAGAATATATTAGTGAGCTACGAAAACTCAGAAGTACAGCAATTATAAATGCACTAGCGGTACTTCAGCATCAATTTAAAGCAACACAATTAAACCAAGAAATAGAAAAACTTAAACAAGATCGACGTGTGCAAGAGCTAAAAATGTCGCAGCGTTCTCAGCTTACTTTATTCTCTTTTTTACTATTACTTTTGGTTGTTGTAACTGGTATTGCGCTTTACCGCCGTGGCGCAGAAAAACGCGCTAAGCAGCAGTTAACAGAGCAAGTTACGCAGCGCACTGCCGAGTTACAGGCAATAGCACAGGAGCTAAGAGAAGCTAACGATGTTAAAAGCCAGTTTTTGGCCAATATTAGCCACGAAATCCGCACTCCACTAACGGCTATTTTAGGGCAAACAGATGCTTTAATTAATGAATTATATGAGCCTGAGTCACTTAAAGATGAATTAAGAGTAATTCAGCGCCATAGCGACCATTTAAAAAGCTTAATAAACGACGTGCTCGATTTAAGTAAAATTGAAGCTAATAGGTTAGAGTTAAATATTTCGTGCTTTGATATTGTAGAGCTTGTAAATGACGTACATGCAATGTTTATCACTCAAGCAAAAGCAAAAAATTTACGCCTCATTTTAGACAATCAAGTGGGTAATGAGTTTTACACTAAGCTGGATTTAATACGCGTAAAACAAATTCTTATAAATTTATGTGCTAATGCTATTAAGTTTACTCACGCTGGCCAAATCATTATTGCTTTAAATAAGAGTGAACAAGGGCTAGTGATTATTGTAAAAGATACCGGTATTGGTATGAGCTCTAAACAGTTAAAGCTTATTTTTGAATGCTTTAGCCAAGCTGATAACAGTATTAGCCGTCGCTTTGGGGGGACAGGGTTAGGCCTTAGCTTATCGCAACAATTAGCCGCGATGATGGGCGGTTATATCAGTGTACAAAGCGAATACAAAAAGGGCAGTCAGTTTTCGTTCTTTTTACCGTGCGCAGAAGTAAATAAATCGCAAAGCCTGATTGAAACTCAAAGTGCTCCAAAGGTAAATAAGCAATTGGCAGGGCGTGTTGTACTAGCAGAAGATCACCCTGATAATCGAAGGTTAATAAGCCGCTATTTACGTTCAATGGGGCTCGAGGTTATTGCCGTTGAAAACGGTGAGCAAGCGGTAGAGCAGTGCTTAAAAGAGTATCCTGATTTAGTGCTACTCGATATTCAAATGCCTGTGATGGATGGGCGTTCTGCTTTTCAGCTATTAAAACAGTGTGGTTTTGAGCGGCCTATTTTTGCTTTAACTGCAAATGCTATGAGTCATGAAGTGGATGGCTATTTAGAGTTAGGGTTTAGTGGTTACTTAGGTAAACCGATAGATAAAGAGTCATTTTATAAAGCGCTTTCCAGCCACCTACATAATGCAGAAGATCAGCCAATTACAAAGCAAAATGAAGTTGATATGAGCGATCTTGTCATTAGTTTTAAGCAAAGCTTTGCTTTGGAGAGTGAAACGATTACTCAGCATTTCATAAGTGAAGATTTAGCCGCGCTACAAAAAGATAGTCATCGCATTTTAGGAGCGGCGCAAATGTTTGGTTTAGATGAAATTGCGCAATCGGCTCAAAGTTTAGATAGAGCCCTTTTACGCAGGACCCAAAAAAGTAGTGCGAATGACTTTAAAGCGCTCGTTGATACGCTGCAGAGTGTACTTAAAAAGTATAACGAAAGTTAAACTGTGTTTAATCCAGACATAAAAAAAGCGCCTTAGGCGCTTTTTTTATTCAGCTAAAACGCTTTATTGGCGTCTCATCGAATCAAAAAATTCATCATTGGTTTTGCTCATCGATAGTTTATCGATTAAGAATTCCATTGCATCAATTTCTGACATGTCATGAACAATTTTACGTAAAATCCAAAGCTTTTGAAGCTCATCTGGTTTTGTTAGTAATTCTTCACGACGAGTGCCTGAACGATTAAAGTCGATAGCAGGGAATACACGTCTTTCCGCAATTTTACGGTTAAGGTGAAGTTCCATGTTACCAGTACCTTTAAACTCTTCGTAGATAACTTCATCCATTTTAGAGCCGGTATCGATAAGCGCTGTAGCTATAATTGTTAAGCTACCACCTTCCTCAACGTTACGTGCAGCACCAAAGAAGCGCTTAGGTTTATGTAATGCGTTAGCGTCAACACCACCAGTAAGTACTTTACCTGATGAAGGAATAACGGTGTTATAAGCACGTGCTAAACGAGTGATTGAATCCAATAAGATAACAACATCTTTTTTATGTTCAACTAGGCGTTTTGCTTTTTCGATAACCATTTCGGCAACTTGTACGTGACGAGAAGCTGGCTCATCGAACGTTGATGCAATAACTTCACCTTTAACAAGGCGTTGCATCTCAGTTACTTCTTCCGGACGTTCATCAATAAGTAAAACCATTAATGTTACATCAGGGTGATTATGCGTAATTGATTGTGCAATGTTTTGAAGTAGCATTGTTTTACCCGCTTTTGGCGGAGCTACTAACAAGCCACGTTGGCCGCGGCCAATAGGAGATGCTAAATCAAGTACACGGGCTGTAATATCTTCTTTACTGCCGTTACCACGTTCCATGCGAAAACGTTCGTTTGCATGTAGTGGAGTAAGGTTTTCAAAAAGAATTTTAGTTCGAGAGTTTTCAGGTTTATCAAAGTTAACTTCATTTACTTTGAGTAAAGCAAAGTAACGTTCACCGTCTTTAGGTGGACGAATAAGGCCTGAAATTGAATCGCCAGTACGCATGCTGAAACGGCGAATTTGGCTAGGTGAAACATAAATGTCATCTGGCCCAGCTAAGTAAGAGGCTTCTGATGATCTTAAGAAGCCGAAACCATCTTGTAAAATCTCTAATACACCGCCGCCGAAGATATTCTCTCCGCCTTTGGCATGGGATTTAAGAATGGCAAAAATGATATCTTGCTTTCTTAAGCGGGCTACGTTTTCGAGCCCCATGGACTCAGCTAAGTCTACAAGCTCTTTAATCGACTTGTCTTTTAATTCGCGTAAATGCATATTGGTGGGTTCTTTATTACAGTTGTCATACTCAAAATCGCTTTGATCGTTGAGTGAGGTTTGTTGAATATAACTAAGGATTAGTTGGCTTTATAAACTAGCAGTTCACTGGCAAAGCGTCCAGTCTTTATACAAAATAAATTTAAAAAAGGGCAAAAAAGCCCTTTTTATTGTTCTAGCTTACCGTTAGATGTTGTTTTCTAAAAACTCGATAAGTTGAGTTTTTGAAAGAGCACCTACTTTCGTTGCAGCTACTTGGCCATCTTTAAAAAGAAGTAAAGTAGGGATACCACGAATACCAAACTTTGGCGGTGTGCCAGCATTTTGGTCAATATTTAATTTAGCAACAGTCACACGGCTGTCGTATTCATCAGCAACTTCGTGAAGAATAGGGGCGATCATTTTACAAGGTCCACACCATTCAGCCCAGAAATCTACTAGTACTGGTTTGTCTGATTGTAATACGTCAGCTTCAAAGCTATCGTCAGTAATTTGGATTATTTTCTCGCTCATTGCGCTCTCCGATTTAGTTAGGCGAAATATTTAGTGCGTATTTAAACACTCTTGTTTCTTATTGCAAGTTTAAACGTTATGCTTAAACGCTATGACTAAGACACATTTAACCGATAAAAAGTTTTCAGACTTTGCTATCGCACCGGAAGTGGTTGCCGGTTTAACCGAGAATGGGTTTGAATATTGCACACCTATTCAAGCAAAATGCCTACCTTTTATTTGTGATGGACGCGATATCGCGGGCCAAGCTCAAACGGGTACAGGCAAAACGTTGGCGTTTTTAACCGCCACGTGCCATCGGTTATTACAATCTAGCAAAGCACCTAGTAAACATCCAAGAGCCCTGATCATGGCCCCTACTCGGGAGCTTGCGATTCAGATACACAAAGATGCTAAAATTTTAGCGCCGCACTGTAATCTTAACTTAGGTTTAGTATATGGTGGCGAAGATTACGAAAAACAACGTGCACAACTAGAAAAAGGCGTTGATATTTTAATTGGTACTACAGGTCGCCTAATTGATCTGTATAAGCAAGGCTGTTACACCCTTAATGAAATTGAGGTAGTCGTGCTGGACGAAGCCGATCGTATGTTCGATTTAGGTTTTATCAAAGATATTCGCTATATGTTCGATCGTATGCCAGATACATCAAAGCGTTTAAACTTATTATTCTCTGCCACATTGTCGTACCGCGTACAAGAATTAGCTTTTGAGCACATGACAAACCCAGAGCATGTTCAAATTGAACCTGACGTTAAAACGGGTAAACGTATTCAAGAAGAGCTATTTCATCCTTCGCAAGAAGATAAAATTAAGCTGTTGTTAACCTTAATTGAAGAAGAATGGCCAGAGAAGGCAATCGTGTTTGCAAATACCAAGCATAGTTGTGAGACGGTTTATGCTTGGCTTAAATCAGACGGTCATCGTGTAGGTATGCTTACTGGTGATGTTAACCAGAAAAAACGCCAAACTATATTAGCGCAATTCAGTAAAGGTGATTTAGACTTTTTAGTTGCGACCGATGTTGCAGCGCGTGGTCTTCATATTCCAGAAGTAAGTCATGTGTTTAACTTTGATTTACCTGACGATTGTGAAGATTATGTTCACCGTATTGGCCGTACTGGCCGCGCTGGTGCATCAGGCCACGCAATTAGTTTTGCATGTGAGCAATATGCATACAACCTGCATGAAATTGAAGAATATATAGAGCATAGCATTCCTTTATCACATTATGATAAAACAGCATTGCTAGATGATTTAACTCAGCCTATTATTCAAAGAAAGCGCAACTATTCAACAGGTCCACGTAACCGTAGTAATAACAGCGGACGTCGCCCAAATAATAGTTACCAAAAAGGACGGTCGTAAGCGACCGTTTGTATAAGTAGTAGTAACTAGAGGTTTTTGAACGGTGGGGCAACTTAAACCGCAAAAAAATGTGTACGCAGTTATTGATTTGGGCTCAAATAGCTTTCATATGCTTATTGCCAAATCAATTGCTGGCGGTCTACAAACAATTGGACGTGTTAAACGCAAAGTCCGATTAGCCGCAGGGCTTGATAAAGGAAACGTATTAAGTACTGAAGCAATGCAGCGAGGCTGGGAATGCCTTGCCCTTTTTGCTGAGCGTCTACAAGATATCCCAGACAAAAACATCACCATAGTAGCAACAGCTACCTTACGCTTAGCAACTAACGCCGAAGTATTTAAAAATCATGCCGAAAAAATTCTAGGTCATAACATTAATGTTATCAGCGGAGAATTAGAAGCGCGCACAATTTATAAAGGTGTTGCCCATACTTCATCTTGTACTGGCAAACAGCTTGTTATTGATATTGGTGGTGCAAGTACAGAAGTTGTAATTGGTAAAGCATTTGATGCCCTACATTACAAAAGCCTCAATATGGGGTGTGTTACCTATCTTGAACGCTATTTTAAAGATTGCCAACTAAGTAAGAGTAACTTTAACGCAGCAATAAAAGCGGCTCGTACAGTCATTGATGAAATTTCTCCAGAGTATAAAGCAGCGGGATGGCAAATTGCATCTGGAGCTTCTGGTACAGTACAAGCAATTCAAGAAATTATGGTCGCGCAAAATCTTGACGACTTACTTACACTTGAAAAGCTCAACACCATAAAAGATCAAGCAATTACATTTAGCACTATTGCAGCGCTAGACCTTCCTGGGTTAAGTGAAGACCGTCGACTGGTATTTGTATCAGGACTTGCAATCTTAATCGCACTATTTGAATCTCTTGAAATAGAAAAAATGGGATTGGCGGGTGGAGCACTGCGTGAAGGTGTTTTATATAGCATGGTTCCGGAGTTTCATAATAACGACATTCGCAAACGCACTGTTGATGGGTTTATGAGCCGTTATCATGTTGATCAAAAACAAGCGTGTCGAGTTTCAAGCTTGGCAATGCAGTTAGCGCTGAGTATTGATAAAGATTGGCCAATTGAAAGCTTAAATGGGTTACCACTATTAAAAGCGGTAGCGCAGCTTCATGAGATTGGATTACTAATAGAGTATAAGCAGTACCATAAACATACCGCTTATATTTTGGAAAATACCGATATGCCTGGTTTTTCACAGTCAGAGCATAAATTAATAGTAGCGGTAGCAGATGCACATCGATCTGATTTTTCAAAAGGTTGTTTTAATTCACTCGGCGTAAATAGTCTATTAGCACAATATATAGTGAGATTACTACGAATAGCAGTCATTTTATCAATGCGCAGACAAGATGATGTACTGCCTAAGTTTGAGTTAACTGCTAAAAATGAAGTGTTAGACCTTAAGTTTGAAAGTAACTGGTTAAAAGATCATCCATTAATGGCCAGCGAGCTGCAACAAGAGTCTAAACAGCAAGGAAAACTTGGCTGGAAGCTCATAGTAAACTAATTAAAAAGGCCCATCAGGGCCTTTTTAGTGTTTAAAGTAACCATTTCGATGTAAATATGTGCGAACAGCACATTATTTCAAGTTTTCTTCAAAAAAGGGTTGATCTGTTTTCGGATCTCCCTATAATGCGACCCCACTGAGACGGGAAACGCCAACGCATAGCGAAGCACGAACTACTCAGTGTGTTAAGTAAAACTTAGATTGAATCTTTTTAGAAAGTTTAAATTTAAGTGTTGACAAAAAAATAGGAAAGCGTAATATGCGCAGCCCTAGCGAGATAAAGTTCAACTTTATAATCGCAACGTTC
>NZ_JACJFD010000099.1:0-255 GCF_014164415.1 Pseudoalteromonas sp. SG43-1 | reverse complement strand
GCCCAGTGCATCAACGGTGACGATTGGCGTAATAGTATCCACATTACCACTGCTGTTTGCTGTGCTCTCGTTGCCTGCCGCATCGGTAATACTCGCGCTTACAGTAAAGTCACCTTGTGCAAGGGCACCTGGAATCTCAATGTTCCAGTGGCCATCGCTGCCAACTAGGGTCTCAATGGTTTGCACAGCGCCTGCGCTGTCGGTGATGGTGAGTGTAACAGTGCCACCAATTTCATTACTGGTGCCCTGCAGCTC
>NZ_JACJFD010000098.1:0-258 GCF_014164415.1 Pseudoalteromonas sp. SG43-1 | reverse complement strand
AAGAATCAATGACAAGCACGTAGTGCTACCATTTTCTTTGCGCAAGGTGCCTCAATGTTAACGCTACGCGCTAAGAGTCACCTCTAAAATTTGGAAAATATCTGATAATATTTTTTAAGTCTTTCAGTAAATATCTACTTTAGTCATATTAACTTCTGTCAAACTGTCGCATAAAACGCGTTTGGCGTTGTATGGTTAAGCCTCACGGGTAATTAGTACAAGTTAGCTTAATGGCTCACACCACTTCCACATCTTGCC
>NZ_JACJFD010000097.1:0-260 GCF_014164415.1 Pseudoalteromonas sp. SG43-1 | reverse complement strand
CTACTTTCACATAGCAAATGCTACACTATCATCGGCGCTGTTTCGTTTCACTACTGAGTTCGGCATGGAGTCAGGTGGGTCCAAAACGCTATTGTCACCAAGCAAATTTGGGCGTTAATTCGTATCTCTACGCACTAACTGAATTTGGAAAATATCTGATAATATTTTTTAAGTCTTTCTAAGTAATGTCTACTTTAGTCATATTAACTTCTGTCAAACTGTCGCATAAAACGCGTTTGGCGTTGTATGGTTAAGCCTCA
>NZ_JACJFD010000096.1:0-263 GCF_014164415.1 Pseudoalteromonas sp. SG43-1 | reverse complement strand
TCGAACCCCTGTTACCGCCGTGAAAGGGCGGTGTCCTAGGCCTCTAGACGATGGGGACACATAAATGTGTCACTAGGACAACTGAATTTTTAGACTCGTTTCAGGCGAGCTTTCTTAATAACACTACACTTCCCTATTAAAATAAGTAAGTGGCGTCCCCAAGAGATTAGTACTCTTGATAACGTCGTGCATAGAGAGTGCGGTGTCACACTGCTTTACACAATACTTAAAATAGTAAGTGGCGTCCCCAAGGGGATTCGAAC
>NZ_JACJFD010000095.1:0-271 GCF_014164415.1 Pseudoalteromonas sp. SG43-1 | reverse complement strand
AAGAATCAATGACAAGCACGTAGTGCTACCATTTTCTTTGCGCAAGGTGCCTCAATGTTAACGCTACGCGCTAAGAGTCACCTCTAAAATTTGGAAAATATCTGATAATATTTTTTAAGTCTTTCTAAGTAATTTCTACTTTAGTTATATTAACTTCTGTCAAACTGTCGCATAAAACGCGTTTGGCGTTGTATGGTTAAGCCTCACGGGTAATTAGTACAAGTTAGCTTAATGGCTCACACCACTTCCACATCTTGCCTATCAACGTTGT
>NZ_JACJFD010000094.1:0-278 GCF_014164415.1 Pseudoalteromonas sp. SG43-1 | reverse complement strand
GGGTCTTTGTTTTGTGACAGTTTAACTTCGCCAGAAGTTAATATTGAATACTAAAGTAGATACCAATCAATCAACGTAAAACGTTAATTAAATGGCACTGAATGGTACTGCTACCATTCTTTTTTACTTTTGAAAACTCTTGATAAATACAAAGTATCTATCAGAATTTTATTATCAGCTTTTCCAAATTTTTAAAGAGCATATTAATTAGTTATTCCGAAGAACAAGCACTAATTAACAATCATCTGTGTGGACACTACGAACAAATAAGTTCTAAA
>NZ_JACJFD010000093.1:0-278 GCF_014164415.1 Pseudoalteromonas sp. SG43-1 | reverse complement strand
TTTAGAACTTATTTGTTCGTAGTGTCCACACAGATGATTGTTAATTAGTGCTTGTTCTTCGGAATAACTAATTAATATGCTCTTTAAAAATTTGGAAAAGCTGATAATAAAATTCTGATAGATACATTGTATTTATCAGGAGTTTTCAAAAGTAAAAAAGAATGGTAGCAGTACCATTCAGTGCCATTTGATTAACGTTTTACGTTGATTGATTGGTATCTACTTTAGTATTCAATATTAACTTCTGGCGAAGTTAAACTGTCACAAAACAAAGACCC
>NZ_JACJFD010000092.1:0-308 GCF_014164415.1 Pseudoalteromonas sp. SG43-1 | reverse complement strand
AAAACGTTAATCAAATGGCACTGAATGGTACTGCTACCATTCTTTTTTTACTTTTGAAAACTCTTGATAAATACAATGTATCTATCAGAATTTTATTATCAGCTTTTCCAAATTTTTAAAGAGCAAGAGATGTAAAAACTTCTCAAAATTAAACACACTCTATTCTCAGGCGGTTAATGGCCTGATAAAGAATATTTATTTTTAAGAAGTAAAAGTGGTGGAGCTAAGCAGGATCGAACTGCTGACCTCCTGCGTGCAAGGCAGGCGCTCTCCCAGCTGAGCTATAGCCCCACATATGCTGGTACTTA
>NZ_JACJFD010000091.1:0-318 GCF_014164415.1 Pseudoalteromonas sp. SG43-1 | reverse complement strand
TTCAATCTGAGCCATGATCAAACTCTTCAATTAAAAAGTTTTATGTCTTTCGACAGCTCAATGAATTCTGAATTTTTTAATATCTTTCGATATTGAATTGACTGTGCCGAAGCAACTTATAAATAGGTTACTTCTGTTGGTCACTCAGTTTTCAATTGAGACTCTAATTTGCTTGCCTCGCTACCTAAGTAGGTTGGCTGTTAGAACTCAATCTGTACGAGTGCCCACACAGATGATTGCTTTATATTGTTAAAGAACGTTGCGATTATAAAGTTGAACTTTATCTCGCTAGGGCTGCGCATATTACGCTTTCCTATT
>NZ_JACJFD010000090.1:0-318 GCF_014164415.1 Pseudoalteromonas sp. SG43-1 | reverse complement strand
TTCAATCTGAGCCATGATCAAACTCTTCAATTAAAAAGTTTTATGTCTTTCGACAGCTCAATGAATTCTGAATTTTTTAATATCTTTCGATATTGAATTGACTGTGCCGAAGCAACTTATAAATAAGTTACTTCTGTTGGTCACTCAGTTTTCAATTGAGACTCTAATTTTTTTGCCTCGCTACCTAAGTAGGTTGGCTGTTAGAACTCAATCTGTACGAGTGCCCACACAGATGATTGCTTTATATTGTTAAAGAACGTTTTGAGTCGCTTTAGCGTCTCAAGGGATGCGAATAATACACCCTTTATTTTTCGAGTC
>NZ_JACJFD010000008.1:0-141407 GCF_014164415.1 Pseudoalteromonas sp. SG43-1 | reverse complement strand
ACATCGTATTTTGATATTGTTTAACTAAAGTATTAGTACTTAGCCCAATGATACAATAGGACATATAAACTCATAGGAGGCAGTATGATTGCAACCGTTAAAAACAAAGCCATTTTTAGCAGTAACACATTTTCGATAAACCTTGTTACTTACCCAACCAATCATAGCGTAATGAACCATATTGACCCTGTGCAGCAAGGGCGCTATTACAAGCTCAATTTTGTATTAGAGAAACCTAAAGCGGGTGGGGTCTTTAAATGCTCAAAATGCATTATAAATTTATTTAATCGCGTGTATTTGTTCAGACCCGATAAGTACGAACACAGCGTATCTAAAATCGAGTCTGGAAAGCGTGTACTACTGAGCTTTGCGCTTAATATATAATTTGCACTTTTACTTATTAATAGTCGTAGGCCTGTCCGGTGCATAAAACAGATAGGTCGCAGTACGATACAGAGGTTTCACTACAGGAATTAATAGTAAAAGCATTCCCGCCCCTGCGCATAGCATCAGCTTTAAGTAAATCAATCGCGTTTGATTTAGAGCGATTGTAGCTTACATTATTGTTGCCCATACCGTCGCCATCACAGCTTTCACCTTCTATTCGGCCTAAAAGTGTTGCGCCACTTTCGTGTGCTTCTTGGTCGCTATAAAATTGCTGTAAATCTCTTTTATTAACGTAGGTGCCAATTTCTTGAGATAAAACACCGTTGTCTATGTCTGTATGATAGGTCATTCCTGAACAACCGGTTATTGTGGCCAGCACTGTTATTGCCGCTATAAAACGTAGCATATTTATTAGTCCTTTAATTTATTATTTAAAGTAGTAAATTACTAACAAAATCAAACGCTGGCAATGTTTGCTAACGGGTAAATTGTTAGCATTTGTAAATGTATTTAGATTTTACTGAGCATAGGGTAAGTAAACAAAAAGAAGTGAAAAACGTTCACTAACCAGTGGCATATAATAGCCCATTCTAAACGCTGCGTTTTATAAAAAATATAGCCGTATCCTAAGCCTGCAATAAATGAAACCAATACATAGTTAATTCCTCCAGCAAAATGTGCTAAAGCAAAAATACATGCAGTAATTACAGGGGCAAGTATTGCTAAACGGGTCGGTGTAATTATTTTGCTAAGCTTAGTTTGAAGTAAACCTCGAAATAAAGCTTCTTCGGCAACACAGGTAAATAAAAGATTAATAGCAATAAAGGCTAACCAAAAGTCGGGCACTTTTGGGTTAAAACTTACAAGTTCAAGTATTAAAGCCACAGTGAGCGAAGCTAAAACCGTAGCAATAATTATAAAAATGGGCTGTTTAACGTTTAATCGACTTACTTTATTAGAGTCTGCTTTTAAAGCTTTTTTATTCGAATAAAAGTAAGCACAAAGAAATAACCCCGCCATAGCTTTATCAAAATTAGCATAAAAGGTAAAAGCAATCGCATCGCTTGTAATACGCTCATCTATAACAATAGGGAGGTTATTAAAACCAGGCACCCAATGAAGTGCTAATGCCAGTGAGAAAGTTATAAAAACAGTACTTAATATAGCGCGTATTATTGCTCGCTTTGCATTTAGCGCGCAGTAGTATAAAACAACGTAAAGCCCAATGCTGAGCAGAGCATATAAATTTACATAACCTTGAAAATACGCACTTAGAACACTTAAAGCCATTAAGTAGTGCCAAAGGGGTTGCCGCATTATTGATATTTTGCAGTACGGAAAAACACATATAATTGATAGCGCTAACAAATAAAAGGTCATTGTTTTTTATTGCTCTGTTTTATTTAGCCATTAATCTAACAGATTCGACCTCTCAATATTTTTTTTCTGGTAATATAGATAGGTTATAAGCAGTTTAAGCAGTGAACAAACTATGTTAAGTCCTTTTTTTCAGCAGCATGCTGATTATGTTTCTATCTCTCGTGAGCAGGGTTGTCGCTTCGCTAAATGCGTTGCTGACGATTACAATCCACTTCATGACAAAGATGCCAAAAAGTTTTGCGCGCCAGGAGACTTACTTTTTTCATTGGTACTAGACCGCTACGGTATTAGTGAACAAATGGAATTTACTTTTGCCGGTATGGTTGATGAAAACACCAAACTTCATTTCCCTGAGGGAGCCGATGAGTTTGATGTAACCAATGGCGAAAAAGTCATTTTAAAGGTAAAGCGCAGCGGTAAAACCAGCCAATGCCCAGCACTAACTAATAGTCTAATAAAAAATT
The DNA here is from genome assembly GCF_014164415.1 of Pseudoalteromonas sp. SG43-1. NCBI lineage: Bacteria > Pseudomonadati > Pseudomonadota > Gammaproteobacteria > Alteromonadales > Pseudoalteromonadaceae > Pseudoalteromonas > Pseudoalteromonas sp. SG43-1. The sequence continues at coordinate 139,176 of NZ_JACJFD010000008.1, read as the reverse complement.
ATGTTGAGTTTTCTGGTACTACCTTCCCGCATGTAATTATCCCATTAATGGGCAAGCAAGAGGTAATGATAAACCCTGCTCGTCCGATGATAATTTACGAATCAATGCTTATTAATCTTGATAACCTTGATATAACAGCGCCAATACTTGAATTTGCAGAGCCAAGCTTTGAGTACACTGGTAAGCGCGGAAAAATTACACTACGTTTTAACCTGTTAGAAAACGGCGTTAAAGTGGGCAGTGGTGAAAAGCACATGGTGGTTTCGGGTATTCGCGAATACTGCCAAGCAACAGTTGATGATTTAATTGCGTTTTACAACGAACGTAAAGCAACACTAAAGCCAGCTTAAAGCTACATAAAATTATAAAAGGCGCTAAATACAACTGTTATTTAGCGCCTTTTTTATTGTTTTTAGCGCTAAAGTGAAAGTGAGCAACCACGATTAAATACTTTTCTGGACTGGTTAATTTACGCAGTACAGTAATATGCGTACAATAGCGCTCTTTGTTATTTTAAAGCTAAGCCTATGTCTGCCACTACGTTCTCATCACTTAATCTCGACCCGTTATTATTAACAGCGATTGAGCAAAATAATTACACTCAACCTACCGCAATTCAGATTAAAACTATTCCGCCTATTTTAGCCGGAAGTGATGTAATGGGCAGCGCGCAAACAGGTACGGGTAAAACCGCCGCCTTTGTTTTACCTCTGTTACATAAGCTTTTAAATACCCCTAAAAAAGATGAGCAAGGCCTTGCCCGCGTTGTAATTTTAACGCCAACACGAGAGCTTGCTCAGCAAGTATTTGCCAGCTTTGAAAAGTACGCACAAGGCACTAACATCAATGGTGCTTTAGCCTATGGTGGTGCAAGTATTGGCCCTCAAATAAAAGCACTTAAAACAGCACAAGTTATAGTGGCCACACCAGGGCGTTTGCTTGATCATATAGTTAAAGGCAGTGTGGTACTTTCAAGCGTAGACTCTTTAGTGTTTGACGAAGCCGACCGCATGCTTGATATGGGCTTTATTGATGAAATTAGACGTATATTGCGACATATCCCGGGCGATCGCCAAACTTTACTCTTTTCAGCTACGTTTGATGACAGCGTGTTTGAACTCAGTAAAAAACTACTTAAAAACCCTGAGCTAATTGAAGTTGATAAACGTAACTCAGCTGCGGTTGAAGTAGAGCAAGTTATTTACGCTGTAGATGAAGACCGTAAGCGCGAACTTGTATCGCATATGATTGGCATGAAAAACTGGCGCCAAGTGCTTATTTTTACGCGCACAAAACAAATGGCCGATCAGCTCGCTAAAGAAATGTGTAAAGATGGGTTAAAAACCGAATCAATCCATGGCGATAAATCGCAAGGCGCACGTGACCGTGCACTGCAAAACTTTAAAGAAGGTATTACACGCGTACTTGTTGCAACCGATGTCGCTGCGCGTGGTTTAGATATTTCTACACTTAGATACGTAATTAATTTTGAACTGCCGTACATTGCCGAGGATTATGTGCACCGTATTGGCCGTACAGGTCGCGCTGGTGAACAAGGGCTTGCTATGTCATTGGTAAGTCTTGATGAGCAATGGCTGCTAGAAGAAATTGAAGTATTACTCGATACGCGTTTAACGCCGCAGTGGTTAGAAGGTTACGAGCCTGACTTAAATAAAAAGCCCAAAGATAATCGTAAAAATACGAATAAATCTCGAAAAGATCGCGATAAAAAACGCATTACAGGTAAAAGAGAGCCAAGTAGACGTCGTAAATAATAGCTTTTAGTTTACTTTTTTGCCTATACTGGAGCTATTAAATAGCCGAGGTAAAGTTAATGTTTGAAACTGATAAATGGGCATTCTCTGGTGTTGATGGCCAAATATCTTTGCATAAATGGCAAAAAACAATGGACCTTATCACGGGGCTTTTTTCAGCCCCGTCTGGTTATATAGTTCAGGCAACAAGCAAAGGCTATCGCGTTGTTATTAGAAATAACGAAGGTGGCTCAAGCTTTGAAACCAACCCGATACTTCCCCCTCAAACTCCTCTTTTTTGTCGGCACGTCGCTGAAACTAATAATATTTTATATGTTAATGATGCAAGCAATAACGATGCATGGAACACCCTCCCAGAAGTAGTTGAGGACGGTGTTGAATCCTACTTAGGCTTACCTATTCATTGGCCAGAAGGTGAAGTATTTGGCACGCTATGCTTAAAAGACACTAAAATAACTAGCTACACCGATGAATACTTTGAGCTCATAGAGCAACTACGCGATTTAATTGAAGACGACCTAGCGCTTGTTTACAGCTATGAACAAATGCGCGAAATAGCCATGTTAGACTCATTAACAGATATTTATAATCGCCGAGCACTTAACTTACTAGCTCAGCAAAAGCTTAATTTAGCACTGCGTTTGGGCTTCGACGTATGTTGCTTGTTTATTGATATAAACGACTTTAAAAAATTAAACGACACCTTTGGACATGAAGTGGGTGACAAAGCCTTAATTATATTGGCAGATACGCTAAAAAACCATTTAAGGGATGCCGACATAGTAGGGCGTTTAGGTGGTGATGAGTTTGTTGCAGTAATGCAATTAAGTGATAAAAGCAAAATTAACTACATTATGGATAAAATTTCGACTGAGTATACAAATGTTTTACTAAAAGAAGGTGTTTGCGATTTATCGCTCAGTATTGGTTATAGTTTTACTAATAAACAAAAGCAGCCCTTTGAAGCGCTATTAAATGATGCAGACCACGCAATGTATAAAAATAAACAAGCGTATAGGCTCGCTAAAAAAGCACAATAATAAAAGGAAGTTCGTCATGACTCATGCCACAAAAACTTGGCTGGTTTTTTCTGCGATAGGTTTTATTTTTTCATTAGCAATAATAAGCTTATTTGAAGCGCTTCCTAGCATTAGATTTATATCTGATGAGGGAATTATTTTTGGTGTTATGTGCTCCTCTATGGGGTTTGCCTTAAAAAGGCTTGAGAGTAATAACCAAAAATAGCTTCAATGAATAGCTTAAGCTGCAAATTTTTACTTGTACTTATTAATTTGTTTTTCAAAGTACGGACATAAAAAAGCAAGCCATGAGGCTTGCCAAGAAGGGTGTTAATTAGCTCTCACCTAGCCTTTAAGCTATTAGCTTTTCAGCAAGGTTTAATTCCATAATAGCTTTTAATAAACGGTATAAGTTAATTGATGCGTCAATTTCTTCTTTACGGTTTGTTAAGCTTTCAATATTTAAGCCCAGTGGCACGTCTAGGTGCGCACAGCTTTTAAGTATTAAGTCGAGGTTTTCGCGGCAAATACGGACCGATTCGCTTAATGTATTGTCTGCATCAAGCATGCGCCATTTAGTTGCCTCTGGCACTGAGATACCCAACCATTGCATAAACTCTAAGGTTTTTTCGCCGCCGCACGGGGTAAACGTTAATATAATACGTTGAGGTGTAATCCCTTGTGCTTTACATGTACGTGCGTAGCTAGTAATTAACTCTATAGTAGCTTGTGCGTCGTAAACAGCTTGCGATATAAAAAACTGACAACCTTGTGCTGTTTTTTCTATTAATCGTTCGTGCTCATTTCGTTTACTTGAATGGCGCTCGGCAATCGTAACGCCACCTAAAAAGAAATCATCTGACTGCTCAGCCATTGCTTTATACGCATCTGGCAGGCTTAGCTTTATATCGCCTATCGATGATGGGCTACCTACTAAAACAACATTTTGTAAATCGTAGTCGTTTTTAGTTTCACTTAGCCAATCTTTAAATTCGCCTACGCCACGCTGCGCCACACTTTTATAAGTAATCACATCTTGTGCAGATAAATTACGAAGTAAATGGCTGTATTCACGCGGATCAACGGTTTGTTTAAACGCAAATGGACGGTCTTGATTAGTTCGGCTGCTTTCGTCTTGAATGTCGTAAATTATCACGCCGTCGTATTCAATTTCGTGTAAGCGACCTAATAGCTTTTCTGCAATGGTTTTTAATTGCGCTTTATCGGTGCCAATTTTAGGCGGGGTAGTACCAATAAGATAAACACCTTGATTGGTGTCCACTATCTTCTCTTTTAGTGATAAAGCCATAATCCTCATTCCAGCTAAGTTTGTTTTGATGGATTTAATATAGCAGCCATTTAGACGTCTAGATAGATTTATTTAATGAAAGTTTTTCAATTAACATGATGTTTATTCATAGTGCTTGTTCCCATAATTTATAATTGACACAGTTGTTTACATAATAAATCCCCTTGGGACTCTTATATTTATTGGCTTTGGGGCATAATTAAAGAGTTAAATCTGACAACAAATTTGCTCAATTTAAAAAGGGACAACAATGAAATTTAAATTATTAGCAACCAGCTTAGCGGTATCGCTGGCTTTAACAGGTTGCACCATGCAACAAAATCAAAGCACGCAAACAACAGCACAACAAGAACAAGTAAATAAAGCTGATGACCGTGTTTTTTCGCAAGATTACTTAATTGAAGAGCTAGAAAACGGCTTACGTGTCATGGTTGTTAAAACCGATTACCCTGATGTAGTGTCGCTGCAAATTCCGGTATCGGTTGGATCGCGTAACGAAGTTGAAGAGGGCAAAACAGGCTTTGCTCACTTTTTTGAACACATGATGTTTAAAGGCTCACAAAAATACCCTGAAGATGTGTACTCAGACATATTAAAAAATTCAGGTGTTGATAACCGCGCATATACAACAAACGATTACACAAATTACCATTTAAACTTTTCAAAGCAGCACCTTGATAAAGTACTTGAGCTTGAAGCTGATATTTTTCAAAACTTAACCTACACCGAAGAGCAATTTAGAACAGAAGCGCAAACAGTAAAAGGTGAGTACTTAAAAAACAACGCGAGCCCAATTCGTAAATTATTAAGCGCTGTACGCGAAAAAGCGTTTGATAAGCACACGTATAAACACACCACTATGGGCTTTTTTAAAGACATAGAAGCCATGCCTGATCAAATGGCCTATGGTAAAGAATTTTTTGCTAAGTTTTATAAGCCTGAGTATGTGTCACTTGTCATCGTGGGCGATGTAGACCCACAAGCAACAATGGCAATGGTTAAAAAGCATTGGGGCAGCTGGAAAAAGGGTAACTATGTTGCTGACATTAAAGCAGAACCTGTTCAACAAGCACCAAAATATTTACACCAGCAAGATGAAGCGCTACCAGGTCATTGGTTACTCGTATCGTACAAAGGCACTGCATGGGAGCCTGCTAAAAAAGACAGAGCGGCGCTTGATTTAATCTCACAGCTTTATTTTTCTAGTAATTCAGATTTATATCAAGAGCTAGTGGTCGACAAACAAATTGCCAGCCAAATGTTTACCTATAACCCAGAGACTAAAGATCCGGGTTTATTACACGTATTTGTTAAAGTAGAAAACGCAGGCGATTTAGCCACTGCGCGCGATGCCATTAATCGAACTTATGCAAAAGCACGCACTGAGCTTGTTGATGAGCAAAAGCTAAGTGATTTAAAATCGAATCTTAAATACAGCTTTATTAATGGCTTAGATTCGTCGCAAGCGATTGCATCAACCCTTGCCAGCTACATGCATTTTGAGCGCGATCCTGAGGTTATAAACCAGCTGTATAAATCGGCAGATAACATCACCAGCGCAGATATTAAAGCCGTTGCTAATAAATACTTTACTGATAACGCACGTACCACATTAACAATGTCGGCACTTGATAAAGCCCCAGGTTTTGAGCAAGAAGTTAATTTAAATGCGCTTACTGCAAAGCTTGAACAAGCACCTGCGGCACCTGCATTTAAAGTACTTGATAAAACCAATAGCTCGCCGTTAATCGATGTTAACTTTTTATTCAATACCGGCGCGGCTGCCGACCCTCAAGGCAAAAAAGGTGTTGCAGCGCTCACTGCGGCAATGCTTGCACAAGGTGGCTCAGAGGCGACAAGCTATAAAGATATTCAAAAAGCACTTTATCCGCTTGCAGGTAGCTTTGGTTATCAAATAGATAAAGAAATGCTGTCGTTCCAAGGGCGTATTCATAAAGACAATGCAGCGCAGTGGTATTCACTTGTGAGCGATCAATTATTAAACCCAGGCTTTAGAGACGATGACTTTAAACGCCTTAAAAAAGAAATGATCGATGGTATTAAATCAGGCTTAAAAGCATCTAACGATGAAGAGCTAGGCAAAGAAGTGCTATACAGTGCACTTTACAACAATCACCCTTACGAAAGTTACAACTACGGTGATATTTCGGATTTAGAAGCGTTGACGCTAGATGATGTTAAAGCGTTTTATAACAGCGAGCTTACGCAATCTAAACTCACGGTTGGCTTAATTGGGGCTGTGCCTGCAAACCTTAAAGCTAAAATGATGAGCGATTTTGCAACGCTACCAAAAGGTGAGCAAAGCCGTTTAAGTATTCCTGATGCGCCAGTGCTTAAAGGTCATCATGCAACTATTGTAGAAAAATCGGCACAATCGACGGCGGTATCGTTTGGTTTCCCTATTGATACAATTAGAAGCAGTGAAGACTGGACAGCCCTTTGGCTTGTGCGTTCGTACTTTGGTGAGCACCGTAGTTCTAACAGCTTTTTATATGAGCGCATTCGTGAAACTCGCGGCATGAACTATGGCGATTACGCATACATTGAATACTTTCCACGTGGTATGTTTCAAACCAAGCCAGATGCAAACCTAGGGCGCTCAGAGCAAATATTTCAAGTGTGGTTACGCCCACTTCGCTCTAATAACGATGCGCACTTTGCAACACGTACCGCCTTGTTTGAGCTAGATAAGCTAATTAAAAATGGTATGAGCGAAGGCGATTTTGAAGCAACGCGTAACTTTTTAATTAACTTTGTGCCGCAAATGGTTGCAAGTCAAAATCGCCAATTAGGTTATGCACTTGATAGCGAATTTTATAACACAGATAGCTTTGTAAGTTACGTAACTAACAAACTTAAAACGCTAACGCTTGCTGATGTAAATCGCGTTATTAAAGAGAACTTACAAACAGACAATGTTCACTATGTGTTTATTACTGGCGACGGCGCTGATATGCAAAAACGTTTAGCATCGCAGCAAACATCACCAATGATTTATAACACTAATAAACCTGCTGAATTAGTGGCTGAAGATAAAGTGATTGCTGATTATAAATTAGCAATTCCTGCAAAAAATATTGAAGTGATGAAAGTCAATAAAGTATTTCAATAATTTAAGTGTTTTTTAAGCGTTAAAATAATGCCTCGGTGCTATAAGCATCGAGGCATTTTTATTATTTAATAATGAAACTTAATAAACAGTTATACCTAATAACCAGAACAAATAACTAAGGGATTAACACCTTAGTGGTTAAATCCGTTAGACTTGGGAAAAGGCTATTTTATATCAACTTAAGGCAGTGCAGTATTATGCGTCATGCAATTTGGCAACAGCTTCGCGACGAAGCTAACGATGTAGTAAAACGTGAACCATTATTAGCAAGTCATGTTTATTCATGTGTTTTAAATCATGATTGTTTAGGTTCGGCATTGAGCTTTATTGTTGCTAATAAGTTGGCTGATGCGGTGGTATCTGCATTCACTATCCGAGAGCTGTTTGACCAAGCATTTGTAAAATGTGACCGTATGCTATCTTTTGTTGCTGAGGATATTAAAGCGGTAAAAGACCGCGACCCTGCATCAGAAACCTATCTTACGGTTATATTAAATCTAAAAGGTTTTCATGCTATTCAGGCGCACCGTTTGGCTAATTGTTTGTGGCAACAAAATCGCAAAGAGCTAGCGCGCTTTATTCAAAGCCGTAATTCTGAAGTGTTTGGGGTCGATATTCACCCAGCATGTAAAGTGGGTAAAGGCATTATGTTTGACCACGCAACCGGTATTGTTATTGGTGAAACAGCGGTAATTGAAGATAACGTATCAATTTTGCAATCTGTAACGCTTGGCGGTACAGGTAATGAGCAGGGCGATCGTCATCCTAAAATTAGAGCAGGCGTATTAATTGGCGCGGGTGCTAAAGTACTGGGTAATATTGAAGTAGGTGAGGGCGCACGAATTGGTGCGGGCTCAGTTGTACTTAGCAATGTTCCACCACACACAACCGCTGTTGGCGTACCCGCTAAAATTATTGGTCGACCGGATTGTGAGTGTCCGGCGCAAAGTATGAACCAAAACTTTTTAGCAAATCCTGAGCCTGAAAACGAATCGCACACGAGTGCAATGTTATAAGTAACTAAAAATAATAAAACTTAAAAGGAATTAACATGAACAAGAATAGTTTATTGGCTCTAGGGATTGGGTTTATTGCGGGTGTAGGTTTAACTTGGAGCTACTTTAATGCAGCTTCAAGTTATCCGGAATCTGTTAAGTCGCAGCCAAGTTATGAAAAACAGAAAAAGCTTCATACTGAACAACAAAGTAATGAGGTATTGAGTAATGCAGACTCTGCAGTACCTGAGCAAGTCGCTAGTATAGAGCCCGCTGAAGACACGCCTACAACCAATTCAGAAACCCAAATGCTTGATGAACTACCTTTAGAAGAGCAAGTAACTCAGCTTAAGCAGCAACTCGCCGAACAGAAAGCGGCGCTCAAAAGTGTTTTAAAGAAAATGAGGGGCCCTTCAGATTTTGAGCAGATTTTACGTGATAAATTTGAAAATCAAACGCGCGACGAAGAATGGGCTTATCGTACTGAAATGGCATTACAAGATTTTTTATTAACAGCTGATTTATCAATTATTCCTGACGTTGTTAGTGCAAAATGTAAAAAAACAGTATGTGAATTTGAACTTGCCGCCCCCATTGATAACGACACATTTGGGAATGCTCAATGGCGAGAGCTAAACGATAAGTTGATGGAACAAGAGTTTTGGCAACAATTTAAAAGCACTACCTCCACATCGAGCGATAGCGAACTTAAAATGTTGCTAAGTACAGAGCTTTAAATAATTTGTGATTCTATAGAGCCATCGACTAACTCTGTAACTAAAACATCGCCTGTTTTAATTTGCCCCACAGATTTAACTACTTTTCCTTGCTGTGTTTTAGTGATGCTATAACCGCGCGCTAAAACATTAAGCGGACTTACCGAGTCTAACCTGCTTGCTTGCAGTGCTAAGCTATTATTCGCTTGTTGTAACTGATGCTGTATAGCTTGGTTTAGCCTAGCTTGTAATTGCGAGAGTTGATGGCTTGCTGAAGCGAGTTTTTTATCAGGTGATTGGCGCATCAAACGAGGCGTTAAGTTATTGAGTGTGCGTTCTTGCTGATATAAACGATTACGCATAGCTTGTTGCAGCGCAATGCTTAGCTCATCCAAACGTTGTGATTTTTGACTAAGCTGATTACGCGGATGACACAAATTAAGGCGGTGTTGTAACTGCGTTGCTAGAGCGCGTTTATCGGCAATGTCGTGCTTAAACGCGTTAGATAAACGATTAACCAATTGCGTTACTTTGTTGTGTAACTCTTGCGTATTTGGGCTTACAAGCTCAGCTGCGGCTGATGGAGTTGCTGCACGAACATCAGCAACGTAATCGCTAATGGTTGTATCTATTTCATGGCCTACTGCACTTACTATAGGTAATTCACTTTCAAAAATAGCCCGTGCGAGCTGTTCGTGATTAAAGCACCATAAATCTTCAAGTGATCCGCCGCCTCGTCCTAAAATAAGTACGTCTACTTCATCACGAGCATTAGCTAATTCAATTTGATTAATTAAATGTAGGTGTGCTTCTTTGCCTTGTACCATAGCAGGGTAAATGATTACCTCTAGCTGCGGCGCACGGCGTTTAAGTACCGTTAAAATATCTTTTATAGCAGCGCCGGTTGCAGAGGTAATAACACCAATACGATTAATGTTTTGCGGAAGTGGTTTTTTATACGCAGAGCTAAATAATCCTTCGGCGGCCAAACGCATTTTAAGTGCATCGAATTCTTGTTTTAGCTGACCTTCGCCGGCCGGTTCCATATGCTCAACAATAAGCTGGTAGTCACCGCGAGGTTCATAAAGTGATACACGCGCTTTTACTGTAACTTGCGCGCCATTTGCAGGGCGATAGCTTTGGTTGCGATTATTCCCACGCCACATAGCGGCTTTAATTTGTGCTTTATCGTCTTTTAACGAAAAGTACCAATGTCCAGATGCAGGGGTAATAAAGTTAGAAATTTCGCCCGTGAGCACTAAAGATGCAAAACCTTGCTCAAGAATTGTGCGAATTTCTCTATTAAGGCGTGAAACGGTGTAAACCGCCTGCGAAGGCTTCGAAAACATAAAAAACAACCTAAAACTATTTATAGCAAGGGTCTATTGACCTTTGTAGATTAAAATTTGTTCAAACTAGGGGCGGTTTAATCGCGGCGCGAGGTTTGTAACCTAGTGGGCTAAGTAAAAACCGAGTAACAAAGAGTTAATCGCCCCTAGGCTGAACCCTTTGGGCAGCGCTTGTTTGGTATTGATGCTACGTTATCGCCTATTTATGGGGAATAACCACACTGCATAGGCTCTGCCTTGCCTAAATACCTAACAAACTGCTGCAAATTTAACCTTGAAAGGCTAATAGACCCTATATTATCATAAATATTTGCGAAATATTATTTACTCATGCCAACAACGCTGTTAAAATTTGGCCGCAATTCCTTATCTTAGATCCACATGTGAGAAGTTGCCAAAATGCTTAGAATCGCTAAAGAAGCTCTTACCTTTGATGACGTACTTTTAGTACCTGGTCATTCTACTGTTTTGCCACACACGGCAAATATTTCAACTCGCTTAACGCGTGGTATCAAACTTAACTTGCCGCTTATTTCAGCATCTATGGATACTGTTACAGAAGCTCGTTTAGCTATTGCCCTTGCGCAAGAAGGTGGTCTTGGTTTTATTCATAAAAACATGACTATTGAAGAACAAGCGAAAAACGTACGTAAAGTTAAAACCTACGAAGCAGGTATTGTTTCATACCCTGTAACGGTTACTGCCGATTTAACAATTGCAGATGCAATTGAGCTTTCGCACGAAAAAGGTTTTTCAGGCTTTCCGGTTACCGACAGCAACAATGTGCTTGTAGGCATTGTTACCAGTCGTGATATGCGTTTTGAAACTAAGCTTGAACAGCCTGTTTCTACCGTTATGACTAAAAAAGAAAAGCTTGTTACCGTTAAAGAGGGCGCAGCACGCGAAGAAATTTTAGGCTTAATGCACGAACACCGCATTGAAAAAATCCTTGTTGTTGATGATGAATTTAAACTCAAAGGCATGATCACAGTAAAAGATTACCAAAAAGCCCAAGACAAACCTGACGCATGTAAAGATGACCAAGGTCGTTTACGTGTAGGTGCTGCTGTAAGTGTTGGCGCAGGTACTGATGAGCGTATTGCTGCATTAGTAGAAGCGGGTATTGATGTTTTACTTATCGATACATCGCATGGTCACTCTCAAGGCGTTATTGACCGTGTTACTAAAACTCGCAAAGAGTACCCAGACTTACAAATTATTGCAGGTAACATTGCAACAGCTGAAGGTGCGATTGCACTAGCTGATGCCGGTGCCGATGCAGTTAAAGTAGGTATCGGCCCTGGTTCTATCTGTACTACACGTATTGTTACCGGTTGTGGCGTTCCACAAATTACCGCAATTTCAGATGCTGTTGAAGGTTTAAAAGGTCGCGACATTCCTGTTATTGCTGATGGTGGCATTCGTTTTTCTGGTGATATTGTTAAAGCACTTGTTGCTGGTGCATCGTGTGTAATGGTGGGTTCTCTTCTTGCTGGTACAGAAGAAGCACCAGGTGAAGTTGAGTTATACCAAGGCCGTTATTACAAATCTTACCGTGGTATGGGCTCATTGGGCGCGATGGATCAAAAAGAAGGTTCATCAGATCGTTACTTCCAAAAATCAAACGAAGCAGACAAGTTAGTACCTGAAGGTATTGAAGGTCGCGTAGCTTACAAAGGTCCTATTGCAACGATTATTCATCAGCAAGTGGGCGGCCTACGAAGCGCTATGGGCTTAACGGGTTGTGCAACAATTGAAGAGCTAAATACAAAACCACAATTTGTACGTGTTACTTCAGCAGGTATGGGTGAGTCGCACGTTCATGATGTGCAAATCACTAAAGAAGCACCAAATTACCGCTTAGGTTAAGCAGCGTAATTAATTTAATATACTGGGCTTGCTTTGCAGGCCCTCTTTTTAGTCGTTTACATTAACAAACGGCATTTAGCATCAGACTTTACGAGATACTCCATGAGCAAAGATATTCACGATTCACGAATTCTCATTTTAGACTTTGGTTCACAATACACTCAATTAATCGCCCGTCGTGTGCGTGAAATTGGTGTTTACTGTGAACTTTGGGCATGGGATGTGACTGAAGAGCAAATCCGCGAGTTCAACCCACAAGGTATTATTCTTTCTGGTGGTCCAGAATCAACAACACTTGAAAACAGCCCGCGCGCTCCTGAGTATGTATTTAATGCAGGCGTGCCTGTGCTAGGTATTTGCTACGGTATGCAAACAATGGCAGCTCAACTTGGTGGAAGTGTACACAGCTCTGATAAAAAAGAGTTTGGCTACGCACAAGTTGAAAAAGTAGGCAGCTGTGCATTATTTGATGCAATTGAAGACCATATTACTGATGGCGGCAACGGCATACTTGACGTATGGATGAGTCATGGCGATAAAGTAATGGACATTCCAGCTGATTTTACAACAACAGCTAAAACATCTACTTGTCCACATGCTGCAATGTCTAACGAAGAAAAGCGTTTTTACGGCGTACAATTTCACCCAGAAGTAACGCATACTCATCAAGGGTTACGTTTGCTTGAGCGTTTCGCTATTGATATTTGTGGCTGTGAAAAATTATGGACTCCTGCAAAAATCATTGATGATGCTATTGAGCGTATTAAAGAAACTGTAGGTGATGACGAAGTTATTTTAGGTCTATCTGGTGGTGTTGATTCATCAGTTGTGGCTATGCTTATTCACCGTGCAATTGGCGCAAAGCTAACATGTGTATTTGTTGACAATGGTTTACTTCGTTTAAACGAAGGTCAGCAAGTGATGGACATGTTTGGTAATAAATTTGGCTTAAACATTGTTAAAGTTGAAGCTGAAGAGCAGTTTTTAAATGATTTAGCTGGTAAATCAGACCCAGAAGATAAACGTAAAGCCATTGGTCACACGTTTATTAATGTATTTGATGAGCAAGCCAAAAAGCTTAAAAATGCGAAATGGTTAGCACAAGGTACAATTTATCCTGACGTCATTGAATCTGCGGCATCTGCCACAGGTAAAGCGCATGTTATTAAATCTCACCACAATGTGGGCGGATTACCAGATGACATGAAAATGGGCCTTGTTGAGCCATTGCGTGAATTATTCAAAGATGAAGTACGTAAAATTGGCCTAGAACTTGGTTTACCGTACGACATGCTTTACCGTCATCCTTTCCCTGGACCAGGCTTAGGTGTACGTGTACTTGGCGAAATCAAAAAAGAGTACTGTGATTTACTACGCCGCGCAGATGCGATTTTCATCGAAGAGCTACACAAAGCTGAGCTCTACCATAAAGTAAGCCAAGCGTTTACTGTATTCTTACCAGTTAAATCGGTAGGGGTTATGGGCGATGCACGTAAGTACGATTGGGTTGTATCACTTCGTTGTGTAGAAACAATCGACTTTATGACAGCACGCTGGTCACATTTACCATATGAGTTTTTAGGTGTGGTTTCAAACCGTATCATTAACGAAATTGATGGTATTTCTCGTGTTGTTTACGATATTTCAGGTAAACCACCTGCAACTATCGAATGGGAATAATTAATTTTAGTTTTAATTAACTAATTTTAAGTGATTAAAAAACGGCGAATTAGCATGCTAATTCGCCGTTTTGTTTATTTAAAAAGCAGTTGAACTAAAAGAGTGATTTTTCTCTTTACCTTTGGCGAAACTTCTCTATAATTCGTCGTCATTGCAGGGGCGTAGTTCCAATTGGTAGAACAGCGGTCTCCAAAACCGATGGTTGGGAGTTCGAATCTCTCCGCCCCTGCCATTTCTTCTTTACATCGTTTTTATTACTTCTTATATTGTTCAAATGTCTAATCTACTGAGTTGTTATGCATCCACGTTACGCAGCTATTTTTGATATAGAAAATCTTGAACTCAATCAGCATTATTGTTCTCAAGCAAATGACCAAGCAGATACTTTATCGCAAAGCACGATAGCTCGTTCTTTAACGCTAAATGAGCAACTATTTGCAGACATTAAGCTCAGTGGAGGGGCTATTATTATAAATAGCGTTGTACAGGGTAGTGAGATGCAATTAAACGACAATCAGCTTACATTGCCAACCCCACAGCTCAACGCCTCTGAGAAGCGTGCTTTATGGGCTTTAATGAGTGAACACCTTGATAAACTTTAAATCAGTAGATGAAACTGCAATACCTCAATTAATGGCCATCGAAACAGCATGTCATAGCCATCCGTGGACTTTAAATACAATGAGTTCATGTATAGGCGGGCGCTATTTTAATGTTGCCGCATTTGATGAGGTGAGCATGATTGGTTTTTATATTGGTGAAAAAGCAGGGCCTGATTTTACGCTTATGGATATTTGTGTAACACCAAGCCACCAGGGTAAGGGTATTGCAAGGCAGTTGTTAGCCCAGTTTATTGAATATGGTGAACAGCAAAATGCTGAAAACCTCTTTTTAGAAGTACGTGAATCTAATACGCGGGCTATTGCACTATACGAGAACGCTGGCTTTACAGAGATGTCAGTGCGTAAAAACTACTATCCAAGTGATAATCCGGCCAAAAATGGCTTTGAAGACGCTATTTTAATGGGCATGGCATTAGGTTTAAACTTTTCATAATTAAAGTCGGTGGTTAGCGTTTTAAGCATAGAGCACTAACGCACCGAACTTGTACTATTTTGTAAGTTTTCTTTTAGGTTACTTTGCCACTAATTGCTTGCTCAATGGCTGCTATTAATTTATTTACTAGCTCGTCTCTTGGCACTTTATTGTTACTTTTTAAATTTTCTTCAAGTGCCGCAGCGCTGTGGTAAATCTCATCAAAATTAAAGCATCCAGAACTACCTTTAATACTGTGCGCTATACTTCTTAATGCTTCCCAGTCATTACAATGTTGCAGAGTTTTAACTTCTTCTAAATAAGTAGGTAAGTTGGCTAAATAGTTATCAGTAATTTGCTGAAACTTTTCGCTTTTTAATAAGCTGTCCCACTTATTTTGATTATCCTTTTCAAGATGTAGGTAGCTTACGAGTACATTTTCCAAAGCATCTTTATCAATGGGTTTAGCGAGTGCTTTGTTGCAGCCAGCTTCTAGGTAAGTGCCTATATCGTGGTTCATTACATTAGCAGTAAGGGCAATAATGGGGCCATCGTATGCTGCATGACGAAGCATTTTAGTCGCTTCTAATCCGCCCATTACAGGCATTTGCATATCCATTATAATAAGCTGATAGTCATTAACGAGTGCCATTTCTACAGCTTGTGCGCCATTACTAGCAATATCGGGTTCAAGGCCCCAAGTTTGCAGTAATAATTTAATTAATAGTTGGTTATCAGGGTTATCCTCAGCGACTAAAATATTAGCCTCAAAGTTATTGGTCGCAAACGATAAGAGAGGGTCTTTCTCTGGTATTAACTGGCTTTCTTGCGTTAAAAACTCAAGCATTGGTTGATCATCAGATAACTGACACGACACCCTAATTGTAAAGCGGCTACCAACGCCAACTTCACTTTCAAGCGTTACATCGCCACCAAGTAACAGTGCTAAATTTTTAGAAATACACAACCCAAGGCCTGTACCACCAAAACGACGTGTGGTTGTGGCATCGGCTTGCTCAAACGGTTTAAACACACGCTCTATTTGATGCTCAGACATCCCAATGCCGGTATCTTTAATTACAAATTCTAGCTTTTGACTTGCTTGTAAATAATGCACGCAAATAGACACACTGCCATTTTCGGTAAATTTAACAGCGTTATTTGCAATATTTATAAGTATTTGTTTTAAGCGGGTCACATCACTATAAATGGTGCGAGGTAGCGGCAGTTGGTAATCAATATTAAGGGTTAATTGTTTTTCTTGTGCCAGTGGTTGAATAATCGATTCAATGTCATGCACAAGCTGCACTACGTTTAACGCAGACAAATCGACAGCTAGCTTTTCAGCTTCAATTTTAGATAAGTCGAGTATGTTATTTATTAATTCTAGTAAGTGTTTTGAATTACGTAAAATAGTGCTTAGATGTTGTTTGTCGTTGGCTACTTTGTCGTTGTGGAGTAATTGCTCTGTAAAGCCCATAATAGCCGTAAGTGGCGTTCGTATTTCGTGACTCATATTAGCTAAAAAACGACTTTTAAGCTGATTAGCTTGCTCGGCTTGGCCAATTGCAAGCTCTAGTTGGCTGTTCATGGCTTCAAGTGCTTTAGTACGACTTTCTACTTTATCTTCAAGGTGGTGTTTATATTCTTCAAGCTGCTGCTGGTAGTGTCTAATTTGATTAACCATGTGGTTAAAGTCGTTAAACAAAACACCCACTTCGTCATTTGTATGAGCTGGTAAGTGCACCGACAAATCGCCATCACCAACACGGTGGCTTGCAGCACCTAGTAATTCAATTGGATTAAGTAGTAAATTACGTACCACTATAAAAATTAATATTGGCAGGGTGATTATCGAAATAATAACAATTAAGCCTGTTATTAGGCTTATGGCTTTACCAGATTGATAAAGCACACCTTTGGGAATGGTTGAAACGTAATAATATCCACCGGGCATTTGTACGGCAAAAATCATTCGCTCTATTTTATCTATGCTTGAGAGTTCAATGGTAGAAAGCATGCCTATATCGGCAAGATCATGTACTTGGTTAAGTTCATATTCGCTTATGTATTGGCCGCGCATGTTGTAGTCGGAGCTAAATAAAATTTTCCCGTCTTTGGTCAACATTAAATTAAGTGTGTTGTTATATGGCGCTTCTAAAATACTGGAGTTGAGTATTGAAGGCTCTATATGTATTACAATAAAACCAAGCTGCTGTGGACGTTTCAAGTAGTAATCAACGCTGTCAATTCGTTGAATGAAATATAAGCTCGTGGTGCCATCGTCCTTTTGAATCATAAATTGCTGTGTACTTAAATTACTTTGCAATACTCGATTAAAAAATGGATAGCTTTTAGGCGCTGTTGTTAGGTTATTAGAGTAGTAGGCATCACTTTTCCCACTTGCTGAAACTAAATTAATGCTAATTATATCTGGATAAGCTTCGCTGTAACTGGCAAATACATCCATAAGCGCGCCAAGTTTTCGGGTGTAATTACCGTTGGCGCTAATATCGTTTGCTAAAAAGTCACTAAGTACTGGCGAATTTGAGAGTAGTTTTGCAGTAGAGTGAAAAGAGTCGATATAGTTGAATATTTTTTGCTGTTGTTGCTCAACAAAACGGCTCATTATTAAATCAGCTTGTTTTTGTGTTGAATTAGTGACATTGGTGAGCGTAAAGCCACCTAAAAATAGCAGTGGCAGAATAACAAGAGGTGTTATATACCATAATAATCTTATACTTAACTTACTGGTTTTCATGACCAAACGACTTATCCTCCATGCAATCTGCCAATAATATGCGTTACGACCTGATTACACAAGCTTATAGCGGTCTTGGTGGCTAAATTACAATCATTAGTTGCATGATCTTTAGCTCTTTTTTTTATGTTTAAGTTATTTAAATTTAACAAGTTACATGGATATAATATTAATTCGCTGTTTAAAAAACTTACATAGTTTTACATCTTTTAAAGTTACTAATTAAAGTTGATGCATTGCCAAGCGTGACATTAAAAGGACACGTTGACAGTCTAAGTCCAGCAAGTGGTGTAAGTTACTCCACTATTGGTGCGCATAATGCGACAGGCAACTTTACTAAAATAGCGCAGCGCCTACCGGTAAAGATTAGTTTAGATGCTAAGCAGCCTTTACTTAGTCAACTACGTGTTGGAATGTCGGTTGTACCTACTATTGATGTTGTTAAGTAACTACTCATTTTTATTTAAACGATCTACGAGCAAATTGTAGGTCGTTTAAATATCGCTTGCTGTACACATTTATTTTAAAGCTAAGATATTTTTAAGTAGATAGCACACTTTTATACCGACTCCTGTTACAATTGCCATTATTAAAAAATCAACTATTGACGCTTTATTATCAGCTGTTTGCAACGTGAAAATCAGCGAGAATAGTAGTTAATTACGATCAACATAACGGGTTTACTCGCAGACGCTTATTAAAATGCATTCAACCCCGCATATAAACTAAAAGAATTTATCAATGGCAGACCAGACTATTATCAATGAAATCAGCAAGCGAAGGACCTTTGCTATCATCTCTCACCCGGATGCTGGTAAAACAACGATTACCGAAAAAGTATTGTTATTCGGACAAGCTATTCAAAGAGCTGGTACTGTAAAAGGTCGCGGCTCTAACCAGCATGCTAAATCTGACTGGATGGAAATGGAAAAAGAGCGTGGTATATCAGTTACTACTTCTGTAATGCAATTTCCATATAACGACGCACTTGTTAATTTACTTGATACGCCAGGACACGAAGATTTCTCTGAAGATACGTACCGTACATTAACAGCAGTAGATTCGTGCTTAATGGTTATTGATGCGGCTAAAGGTGTAGAAGACCGTACCCGTAAGCTAATGGAAGTTACACGCCTGCGTACCACACCTATTGTTACATTTATGAACAAATGTGACCGTGATATTCGCGACCCAATGGAAGTGCTGGACGAAGTTGAAACAGAGCTAAATATTGCCTGTGCACCCATTACTTGGCCAATTGGTTGTGGTAAAGAGTTCAAAGGTGTTTATCACATTCATAATGATGAAGCTGTTTTATATAAAACGGGCCAAGGTCATAAAATTCAAGATGTTCGCACAATTAAAGGCCTTGATAATCCAGAGTTAGATATAGCCATTGGTGAAGACTTAGCTGCGCAGTTACGTGATGAGCTTGAGCTTGTTATTGGTGCATCAAACGAATTTGATTTAGATCTGTTTTTAGCCGGTGAGCTTTCGCCAGTTTATTACGGTACCGCACTTGGTAACTTTGGTGTTGATCACGTGTTAGATGGTTTAACTAAGTGGGCGCCAACGCCATTACCACGTGAAACCGAAGACAGACTAATTGTTGCAACTGAAGAAAACTTTACCGGGTTTGTATTTAAAATTCAGGCCAACATGGACCCTAAACACCGTGACCGTATTGCATTTATGCGTATTGTATCGGGTAAGTACAGCCAAGGCATGAAAATGAATCACGTGCGAATTGGCAAGCAAGTGAGCATTTCTGATGCGGTAACCTTTATGGCGGGCGATCGTGAACGTGCCGCAGATGCTTTCGCTGGCGACATTATTGGCTTGCATAACCACGGTACAATTCAAATTGGTGATACGTTCACGCAAGGCGAAAAACTTAAATTTAGTGGTATTCCTAACTTCGCCCCTGAACTATTTCGTCGTATTCGCCTTCGCGATCCGCTTAAGCAAAAGCAATTGCTAAAAGGTTTAGTACAGCTTTCTGAAGAAGGGGCTGTACAGGTATTTAGACCACTTATTAATAACGACTTAATAGTAGGCGCGGTAGGCGTACTTCAGTTTGATGTGGTTGTAGCACGTTTAAAAGCAGAATATAACGTTGATGCTATTTATGAAGGCGTAAACGTGAATACGGCACGCTGGGTAAGCAGTGATGACGTTAAAAAGTTTGAAGAATTTAAACGTAAATGCGAAAGCAATTTAGCACTCGATGGCGGTGATAACTTAACTTACATTGCGCCGAGCCGTGTAAACCTTAACTTATCGGTCGAGCGTTACCCAGAAGTAACGTTTAGCCATACACGCGAAAACTAGAGCTCATTTACAAGAATTAAAAGAAAACCTGCTTTGGCGGGTTTATAAAGGTAAAAAAATATGAATATTCGTACTATTTTAATTGAAAAAGCCATTGCAGCTATGGTCGGTGCAGGCTTACCTGAAGATACAAACCCGGCAGTAACGCAAAGCACGCGTCCACAATTTGGTGATTACCAAATTAATGCAGCCATGGGCGCAGCTAAAAAAATGAAAAGCAACCCGCGTGAGCTTGCACAAAAAATTATTGATAACCTTGATGTAAGCGATATTGCACAAAAGACTGAAATTGCGGGTCCAGGTTTTATTAATATTCATTTAAAGCCTGAGTTTTTAGCGCAAAGCGTGAAAGCGGCTAACAATGATGCAAAACTAGCTGTAAACGAGCACGCTAAGCCACAAAAAGTAGTTGTTGATTATTCATCACCAAACCTAGCTAAAGAAATGCACGTAGGTCATTTACGTTCAACTATTATTGGTGACTCAATTGTACGTGCGCTTGAATTTAGAGGCGATACGGTTGTGCGTCAAAATCATATGGGTGATTGGGGCACGCAATTTGGTATGTTAATCGCGCATTTAGAAGATCAAATTAGTCAAGGCGTTGACTTAGATACTGTTGCGCTTGCTGATTTAGAAACTTTTTACCGCGATGCTAAAAAACGCTTTGACGACGAAGAAGGCTTTGCAGATAAAGCACGTGACTACGTTGTTAAATTACAAGGCGGCGATGCGCATTGTGAAAAACTTTGGAAACTATTTATAGCCACCTCAGTTAAACACTCTGAAGAAGTATACAAGCGTTTAAATGTAACGCTTACCCAAGCCGATATTATGGCTGAAAGCGCATACAATGCAGAGCTTAACGATATTATTAGCCTACTTAAAGATAAAAACATTGCCGTAGAGTCGCAAGGCGCGCAAGTGGTGTTTTTAGATGAGCTAGCTAATAAAGATGGCGAGCCATCAGCCTTTATCGTACAAAAATCTGGCGGTGGTTTTTTATATGCAACAACAGACTTAGCGGCATGTGACTACCGTTCAAATAAATTAGGTGCTGATCGCATCTTAATTTTTGTAGATGCACGTCAAAATCTACACTTTAACCAAGTAGAGCTAACAGCGCGTAAAGCTGGTTTATTAAGAGACGAAACAAGCTACGAGTTTTGCCCGTTTGGCACCATGATGGGCGCCGATAATAAACCATTTAAAACACGTACTGGCGGCACAGTAAAACTTGCTGATTTATTAGAAGAGTCAATTAACCGCGCAGCAGCAAAATTAGCTGAACGTGAGTCTGATTTAAGTGATAGCGATCGCAGCGAAATTGCCCGTAAAGTAGGTATTGGCGCAGTTAAATATGCCGACCTTTCTAAGCACCGTACCAGTGATTACATTTTTAACTGGGACAGCATGCTAAGTTTTGAAGGCGCAACCGCTCCTTACTTACAATATGCTTATACACGCGTACGCAGTATTTTCCGTAAGTCAGGCGTTGATGCTGCTACATTAAATTCAGACGTTGCAATTGTTGAGCCTCAAGAAAAAGCACTTGCACTTAAGCTACTACAGCTCGAAGAAGTACTTGATTTAATGATCAGCGAAGCAACACCGCACGTACTATGTGGTTACTTATACGAGCTTGCAAGCTTATACATGACATTTTACGAAGCCTGCCCAGTACTTAAAGAAGGCGTAGAGCCAAGCGTGCGCGATAGCCGTTTAGTGTTGTGTAATTTGGTTTCAAGAACATTAGAAACGGGATTAGATCTGTTAGGCATTGAAGTCATGGAGCAAATGTAATCTGCTGCGTGTAGTTCGCTTTGACTGCGTTGTCGTGCTTTTTTAGCCTAAGTCACATACTAAATGTATGCTCCTTGGCATAAAAAAGCACTCCGTCTTGTCAGCACTTCTACACTTGCAGATGCAATGTTTTACATTGTAGGTTGGGTTGAGTGAAACGAAACCCAACGATACACCCGAGACTCGGTGCTATTTCTATCGTATATACCTGAGACTCGATACTTGTTATTACTCAATATCTATTGTTTTAAGCTCGCTACCCTAAGCTCTTTTCTAAGTCTTTATTTAAAGGATTTGTTATGAAACTCGAAGATATCCGCCGTGAATACCTGCAAGACGCGTTAAGCGAAGATAACTTGCAAGATGACCCATTCAAGCAGTTTGAAACATGGCTTGAGCATGCTGTAGCAAGCCAATTACCCGATCCAACAGCGATGGTTGTAGCAACTGTTGATGAAACCGGTCAGCCTTCACAGCGTATTGTGCTTTTAAAGCACCTGGATGATAACGGCTTTGTATTTTTTACCAATACAGGTTCGCGTAAAGCGCAGGAGCTTAAAGGCAATAACAAAATTTCCTTGCACTTTCCGTGGCACCACATGGAACGCCAAGTTATTGTATACGGTGAGGCTAAACCATTACCTACCTCTGCTGTGGCAAAGTACTTTTTATCTCGTCCTAAAGAAAGCCAATTAGCAGCGTGGGCATCAGCGCAAAGCCGTCCGGTGTCATCACGTAAAGTACTAATGGAAACCTTTGCTAATATGAAAAATAAGTTTGCTAAAGGTGCAATTCCATTACCTGATTTTTGGGGCGGTTATTGTGTAGTGCCCACTAAAATTGAGTTTTGGCAAGGTGGGGCGCATCGTTTACATGATCGTTTTATGTATCAGCGCCAAGCAGATAATAGCTGGCAAATTACACGCTTAAATCCTTAATAAATAGATGAGTAAGTAACCGTGCAATTTATTGACTCTCATTGCCACCTCGATTTTAGTGAGTTTGATTCAAGTCGTGAATCGCTCATAACCGAGTGTGTAGCAAAGGGAGTGAATCAGTTTGTTGTACCGGGTATTACGCTTGCTCAATCGCATACTCTTATAGGGCTCAAAGCAACCTATCCAAGTATAAAAATAGCGGCAGGGCTGCATCCTTACTTCTTAGATCAACATAAAGAATTGCACATAGAAGCGTTATTCGAGTTTGCAACTACAAATAAGCATCAGCTGGTGGCTATTGGTGAGTGTGGGCTTGATCGAAGCATTGAAAACCTCTCTAAACAAACTTATTTATTTGAACAGCAAATAGGGCTTTCTAATGAGCTAAGTTTACCGCTCATTGTACATCACAGGCAAAGCCATGATTTAATTGCGCAAGCGTTTAAACGTTGTAAGCCAAAAAATGGGGGAGTGATTCATGCATTTTCAGGTTCAATCCAACAAGCGAAGTACTATATCAAACAGGGCTTTAAGCTTGGCGTAGGCGGTGTTATTACCTATGAACGTGCAGCTAAAACCCGTGCTGTTATTGCCGCTATTGAGCCCGAGCACTTAGTGCTTGAAACAGATTCACCTTCAATGCCTTTAAGTGGCTACCAAGGGGAGGTTAACACGCCATTGCATATACCTGATGTGTTTGACGCACTATGTGATTTAAAGCCACACAGCGAAAAAGAGACGCTTGCAAAGCAACTTTATGATTCTTGTTCAGATGTTTTTTGCATATAACGATTTACCTGCCAGCGCTTTAATCCACGGCCTAACTGCCACGTAAAAATACAAGCAATCACTAGCATTAGTAAAACCTGCCTGCCTAAGTCATGAAAATGATTGTGGCTGTCGGATATTGCAGCGCGAGTTAAATAAGTAATAGATACAAAACCTATAGGGCGGTCATCATCGCTTATAACAGGTTCCATAAAAGGTGTTTTTAACTTACTTATTCCAGGGGTAGAATCAGAAAGTTGACCATAAACATGGTGCGACTGCCAATTGTCGCTACTGGCTAATAAAATACCCTGTTGATCGTAAATAGTGGCAGAAAGCACAAACTCATCTTTACTTATATCGTTACAAATTGCATTGAGCTGGGGTTTATTTTTTTCGATTAAAGGTGTTTTAACATTTAAAGCCATAAACTGAGTGAGGCTTTTTGCGGTGCTGTCGGCGCTATCGTAAAGTAACTGGTGACTCTGAAAACTACTATTAACACCCACCCAGCTTAGTAATACAAAACAGCCAGCCGCAAGAATTAAGCGAACGAGTCGCTTTCTTTGGGATGCGCTTATAGGGTTTTTAATATGGTTATTTTTCATAGTCACCGTTTATGCTACTGACAGCATTTTGATTTGATGTTACAACTACACTAACTATAACCTTAAACCCCACCTGATGGCGAATTTAGTGTTGAGAATAGCAGTTTTGAGATGCCAACTATCAGGAAAATAAAAATAAACACGGAGATCCCATGTCGCAAATCAACATGGCACAGCAAGCTGCTGAGCAACCATTACAACACTTAACTCTAAATAAATGGTTTAGCTATAGTGGTGGTGTATCTACACTTCTCGATTATATTCCAAACAAAGCATTAGGGTTATTTAGCATCGCATTTGCAGGTGATTTTGCGGAAAAACACATTGCCAGTATTGTTGACTTTTTAGCGACACATAACCAAAAAGTCACCGCTATATGCCAATACCAACCTGATTTAGGGCTTGCACCAGCACTGTGTTTTTACGCGCAAAATGCAGATAAAACTATAAACCCGTTAGTACTACAAGAATTTTCAAACACGCTTGATTGTCAATTAGTGCAAGTTGCTACGCCGCCTAATTTATATGAGCCAGGTTTATTGGTTATGGATATGGACTCAACTGCAATAACTATTGAGTGCATAGACGAAATAGCACGCCTTGCGAACGTATACGATGAAGTTGCCTCTGTAACTGCACTTGCAATGGCGGGTAAACTTGATTTTAGTGAGAGTTTATATCAGCGTGTAGCTAAGCTTGAAGGTATTGAAAAAAGCTTAATTGAAGAGCTGAAAAGTACATTACCATTGATGCCTGGTATTAAAATACTGTGCCAAATTTTAAAGCAACATAAGTGGTATTTGGCGATTGCCTCAGGTGGTTTTGTGCCTTTTGCAGAGCGTGTACAAGAGCTGATTAATTTAGATGAAGTGCACGCTAATGAGCTCGAATTTAAAGACGACAAGCTAACAGGTAAAGTACTGGGTACGATTGTCGATGCGCAGCAAAAAGCGGTCGTTTTAGAGGTGCTTCAGCAAAAGCTAGGGCTTAAAAAAGCACAAACTGTAGCTATTGGAGATGGCACAAATGATCTAGTCATGATGGCAAAAGCAGGCCTAGGTGTGGCCGTACATGGTAAGCCAAAAGTGGTTGAGCAAGCACAGGCGGCTATTTGTGATGGGTCATTATTGCAATTGTTGTATATGTTGGCTATTCCGTTAGAAAAACAACCAACACTTTAAAATAAATTAAGTTAAACCGCTTAACGTAAGCGGTTTAACCAAATTAGCTTACGGCGGCTCATTTGTGCTACTTGCTCTTTTTTTAGTTCTAAATGGCTTAGCGCTTCTTCAGTTATATCTACTACATCACCTACACCAGCTACGGCCCATAAGGCTTCTTCTAAATCTTTAGCTTTGTGCATTGCGTACTGACTTACGTATTTTAGCTCATTAGAAAGATAATCAGTATCGGGGCGACCTGTGCGCGATATATACAAACGCATTACGAATATAAGTTGCGATGTAATACCTTTACTAATTTGTTTATAAAAGCTTGAGTAGTCTTCACCTAAAGCGCATTGGCTAACAATAGCCTCTTCAATACTGCCTTTTCGAGGATCGAAGTTAATAGCAAGTGTAAAAGCAAGCGGTGCATCTTGGCGGCTGCGATCTTTAATATTTGGTGTTATTACATTAATAATTTGCTCTTCGGTCAGAATGCTCGAAAAGTCAGTTTTGTTACTTAATAAACCAAAGTTTTGCAAAATCACGTGCATAGGGCTGGCGTATAACCCATATCCAATTGCGCCGGTTTTAAAGTGTGCAGCTTCTTTGTGTAAATATAGCGGAAATTGGCAAACGCTTTTTGTAACCATATTTCTAAGTGCGGTAGATAAGCCTTCTACTTTAGGTGCTTCTTCAGATACTTTAAGTTTGTCTTTATTACCTTCTATTAGCTGAGTGAAAAAGGTCACGCCAGCATGGGGTAAATCAGCAATACGATTTGCTTTTAGGTTAATAGTAGTAAATGACTTACTGATGGCCATTACTTCGTACTTTAGTTCACTAAGCTTATGCTTTTTAGTTATTTTTTGAAGTTCAGGGAATGCTAAAAGTACTATATCGCCTTTTTTAAATGTGGCAGGTTGTTCGCACTCTAACTGCAAACCCATTACCGAAAAGTCACGTGTATAGCCGTTAAATACCTCATCATTAATAGTGACACTAACTGGTGTTTTATAAAGATAGCGCTTATGCGAGCGTAAATTTACGTATTCAAGTGGCACAATATCTAAGTAGGGTGGTGTTTTGTGTTTTGCGTGGCCAAAGTGCTTAAGCTGATTTACTAATGCTTTATCAAAAGTAAGTTGTTTATAATTTGCTTGTTCAGCTTTATTGCCAATATTTGTAAGTACAACAATATACTTAACATCTTTTATAAGGCCTTTTACACGAGGTGAAGGCGGCTTATTTAATTTTTCTATATTTTCACCGGCACTATTAGGTAGTGAAAGCGGTATAAAAGAATCATCTGGATGACTTGGCATTACTTGTATTTTAAAGCACTGCCAGCTCTCTTTTTGGCTACCAAAACCTAAAAATAGATCACGTAATTTAGGGTTGTTATTTAACTCTGTACGCGTCGCTGAGTAGTAATAAATTTTACCTGATGATATATGTGTAAATGTATAGAGGTAATCTTCTTTTACTGCGGTAATTTGAGTTAGTAATTGTGTAATACGCTGATGATTAAGTATATTGTACAAACACGGTATTTTTCTTTCATCGGTAAAGTAGCGCTGAATAAAAATATTATTTTCAGTGGTAAGGCTAAGGCTTGGGTAATATTGCTCATCTTTTTTACTTAAAAACACATATAAAGACGTTACGCGAGGAATGTAGTACTGCTCATACCCCTTTGATACTACAGCATCGAGCGTATTATCTAGATTTACTTTATAACGACGCTTATTACCATGAATAAAACTTTCTAAAAAGTCATTAAAGGCATCGTTGTTTTCTATATAAGTGCGCTTTAAGCGGATGTGATTAAATTCACGAGAGATATTTTCTACTGCAACAACTTCGTATTGAATACCGTTTTTTAGGCCAAGTTCAAAGTCTTGCTCAAGGCCTACTAAGCGCATTGCGATGAGTTCGCCTTTTTTTATAGAGTAGCGCGTTGCAAGCTTAACTTTACAACCGCTTAAAGATATATCTGAGGTGCTAGCAGCAATGTTCTTTTTATCTTTGTAATCAATCGTTACTTTTATTGAGTAATTCATCCGTTCTTCACGGCGGCTCTCGTAAGAGGCAAACTTAATTACTTCAGTGTTTAAGTTATTTTCTAACTCTTGTAACTCTGATTTTTCGGCTGCTTGTTTTTGTAATACGCGGTGGTTATTTTCTGTATTCATTACGGCTTCGTAAACAGCTAAGGTGTATTCACCATGTTGTTTAAGCGCTTTTTCAAACACTTCAATGGCTGTGTCATCCATAAAGTGTTGCTTGCCGTTATGCTCATATGGTTTTACTTGGCCTGTCACTAATCCGCGAAGATCAACAAAACGTGCCACTGGCTGAGATAAACGCGACATTTCCATTTTCATTAAAAATTGCTCAGGTTTAGTTAACCCTGCGGTTTTTGATTTGAAAATTAGATCAAATTTAGCGTTGCCTAAATATGTTTTTAACTCATTCACGAGGTCTTCGTGTTTGAGCATTATGTCATCAGCCATTTATAAAACCATCACCGTCTAATTGAAAAAGTAGGTATACTGTTAAGTCCATTTATTAGAAGTTCAATAAACGTTAAATCGCGCTATGTTATTAATATAGGTACAATTATTTGAGTTACTACTGTTTAGCTCTTGTTATGTATGTGTTATTTGCCATTTTATTGGCAAGTTACTTTAAACTATTACAAAGCAAAAAGTATGCCCTAAATTATAGCTAAAAAGAAACACCATGTGTATTTATTGATTGTGACGCTAGATTTTTAAGCAGGCAAGAGTTTGTTGCTAAGTAAATGCCTGAAATGGCAAAATAAGCGCCTAATAGTAAGAATTTTTTTAATTTAAAGAATAGTAGGTAAAGTTATCAATGGCTAAAGCGGCAAAAGTAGAATTTGTTTGTACCGAATGTGGCATGAACTATCAACGTTGGCAGGGTCAATGTCGCTGCGGTGCGTGGAACACATTAGCGGAATTTAAGCCTTCAGCAGGGCATAGTAAAAAAGCATCAATACGATCAAACGTTGGTGGTTATGCTGGTGGTGTTGGTGGTGGTTCTAAAAAAATCAATGATATTGCTACATCAGAGGCTGAAAAGCAGCTAACTGAAATCGGCGAGCTTGATCGCGTACTAAGCGGCGGGGTGACTACTGGCTCTGTTAATATAATTTCGGGCGATCCGGGGGCGGGTAAGACAACTTTGCTATCTGACTTAGTGGCGAGAATGTCACAGCGGATGCCGTCACTTTACTGTACGGCAGAAGAATCTTTATCGCAGTTTAAAAACAGGGTAAATCGTTTAAAGTTAAACTATAACCCGGACGAGCTTTATTTACTTTCAGAAACGAGCGTTGAAACCATCATCGAAGAGCTCGAGAAAAATAAAATTAAGTTTGCTGTTATTGACTCTATTCAAGCTGTTGTAACCGATACGGCAAATGGTAGCCCAGGTTCGCCTTCGCAAGTAAAAAGCGCCGCCCAAGCATTAACTCAGTACTGTAAGCAAAATGATGTAACCATGTTCATTATTGCTCACGTAAATAAAAATAACGAAATAGCAGGCCCTCAAACACTTGTGCATATTGTTGATGCGCTTTTACACATAGATACCAACGATGGGCAAATACGAACCCTTAGGGCAAATAAAAACCGCTTTGGTGATATTGATACTGTTGGCATTTTTAAAATGTGTGAACGTGGAATGTTAAGCGTTGATAATCCAAGTGAAATATTTTTATCGGGTTCAACCACCGACTCACCTGGCTCTACTATTACCTGTATTCGTAAAGGGAATCGTAATTTATTGCTTGAGATTCAATGTTTAACTACCGAAACAGAAGCTGAATTTCCGCAGCGTGTTTGTGTTGGTTTAAATATGAATCGTATAAAAATGCTGACCGGTATATTACGTAAGCATACTAAAACTAAAATATTTCACGATACGTTTTTTAATATTGTGGGTGGTTTAAGAATTGATGAGACAGAAACCTGCATCGATTTAGCATTAGTAACCGCGTTACTTAGCAGTTTAAACGAATTTGTTGTACCTCGTACCACGTGTATTATGGGAGAACTTAGCTTAAACGGCGATGTACGCCCAATAGACAGTGGTGTACCGCGTGTTAAAGAGGCTGCACAACATGGTTTTACAGAAATATATATTCCATTTCGCAATTACCATAAATCGATGGAAGGGCTAGGCGCTAAAATTACCCCTGTAAAAACCGTACATGAGTTACTTAGTTTGATTAATTAACACTTATCGGTGATGTTCTTCAGTGTTACTCTTAAGTTGAGACACTTTATAGAAAGAATTAAATAAGGAAATGACATGAAAAAATTAGTTATAGTTGCAGCTCTTGTGGCCGCAGGCGTGGGTGGTGTTAGTTACGCAAACTACGTAGCAACTCAAGAAGTGCGTGCAGAAGTAGATAAGCAACTTGCTTTAGTAAGCGAGCAAACTGGCGCTACATTTAAATACGCTGGTTTATCGGCAAGTGTTATTTCAAAGAGTGTAGAAATAACAAACATGGAAGTAATAAGCCCTGAAGGTGACAATGTTGCTAATATTCAAAGCATTGAAATAACTGGCTACGAGCCGGATAAAATATCACCACATACATCATTTGATGTAAAAAGCTTTCAGTTTGATAAAAGCTTCGTATCAAAATTACCAGCTGATACAAACGAAATGTTAGCGTCGGCAAGTTACGACTTACATTCATCACTTGATTACGATGAAGAGTCTGGCAATAGTGATGTAGTAGTTAAGCTTGATGCAAAAGACATTGTTAGTTTTAATATGGATATGGGTTTAGCTAATTCAAAAGCGTTAATGGATGCTTCATTGGCTATTAGCAAGGCGCAGCAAGAAGCGGGTGATCAACCGCTGACGTATGAGCAAGAATTACAGCAGCAAACACTTGTTATGCAAGCAATGAGTAAATTAGAGCCGCGTAATGTTAGCTTTGCCTTAAATAACCAGGGTAAATTAAAAGATTTACTCTCAAGCGAGCTTGAAAAGCAAGGTATGACGCTTGAGCAAATGGAAATGACGCTAGAGCAACAGTTACAACAAGCTCCTGTAACTGAAGATATTGCAGAGGCTTTAACTAGCTTTGCGAAAGGTTTAAATTCATTCAGTGTGTCTGCAAAGCTACCTGAAGGTAAAACTATGATGGAAATTAACCAACAAGTTATGATGCTAGTAGGGCAACCTGAAGAGCTAGTTAAGTTTATTAACTTAGAAGTTAAAGGTGATTAGGCCTTAGTTCTGTATTAATAAAGGCGCCAATTGGCGCCTTTATTGTAATCTTATTAGCTAAAGCAATTTGCTTTTATAAGATCAGTGATTATTTGTTGTGATGGTTTTATTTTTTCCATCGCTAAAAATTCATCAGGCTGGTGTGCTTGGTTAATTGAGCCTGGGCCCATTACAATCGTTTCACAACCGAGTTGCTGGATAAACGGCGCTTCAGTGCAGTAATTTACTGCGACCGCTTTTTGCCCCGCTATTTTTTCAGCCATTTTTACTAAAGCACTGTCGGTGCTCCCACTAAATGCCGGTATTGGTTCATGTAAATCAATAACGCTCACCGCATTTGGGTATTGCTGATTTATCTCTTTCGTTGCATCGAGTACTAATGCTTGTAGTTCTTGTACACTTAAACCTGGTAATGGGCGCATATCTATATGCATTTCACAGCAACCACAAATTCTATTCGCGTTATCGCCGCCATGAATATTACCTAAGTTTAATGTTGGATAAGGGATTTCGAAGTGGTTTATTGAATACTTATGCTTTAATTGTTCTTTTAAGATCATCAATTTTGTAATCACTTTATGCATTACTTCAATGGCGTTAAGACCACGTTCGGGATCGGAGCTATGCCCAGAGCGACCAACCACTCTTATTGCTGTACTCATATGGCCTTTGTGCATAAATACTGGCGTCATATCAGTAGGTTCGCCTATTATACAACGCGCAGGTTTTAAATTCGGGTGCTTACATATTTGTTGTGCACCAGCCATCGTTGTTTCTTCGTCGGCGGTGGCAAGGATTAAAATAGGCTGAGTTTGCTGCTTTTCATCAAGTTCACTAATCGCTTGTAATACAAAAGCAAAAAAACCTTTCATATCAATACTTCCTAGCCCATACAATTTGTTATCGAGTTCGGTAAGTTTAAATGGATTATGATTCCAACGACTGTCATCAAAAGGCACTGTGTCGGTATGACCAGCTAGCATTAATCCGCCATCACCTTCTCCGCGTTTTGCTAATAAATTATAGCGCCCTTTACCTCCTTCTAATTCTATAATTTCACACGTAAAACCGATTGTTTCGCACCAACTGGCTAGGAGTTCAATTACGTTTTTATTGCTCATACACAGGTTGTCTTCAATAGCACTAATAGAAGGGGCTGCAATCAATTGTTGGTACATGGAAATAAACGAAGGCAAAGGCATAAAAAAATCCAAAATTATTATTCAATTTAATTGCATAACAATATAAAAGTATTTATGATGAATATCAATTCACTTTTTAAGCATAAATATATTAAAAGTAACGCCATGAAAATAATGCGACGATAATCAAAATTCATTAATAAAAAAGACTTAATTAGCGTCTAAGCTAGTTTAAGCGAACATTATAGATAAGTAGTAATTAATTTTAAGATAACGAGTAACAAATGAATGTAGTGATTATTGGCGCAAGCGGATACAGCGGCGCAGAGTTAGCAAGTTTAGTTGCTAAGCATCCAAACTTAACTTTAACAGGCTGTTATGTATCTGAGGGTAGCTTAGATAAAAATAAATTGCTAAGTGATTTATACCCAGAGCACCTTGGCTTACTAGACTGCCCTTTACTTCCTCTTAGCGTATCAGCTTTTGATGACATTCAAAGTGATGCTGATTACGTATGCTTATGTACCGATCACAAAGTAAGTGTTGATCTAGCGCCGCAATTTTTAGCTATGGGTAAAAAGGTATTTGATTTATCTGGTGGCTATCGTTTAGCAAGCAATGACGACTACGTTACTTACTATGGTTTTGAGCATCAACATCCAGAGCTTTTAAATGAAGCGGCTTACGGTCTAGCTGAGTGGAACCATGATGCTATCGCTAATGCAAAGCTAATTGCTGTTGCAGGCTGTTACCCAACAGCAGCGCTTAATGCGCTAAAACCGCTTAAGCAAGCAGGCTTATTAAGCAGCGAAAGTATTATTATTAATGCGGTTTCGGGCGTTACAGGCGCAGGGCGTAAAGCCAGTGTAGGAACGCATTTTTGTGAAGTGTCGCTTGCACCTTATGGTTTGTTTAACCATCGCCACGGCCCTGAAATTGAACAACACCTTGGCCACAAAGTGTTGTTTACACCGCATCTAGGTAATTTTCCGCGCGGTATTTTAGAAACTATTTATGTACAGCTTAAGCCAGGCGTTACCAAGGAAAACGTTGCATCGGCTTATCAAGTACTTTCGAGCGAGCCATTAATTCGTTTATTAGGCGATAAAGTACCTTCAATTAAAGGTGTAGCTAAGCAGCCATTTGTTGATATTGGCTGGCAGCAACAAGGAACGCAGTTAATTGTGATGTCTGCTATTGATAACTTATTAAAAGGCGCTGCTGGACAAGCTTTGCAGTGTATTAATATTTCTATGAATTTAGATCATACCACTGGTTTAAAAGGAGCGTTTTAAATGAGTAAAAAAACGTGGGTAATTAAACTAGGTGGTGCAGTACTTAATACAGAAAATGCAGCAAAAGCGTTGTTTGATGTATTAAATGAGCAAACAAATGATGAGTTTGTGATTGTACATGGCGGTGGCGCTTTAGTTGATACATGGTTAAAACAAGCGGGTTTTGCCAGTGCTAAACACCAAGGATTACGTATTAGCCCAGCAGAGCAAATGCCTTATATAGTGGGTGCGCTTGCAGGTTGCGCTAATAAACAATTAATGACTCAAGCTATTAGTGCTGGGCACAAGCCTGTCGGCTTAAGTCTTTTTGAGGCAGGTGTTACTGCCACTCAAAAGCTAAAAGCGCTTTGCTTGGTGGGTAAATGTAAAAGCAACGACGATTCTATTGTTAATGATTTACTTAAAATCGGTCGCCTACCCATTGTTAGCTCTATAGGCTTTGATGAGCAAGGGCTTTGGTACAACGTAAATGCAGATGAAGCAGCAGCAGCTATTGCTAGTAACTTAAATGCCGAGCTTATTTTTATGACGGATGTTGAAGCAGTGCTTGATGAAAATAAACAGCCGTTACATCAACTTGACACAAAACACATTGATACTTTAATTACAAATGGAGTAATTGTGGGCGGGATGGAGGTCAAAGTTAAGACCAGCCTTCACGCTGCCCAACATTTACGACGCGGTGTGTATATTTCCAGCTGGCAAAAGCCAGAAAATTTAACTGCTCTGCTACAAGGCGAGCATGTCGGAACTAAGATTACACCATAGGTTTATTATGTTTGAGAATTTTTTAACGGGTTTAGAGTTAGACCAAGAAGGCGCACTTAATTTATTAAAGTTAGCGCAAGATATAAAAGCAAAACCAGAAAAATACAGCAATGTATTAGCGGGAAAATCAATCGTAACATTGTTTGAAAAACAAAGTTTACGTACTCGCTTATCGTTTGATATAGGTATTAACCGCCTTGGTGGCCATGCAGTTTATTTAGATCAGCAAAATGGCGCTATGGGTGCACGTGAATCAATTAAAGATTTCGCACTTAATATTTCTACTTGGGCCGATGGTATTGTTGCACGCGTAAATCAGCACAGCACATTAACTACATTAGGTGAATACGCATCAGTACCGGTAGTAAATAGTTTGTGTGATTTATACCACCCATGCCAAGCGCTTGCTGATTTTTTAACGCTTCAAGAAGTTCACGGCGATGTGAGCGAGCTTAAAGTGGCTTACTTAGGTGAGGGCAACAATGTAACTCATTCATTAATGCTTTTAGCGGCAACGCTTGGCACTGATTTTGTTGCTGTAACGCCAAAAGGCAGCTCGCCTGATTCGCAAATCCTTAAAAAGGCAGAGCAAATAGCGGCAATGAATGGCGCATCAGTGATGGTAAGTGACCGTGTTGAAGCGGCTGTTGGTGCAAACGTTGTATATGCAGATACTTGGGTATCAATGGGTGATACAACACCGCTTGAGCAAGTTAAAGAAAAATATATGCCTTATCAATTAAATCAGGCATTGCTAGATCAAACAGGTGCAACTACGGTATTACATTGCCAACCGGCACACCGTGAATTTGAAATTACCTCTGAGGTAATGGATGGTCCAGCATCGAAAATTATTCAACAAGCAGAGAATCGCATGCACGCGCAAAATGCTTTGCTAGTTACATTACTAAATCCAAATTTTGTTAAGGAACACCTATGAGTTCAATTAAAAAAGTCGTTTTAGCCTATTCAGGTGGTCTTGATACATCGGCTATCGTGCCATGGTTAAAAGAAAACTACGGTTGTGAAGTTGTTGCGTTTGTAGCGGATGTAGGTCAAGGCGCAGAAGAACTTGAAGGCGTAGAAGCTAAAGCAATCGCTTCAGGTGCTTCAGAATGTTACGTAGTTGATTTAAAAGATGAAATGGTAAGTGATTACATTTATCCAACACTTAAAACGGGCTCGATTTACGAAGGTACTTATTTACTAGGTACGTCTATGGCGCGTCCTATTATTGCTAAAGCACAAGTTGAAATTGCACGTAAAGTAGGTGCTGATGCACTTTCTCATGGTTGTACTGGTAAAGGTAATGACCAAGTTCGTTTTGAATCATGTTTTGCAGCCCTTGCTCCAGATTTAAAAGTAATTGCGCCATGGCGTGAGTGGGACTTATCGAGTCGTGAATCATTACTTGATTACTTAGCAGAGCGTGACATTCCGTGTTCAGCATCTGCTACAAAAATTTATAGCCGTGATGCTAACGCTTGGCATATTTCGCACGAAGGTGGTGAGCTTGAAGATCCATGGTGTCAACCAACTGAGCAAGTATGGACTTGGACTAACTCTCCAGAGCAAGCACCAGATAAATCAGAACTAGTAACTTTAAAAGTTGTTGAAGGCGAAGTGGTTGCTGTAAATGGCGAAGAACTTAAACCATATGACTGTTTAGTTAAATTAAACGATATTGCATCACCTCATGGCGTTGGGCGTGTTGATATTGTAGAAAACCGTTTAGTAGGTATGAAGTCACGCGGTTGTTATGAAACACCAGGTGGCACAGTAATTATGGCTGCGCTTCAAGCCATTGACGAGCTAGTGCTTGATAAAGCAAGCCGTAAATGGAAAGAAGTACTAGGTGGTGAATTTTCACATTTAGTGTACGACGGACGTTGGTTTACACCACTTAAAGATTCTATTTTAGCCGGTGCAGAAGCACTTTCTAAAGTGGCAACAGGTGAAGTGGTACTTAAGCTATATAAAGGTCAAGTAACTGCGGTTCAAAAGCAATCACCAAATAGCTTATACAGCGAAGCATTTGCTACATTTGGCGAAGATGATGTGTATGACCAGTCACACGCTGAAGGCTTTATTCGTTTATTCTCGCTTTCAAGCAGAATTTCAGCATTGGCTAAAAAGTAAATTATTTATAGCCCCTTATAAAAGGGGCACTACAGGGTTTGGAGAGATTTCATGGCATTATGGGGCGGACGTTTTTCTACGGGTCCAGATGAGGCGTTTAAGCAATTTAACGACTCTCTTCCCTTTGACTACCAGTTAGCAGAGCAAGATATTATTGGCTCTGTGGCATGGGCTGGTGCACTTGAACAGGTAAATGTACTTTCAAGTGATGAGCATACAAAATTAGTTGCTGCATTAAATGAGCTACTTGAAGAAGTTAAAGCTGATCCACAATCAGTTGCTACTTCAGGTGCAGAAGACATTCATTCACATGTTGAAGCTGCTCTAATTGAAAAAGTAGGTGATTTAGCTAAAAAATTACATACAGGCCGAAGCCGTAATGACCAAGTTGCCACCGATTTTAGACTATGGTGCCGTGATACAGCCGATCATTTACTAGATGCCATTGCACAGCTAAAAGGCGAATTTGTAGCGCTTGCAGAGCGAGAGCTTGGCACAATATTGCCAGGTTACACGCATTTACAGCGCGCACAACCAGTATTGTTTAGCCACTGGTGTATGGCGTATGTAGAAATGCTAGAGCGCGATGAAAGCCGCCTGCAAGATGCTAAAGCGCGCATGAATTTTTGCCCATTAGGCAGTGGTGCATTAGCAGGTACAGCTTATCCGATTGATCGCCAAGCATTAGCCCACGGATTAGGTTTTACAGCGGCTACAAAAAATAGCCTTGATGGCGTATCTGATCGTGACTTCGTGTTAGATCTTTTAAGTTGTGCGTCTATTTCGATGATTCACTTATCTCGTATGTCTGAAGATCTGATTTTTTATAATTCGGGTGAAGCCGGATTTATAGAGCTTGCTGATAACGTCACGTCAGGCTCATCGCTCATGCCTCAGAAAAAAAATCCTGATGCACTCGAGCTTATTCGCGGTAAAACTGGACGTGTATTTGGTGCATTTAGCGCTATGATGATGACATTAAAGGCACTGCCACTTGCATACAATAAAGATATGCAAGAAGACAAAGAAGGCCTGTTTGACGCTATGCCAACATGGCTTGCATGTATTCATATGGCGCAAGCATGTATTAAAGGCGTAAAAGTAAATGGCGATAAAACGTTAGCAGCGGCAAAAGGCGGCCACGCTAATGCCACCGAACTTGCTGATTACTTAGTTGCTAAAGGTGTGCCATTTAGAGAAGGGCATCATATTGTGGGTGTACTTGTACAGCTTGCGATTAGCGAAGGTAAAACGCTTGAGGAGCTATCACTTGAGCAGTACAAATCAGTAAACACTGTATTTGAAGACGATGTTTACCCAGTACTTGAAATTGATGCGTGTATAAAAGCGCGTCAAGCGCTTGGTGGGACGTCTATTGAGCAAGTAACTAATGCTGTTAAAGAAGCCAAAAAAAAACAGCAAATAACGGTACGTGATGCAAATTTAGATGATGTAGAGGCAATAGCCACACTTATACAGCATTGGGCAACGGTAGGCGAAAACCTACCTCGTGCAAAAAGCGATATGGTGCACTCTATTAACGAGTTTGCAGTTACTGAAATAAATGGAAAAGTGTCAGGTTGTGCATCGTTATACATTTACGATACCGGCCTTGCTGAAATACGCTCATTGGGTATAGACCCAAAAAGTAAAGTGACGGGGCAGGGTAGACAGCTTGTAGAGCACCTACTTACTAAAGCCAAAAAATTGGCACTTAACCGAGTTATTGTATTGACCCGTGTCCCCGATTTTTTTGAACAACAACGTTTTACTTTTTGTAGCAAAGACTCTTTGCCTGAAAAAGTAATGAAAGATTGTGAACTTTGCCTTCGTAAAGAAAATTGTGACGAAGTAGCAATGGAATATATTTTGAAGCTAAGTACACGTGCGGAGATCCCGTGTAAATACGTAGCTTAAACTCCCTGGATACAAAAAACGTACGGTTATCCCTGTGCGTTTTTTTATATTTGCAGTAAACTGGTCGGAGTTGTTTAGTTTGATTATATTTTTGAGTGAATTTTAATGCGTCAAAAAAAGTTGGCACATTGGTTGCTATGTATAAGATAGATAGCAAAATAGCTATCACTGCTTAAAACAGGTAATGCATTTATCTACATAATAATGTGGTTAAAAGTTGCACCAAATATAAATAAAACTTTTACAAGGATCAATCACATGCAAGTTTCAGCTAATAGCCAATTACAAATGCAAGCATACAACAAAACACAACAATTAAAGCCTGCAATGGAACAAACTGCTAGCCCTAAAACCCTGCAATCTGATACAGTAAGCTTCTCTCAAGATGGTATGAAAGCTGCGAGTGCTGATTTACAACGTAATGGCGCACCCATCATTGTAGTTAAACCAAGATGATAATTTAAGGTTTTAAATGTTGTTAACTGAGTTTTTTGGGTTGTTCTCTTTGTCAGCTTTTTTGATGTGGGGATTTTTAATGGCATTCCTTTTTAATGTGTTTGTATACACATTAGATGTCAAAAGAAAAACAACTCTATTACTCAGTTCGTTTATAATGATGGTATCTTATACTTTATCAGATTTAGTCTTTACATGGTTATCCATAAAAAACTCAATATACTTAGATTGGGCTATTTATGATATCGTCACCATTTTAGCTCTAATATTTGCCCATAAAGCCATAAGGATAACAACACCATCCTTTTTATATTTAGTTACTGGATTATCGATAAATTCAACCTTCTTTTTTTGCATGTATTTAGATATATATATATTAAAAAATAAAGAACCATGGCTTTTTTGGGAAGTTTATACATATACAGTGAACTTTATAGATCTAGTTATGATTGTTGTATTAATTATCGATAGAGACTTTCTCGGTCTTCATAAATTAAAAAATAAAACTATCAACTACTTCAAGTCAAACGATACCAACAAAGTAATCTAGCTCAAATGTACGTTACTGAACCCCTAATGGTTTATGTACAAGCCTTCTTTTTAATGGCCTTTCTGTATTGTTTGACCTCTACGATAAATAAAGAAAATAAGTCTCCTGTTTATTTATCTGCGCTTATGCTCTGCTCATATGTTTCTAGTGGTTATATAGACTTATTAGAAGGTTTATATTTAAACTCGATGCTCTACGATTTTGTTACTATTTTAGCTTTATTAATTTTAGAGTACTTTAAAGTACTTCACCGCTCTATGGCTTTTCACTTCATCATCTTTGCGTTAATAATAAATGCTGTGCTTACCTTAATATTACATTACGATCTATACGTCTTGTATAACTATGAGCCTTGGTGGTATTGGAGTGTTTATTCTGTTGGTGTAAATATGTTCGATGTTTTAATGATTCTGTCACTAGTATTCAACAAAAATCTCAAAAATAATGGATAATATTCTAGTTAATCCAGCCATTTCTTTTTACATAGGTGCATTTGTACAGTGGGGCTTTTTAATGGCTTTTTTGTACTCATTAGTTATAAGTATTAACAAACCTAGAAAAGAAGCTGTATGGTTATCATTTGTTATGTCAATTTCTTACTCCTCAAGCCTGTTTATAGATATACAACACATATCGTATCTTCAGCTCTTTTTGTTTGATATAACAACTATTTTCGCCATTATTATTTTAAGGTTGTTCATTATTGAAAATCTTATATCGATCTACTTGTTGTTAGGGTTGATTATAAACTCATCATTATTTCTTGGTATGTATATAGATGTGTCAGTTTTTAATAATTACGAACCTTGGTGGTTTTGGTTTTTTTATTCAATTGTTGTTAATTTAGCCGACTTTATGATGCTAGCTATATTTTTTATAAACAAAGATTTTTTAGCTTTAGCTGCAATTAAAATATGGTTCCACAATAGTATTATGAAAAGGAATAGAAGTAGTGGCTGATATACTTTGGGGTCTGGTAGATTTAGGATACAACGTAGCAATACTATTTACATGGTTCTTCCTAATCGCATTTTTATATAATCTATCAGCGAGTATTAATAAAAATGATAAAAGTAGAGCGCATCTTTCATTTATAATGATGGTTTCATATATATCTAGTCTTTTTATGGATCCACTGATTGAAAATCCTCACCTAAATTACTTCTATTATGATCTTGCTACTATTAGCGCCCTGATACTTTGGCGATTTATATATAAAAAATTAGTACCAATTGCTTTTGACTATTTAATTGTAGGGCTTTTTATTAATGCATGTTTATTTTTAGGTATGCATTACGATATTGAAATTGCAGGTACTCTTTACTATTGGTGGTTTTGGACAGTTTATATTTTTGGAATGTATTTTGTCGACTTTACAATGGCATTGGTATTAATCATCAATAAGGATATTTTAGGTTTGTATAAACTAAAAGGGTGGTTGCGAAATAATAAATTCATAAAGGGGCATGATGGCTGACATACTGTGGGATCTGGTAGCGATTAGAGATTATGTAGGTATATTTATTACATGGTTCTTTGTAATTGCATTTCTTTATAATTTGTCAGCAAGCATAAACAGTCCCTATAAAAATACAATGTACCTTTCTGGTATTATGATGATTTCGTATACCTTAAGTACACTGTTCGATATGGTTATAGTGTCTCACTTAAACTATTTTTACTTCGATATTGTAACTCTAATTATTATTTTTACGTTTCGGTACTGCAGTTGTGGCCCAATTTCTAACGCATTTTATTATCTTGTTTTTGGTTTGAGTATTAACGCATCTTTATTTTTAGCTATGCATTACGATATAGAGATTTTAGGTACTCTATATTATTGGTGGTTTTGGAACGTTTATGTATTTGGTATGTACTTTACAGATTTGATAATGCCATTAGCGCTTATCTTTAACAAAGATTTTTTAGGTCTAGTTAAGCTTACTAAATTTTTAACTGAAAAATTTAAAAGGTCACGCAATGCTTGATTTTTTATGGCAGCTGGCTGGTTTATACGACTATATAACCATTTTTACTACATGGTCTTTTGTACTCGCTTTTTTATATAATTTGTCTGCAAGCATTAACAAGTCTGACAAAAGCTGCACACAGCTTGCATTCATTATGATGGTATCTTACACCTCTAGTATTTTTATGGATCCCTTGAGCAAGACACCCCATTTGACCCTTTTTATATTTGATATCGTAACTATATTTTTTCTGATTATATGGCGGATATACTTTAGTAAAAATCTCCCCGTAGCCTTTTATTATCTTTTAGTCGGACTTAGCTTTAACGCATTTGTTTTTTTTGGAATGCACTACGACAGTATTGTTTTAGGAAATTTAGACTACTGGTGGTTTTGGGCCTTATATGCAATAGGGCAAATAATTTTTGATTTAACGATGCTTTTAGTTCTCCTAATTAATAAAGATTTTTTAGGTTTGGTTGCATTAAAACGGTATTTACTTAATCGTAGAAAAAGCACTCATCAAAAGGTTGAATAGAATGGAGGATCTATTTTGGCAATTAAATTCAGTTAATGAATATTTTGGAATACTTATTACATGGCTGTTTGTTTTTTCTTTTTTGTTCACTCTATCAATTGCCATTAATAAGCAAGATAAAAGCCGAGTTCACCTTAGCTTTATTATGATGGCTTCGTACACACTTAGTTTATTTATGGACATAACTACTGCAGCTCCGCATTTAAAGATGTTTATATTTGATGTACTAACAATTGCAGTTATTTTTATGTGGCGTATTTTTTTAGGACGCAAAATACCGTACGGATTTTATTATCTTATTGTAGGGCTTGGTATCAATGCCTCACTGTTTATGAGCATGTATATTGATAATACTCTTTATGGCAATCGGGACTTTTGGTGGCTGTGGATGCTGTATGGTTTACTTATGCCTATTATTGATATCACTATGGCGCTAATACTAATTATCAATAAAGATTTGCTAAAACTTGTTTGGTTAATTAAAAAATTAAAATCATCATCTATACAAAAGCCGAATTAGCGCATACAAGTTATGCGCTAATTCGGGAAGTGTTATTGGGCACCACAGCCCAGTTTAGTTTTTAGCGCTTTGACAATTACAGGGTCTACAAACTCGCTTACATCACCATTGTGACGTGCTACTTCTTTAACAAGCGTTGATGAAATAAATGAATTTCGCTCTGCGGGTGTTAAAAATACACTTTCTAAATCAGGATTCAGGCGGCGGTTCATGTTAGCTAATTGAAATTCATAGTCAAAATCAGATACAGCCCTAATACCACGAATAAGCACATTAGCATTGTGATCGCGCGCAAGGTCAGCCAATAAGCCAGAAAAACCAATGACCTTAACATTATCTAAGTGACTTAAAATAGAGTTTGCAAGTTCAACACGTTCTTCAAGGTTAAAACAGGGTTTTTTACTTGGGTTGTTCGCAACCGCAACTAATACGGTATCAAACATTTTAGCTGCACGTTGAATAAGATCTGTATGACCATTAGTTAGTGGATCAAAGGTGCCCGGGTAAATTGCAATAACTTTCATAATGTTCACTATTTATGATTTTAGCGCTAGTTTAACAGTGTTTATGCCACAAAGCAGCCTAGCTAATAACGCATATAAACACTTACTTTCTTTGAACAGGTCAGTCCAAGGTTTGAGTGTTTTAATGATTCATATTTGTTTATACTGTTTACCTCTTTTGAGTGTAATGTAGCCTATAGATAATTTGAGTATTAGCATATGAATACCAAGGATAAAATAATACACACCAGTATTTTGTTGTTTAACGAAAATGGTGAGCGTGCAATAACGACAAATCATATTGCATCAAACTTAGGGATGAGCCCGGGTAATCTTTATTATCATTTTAAAAATAAAGAAGACATTATCCGTCATATTTTTGCGCTGTATCGCGATCATTTAAATACTCACTTTAAACCTATTAATAAAGATGATGATGCATTTAATCATTTAACGGCTTATTTAGATTCGTTATTTGAATTGATGTGGCGTTACCATTTTTTTTACGACAATCTTGGCGATATACTCGCCAGAGACACTGAGCTAAAACAAGCTTACATTGATTTTCAGTTAGAGTTATTAGAGCAAGTTCGTAAAATTATTCTAGGTCTTCGCGATAGTGAAATGATTGCTATTGATGAGCAAGATGTCATTGATTTAGCCCATACACTAAAGTTAACTGTTAGCTTTTGGACGCCTTATATTAAGGCTCGTAGGCCAAGCGGTACCCTTGCTGAGCAAGATATATATCACGGTATTTTAAAAGTACTTACATTATTTAGAGCGTACAGTACCGATAAAAGTATTAATAAAATGAACCTATTACGCGAAAAATACACCGAATTAGCGC
Source organism: Pseudoalteromonas sp. SG43-1 (assembly GCF_014164415.1). NCBI lineage: Bacteria > Pseudomonadati > Pseudomonadota > Gammaproteobacteria > Alteromonadales > Pseudoalteromonadaceae > Pseudoalteromonas > Pseudoalteromonas sp. SG43-1. Next base: position 96,002 of record NZ_JACJFD010000008.1, on the reverse strand, counting down.
AACAAGCCCCAACTGTTGTTTAGCCGTTGCCCTTTGGTTGTTTCCTAGACGCTGGATTTTTTGCTATAATCGCGCGCCAAATGCCTGGGAGCGCGAATTCCCGCAGTCTAAGAGTGAACTATGCTTAAATTTATCGTCAAACTACATCCTGAAATAGCCATCAAAAGCCGTTCGGTCCGTAAACGCTTTACTAAAGTGTTAGAAAATAACATTAAAATTGTATTGCGACGTCTTGACGAAAAAGTACAAGTAAGAAATAACTGGGATAATATTTCAGTTGTTACAAAGCTTGAAGATGCACAAGTTCGCCTTGATTTTATCGACAGCCTTAAACGCATACCTGGTATCGTTCAGTTTATTGAAGTAACTGAAACGCAATTTGAAACTCTTGATGACATCTATCAAAAAACAATAGCGTTAGTGGGTCACACAATTGTGGGTAAAACCTTTTGTGTGCGTGCTAAGCGTATAGGCCAGCACGACTTTACCTCGACTGATTTAGAGCGTTATGTTGGTGGTGGGCTAAATCAACATATTGAAGGCGCAAGCGTAAAGCTTAGCCGTCCAGAAGTAACAATACGCTTAGAAGTAAAAGACGATAAAGCTTACATTGTTTCGCAAACGCATTTTGGTATGGCGGGCTTTCCACTACCAACGCAAGAAGACGTGCTTTCGCTTATGTCGGGTGGTTTTGACTCTGGCGTAGCAAGTTACCAAATGATTCGTAAAGGCGCACGTACGCACTTTTTATTCTTTAATTTAGGTGGCGCAGCGCACGAGATTGGTGTTAAGCAAGCGAGCTATTTTTTATGGAAAAAATACAGCTCAACACATAAAGTGAAATTTATAACAGTTGATTTTGAACCTGTTGTTGCTGAAATTCTAGAAAATGTTGAAAACAGCCAAATGGGTGTTGTGCTTAAACGTATGATGATGCGAGCAGGAAGTGTAGTGGCTGAAAAGTTGAACATTCAGGCGCTTGTCACTGGTGAAAGTATTGGCCAAGTATCTAGTCAAACATTAGCGAACTTAAGTGTGATTGACCGTGTTACTGAAACGCTTATTTTACGCCCGCTAATTCAAAATGATAAACAAGAAATTATTAATCTTGCTCGCCAAATTGGTACTGCTGAAATGGCTGAAACGATGCCTGAATATTGTGGTGTTATTTCTAAAAAGCCGACAGTTAAAGCCAAAATTGAAGTAATAGAAGCTGAAGAAGAAAAGTTCGATTTTGATGTGCTAGATACCGTAGTAAATAACGCGCGCATAATGGATGTACGCGATATTGACGTAGAGGCAAAGCAAGAGCTAAAAGAGGCTGAGTCGGTTGCTGATTTACCTGCAGGCTCTGTAGTTATTGATATTCGCTCACCTGAAGAAGAAGAAGCTGCACCGCTTGCAATCGATGGTGTTGAGGTGGTGCATTTACCGTTCTTCCGTTTGGCTACTAAGTTTGGTGATTTACCAAAAGACACTGACTACTATTTATATTGTGACAGAGGCGTAATGAGCCAACTACAGGCACTTATGCTGCACGAACAGGGCTTCGAAACTGTAAAAGTTTATCGCCCGTAAAGTTAAAAACTTATATAAGCGTGGTTTATACCACGCTTTTTTTTGCCTGAATTTTGACTAGCAACTCATCGTTGAAAGGCGTTGGAATACTGTGAAGTTTACCTTGTTGGCTAATATAGCCACATATAGCTGATATTTCGGTTTCTCTATTGTGAGCTATATCTTGCTGCATTGATGAGTAATTATTTGCGGTTAATTCCATTATTTTATAAGCGGTATTGAGAGCTTTAATTAATGGAATATTAAGCCCTTGAGCCTTTGCAATATTACACGCTTCAGTGAGTGCATTAAAAATTATTGTATTGTACTTAGGTGCACGTAATTCACCATTTTTTACATTACTTAAAGCGCTTAATGGGTTAATGGCAATATTGACGAGTAGCTTTTCAAAACGAAGCTGCTGAATGTTATTAGTAAACTTTAGGTTGGGTATTACTTTAAAAATATCAGCTATTGGCGCACTATTTTGAAGTGCAAGCTCATTACAGCCACCAATAACGCTTTGTCCTTCACCTGTGTGTTGCACAATATATTGGTTTGATTTAAAGCCCGCTATGCTTGTCGTTAAAAAGTAGAGTGCTTGATGAGTGTTTAGCTGGTTATTTATCTCATCAACGTTGCCCATTCCATTATGCGAAAGTACAACAGAGCAATGTGTCGGTAAAAATGGCTTTATTTGAGAAAACGCATCAAGCACTTGAAAAGCTTTAACGGTAAATAAAATTACATCAAATTCAGTTGCTTTATCTAGCTGATTTAATGAAATAAATTTAGCGTCAATTTTTTTTGATGCACCCTTAGCTCTGCTGTAAAAGCGGGTGTTTGTTGGGTTTTTACGAGTTAAAACACTGACATTATGCGATGCGCTCAAAAAGTGGCTCAGCAATAAGCCAATAGCGCCATCGCCAACGATTAAAATATTAGCCATGTGGGTTCTTTTTTCGAGGTGTAAAAATTACTCTAAGTAAAAAGTAGCTTGCAGCACCTGCAAAATCAGCAAAAAAATCACCAAGTGATGCTTGCCTATAAGGAAGTGCGTCTTGCATTATTTCTATCGAGGCGCCATAGCCTGCTAACAAGAGTATTTGAGCATATAAAGGAAGCTTAAAAGCCTTATCCATTATTATGGCTAATATAAAAAAAATCCCAAAATGGGCGACTTTATCAACATGAGGGAATAAATTTACAACGCCACCTTTTATTTCTTTAGCAAATAAAAAGGTGAAAGCCACTATGCTGATTAAAAAAACTGCTTGATAAACACGCCTTGTCACGACAAATCCTAAAATCGCTTAAAAAAGAGGCGCAAGTATATCAAACTAATTTAGTATCGCACCTGAACAAGATGCAGAAAAATGTAAAGATTTATAATTTTAGCGTTATAATTGCCACATAAAATTAAGATTAAATAGTTAGGAGTATACTAATGCCTTCATTTGATATTGTATCTGAAGTAGAAATGAACGAAGCTAAAAATGCGGTTGATAACGCAAACCGTGAACTAGAGACTCGCTTTGATTTTAGAGGCGTTGATGCTTCTATTGAGCTAAACGATAAAACAATTAAGCTTAAAGCAGAAGCTGACTCTCAAGTTATGCAGTTGTTCGATATTTTAGCGGGAAAAATTTCAAAGCGCGGTATGGATGTAGCTAGTTTAGAACTTCAAGATATTAGCCGTGCAGGAAAAAATGTATTTCGTAACGTTGGGTTAAAGCAAGGTATCGAAAAAGACATGGCCAAAAAAGTGGTTAAAGCCATTAAAGATTCAAAAGTTAAAGTACAAGCCGCTATTCAAGGCGAAGAAGTGCGTGTGACAGGTAAAAAGCGTGACGATCTTCAAGAAGCAATGCAGGTAGTACGCAGTGCCGATTTAGGTCAGCCTTTTCAGTTTAAAAACTTTCGCGACTAATTTATAAACTGTTTTTAATAAAAGTGCTTTAATTTGTCTATATTTGCAGACAGATTAAAGCTACTTAATTTTTTACAACTTTCCCACCTTATCCTCTCGTAGTTCTGCATGTATTAATCCACTTTTTGATATTTAAGCTATTATATTTAATTGAATATAATAAAAACTTCACTCTAGAAGGTATTAAAATGAGACCCCATCAATTATTTCTGTTATTTGTTTTGCTTATATTTGCCAAGCCAAGCTTATCAAAGCCAGTTGATATTGATGTATTGGTCGAAGATGGCTACTTTCCGATTGTTATTAACGCGCAAAAAAAGCAGGGCTTTGCTCCTGAGTTTATTAATATTTTAAACGACGCACAGGAGGAATTTAACTTTATACTTATTTCTTTACCTGTAAAAAGGCTTACTTTGTCTGTTGAAAAAAATAACTTCGACGTTTTATTTTTAATGGCAATGCAATGGTTGCCAAAAAAAACGCAGAAAAATATTGAAAAAACTGAATTTTATACCATCACCAAAAACGAGCTTTATACACTCAAAGAGAATGCATCAGAGCAAACTTATTTTGACAATCTGGACAAATTAACCAAAGTTGGGGTTTTAGGGTACTCGTATCAATTTGCAGGATTTAATACAAATGCCGAATACTTGAGAGAAGAGCACCAGGTAAGCCTTACAATCGATGAATTCAATGTAGTTAAAATGCTGCTATTAAGGCGCGCTGAAGTCGGGGTTTTAAACAGTATTGCTTATCAGTATTTTAAAAAGCAGAATATCTTAAATATGGATTTACTATTTAAGAGTGACGTACCAGATGCAGTGTATGAAACACATTTTTTGATTAACTCACAATCAAATAAAATATCTAGTCGCAAAATGGATGAAATATTAAATTTACCTACTACACAAATGCAACTTCAGAAGCTACTTGATAAGTACGGTATTCCTTCAAGCTATAATAATACAGCACTGAACTGAAATAGCTTTTAGCTATATAGACGTCCATTGACATTTGTAAACAAAATGCTCACAATGACGGCATATTTTCAAGGTGCTTGCTAGCCACTTCATGTAATGATTTTTTTAGCAGGATAATCGGGAAGTTGGTGCGTTTTCATGATGACTACAAGCCCAACACTGCCCCCGCAACGGTAGAGTATTGCATGTTTTTATGTGCTTACTGAGTCCGGAGACCGGCCTTGATGCAATCTTACTTACTTAAATCTTTGCGGTGGGCAAAGGTAGGGGATCTCATGTTAAACAAAACAACTCTAGGCGTTGCAATTTCTGCTGCGCTTTCATTTTCTGTGTCTGGTGCAGAGCAATCAATTGAAAAAATAACCGTTACAGCTAATAAGTTTGAGCAATCAATTAACGACGTTTTAGTGAGTGTAAATGTTATTGAACGTGCTGAAATAGAAGCTAGTAACGTTCGCGATTTACCTACACTTTTAAGCACGCGAGTGGGTTTTCAAGTTAATCCAAACGGTGGTTTTGGTCAAAATACAGGTGTGTCACTTCGTGGTACAGGCTCTGGCGATACGTTGATTTTAATTGACGGTGTACGTACAGGCTCAGCAACACTTGGTCAAAAAGCACTAAATAATGTCCCTTTAAATAGTATTGAACGCATAGAAATTATTAAAGGCTCTCGCGCGGCTGTTTATGGCTCTGATGCACTCGCTGGTGTTATTAATATTATTACGCGTGAGTCAGATAACTTATCCCTAAGCGCTACATTTGGTTCTGACTCTTATCAAAATTATCAAGTTGCAGGTTCTGTAAAATCAGATGATATAACAACAGCATTTAACGCAGGCTTTGAAAAAACAGATAACTTTGATGTACTGCAAGGCGTAGCACCTGATGAAGATGGCTATGAAAATAAAAACCTTGGGTTTAAAGTAAACTACACCGATGCACATTACGGCGACTTTAAGTTATTAGGCCAATACAGTGAAGGTTATGCAGATTACGACAGTAGCTTTAGCCCAGTAGATAGTACGATTGAACGAGATGACTTTAAAAACTATCAACTTTCTGCAGGTTGGAGCAAAAACTACACTAACCAAACGCATAGTATTGATTTAGCGCTTTCAACAGATGATTCAGACAATACATATGTCGATTTTTCAGTTGGGCCAACAACAAGTACCTTTATAACTAAACGCACACAAATTGATTATAACGGCCAGTACCTGTTATCTAATGAACTTAACATTAGTGGTGGTATTAATTGGTACAACGATGATGTGTCGCATAGTTCGCAACCATTTGTTGAAGACAGCCGCGATGTACTTGCTGTGTTTGTAGGTGCTTACTATGATGCAGATAAAGTACTGGCTAATTTAACTGTTCGCCAAGATGATGATGAGCAATTTGGCGACGAAACAACGTATACAGCCGCTGCAGGTTATCATTTATCTGAAGATGCAACATTTCGTATAAGCCAAAGTACTGGCTTTAAAGCTCCTACATTTAACGATTTATATTATCCACTTTATGGTAACCCTGATTTACAACCTGAAAAATCAGTAAACCGTGAGTTAGGTTTGAGTGTAGATTTTGATATCGCGCAAGTTGATATTGCAATATTTAGAAACGATATAGAAGATAAGATTGATTACGATGCAAACTTTGCATTGGCTAATATCGATGAAGCACGTTACGAAGGGGTTGAATTTAGCTTATCTCAGCAGTTTTTTGGTTTTGATAGCAACCTTAACTTTGCTTACTTAAGCGCTGAAGACGAAGAAACGGGCGCAGAGTTGCGTAATGTTGCTAAACGTACTTTTAACTGGGAACTTGCAAAACAGTTTGGTGCTTTTGATGCAAGCTTAGACATGCAATACCGTAGCGACCGACAAGGTGCTGTGACGCGCTTAGGCTCTTATACACTCTGGAACCTAGCGGGTAATTATCAAGTAAATGAACATATTGAAGTTTCACTTCGTGTAGAAAACTTATTTGATAAAGAATATAACGCTGTTGATTCAAACACTGATTTTACAACGGGTGAAGTGTATTACTACAACACGCCAGAGCGTCGCTTTTTTGCAGGCGCAAGCTACCAGTTTTAACGGTATTTATTAATATTAAAAAGCCCGACTTATGTCGGGCTTTTTAATGTGTAGCTAAGTTTAACTACTAAAATTAGCTAGTCAGCTAAGAACTCTTTAAATACGGTTTCAAACTTGTGTAACTTAGGTGCTATTAAAATACTACAGTAACCCTGCTGTGGGTTTTCGTTATAGTAATCTTGATGATAATGCTCTGCTGGATAATACGTAGTGGCAGGGCTGACTTCTGTCACAATTGGCTCAGCGACATGGCTTTGCAGTTGAGCTATCATTTCGTTGGTTTGCTTAAGTTGAGCTTCATCGTGATAGTAAACCACACTTCTATATTGTGTGCCTATATCGTTACCTTGGCGATTCAATTGTGTTGCATCATGCAGTGTGAAAAACATTGCTAAGAGTGTTTCAAAGCTAACTACAGTCGCGTCAAATTCAATTTTAACAACCTCAGCGTGACCGGTTGTGCCTGAGCATACAGAATCATATGTTGGGTTATTTGTTTCACCGCCGGTGTAGCCAGAGCTTACGGTTAGTACGCCATTTACACGTCTAAATGCAGCATCTATACACCAAAAACAGCCGCCACCAAATGTTGCTACTTGCGTTGTTGAGCTCATAAGTATTCCTAAAATGTATATGGGGTTTAAAGGCGAGCATAAATTGTATGCGCCGCAACAACAAGGTTACGGCGCAATTAAGAGGCTAGATCTCTTCGAAAGGTTTTTCAGCGGCTTGTTTGTCTAATTTTTGCTGTAAAAATTCAGGTGATTGAGTGTTACGTGCAAGTGCATAATATGCAGCAGGTACAACAAAAAGAGTTAGTAGGGTCGATACAATAACCCCAGTAAACACGACTACACCTATCACCATACGGCTTTCAGCGCCCGGACCTGAAGCAAGTACTAAAGGTACCGAACTCATAACCGTAGTCAGCGAGGTCATAATAATAGGGCGCAAACGCTGAGTTGCTGCTTGCAAAATAGCTTCACTAAATTCAACGCCTTTATCGCGTAGTTGGTTAGTAAATTCTACAATCAAAATACCGTTTTTAGCACTTAGCCCTATGAGCATGACAATACCTATTTGGCTGTAAATATTTAAGGTAAGTCCTGTAGCCCAAAGTCCGAACATAGCGCCCATTAAACCAAGTGGTACGGTAAGCATGATGACGAACGGATGCATAAAGCTTTCAAACTGTGCTGCCAGTACTAAAAAGGTAACAGTGAGTGCAAGTATAAATACGTAGGTCATCGCTGATGCGCCTTCGTAATAAAGCTGCGACTCGCCTTTGTAATCTACGGCGCCATCTATATCGTTTTCTTGCGCGGCTACTTCGTTTAAAAAGTTAAGCGCTTGCTCAAGCGTATAACCGTCGGCTAAGTTGGCGCTTAATGTAATTGCGCGCATACGGTTGTATCGGTTTAAGCGCGATGCGGTTGCTTCTTCTTTTAAGCTGATAAGGCTATCAAGTGGGACTAGTTCACCGCTTCGTGATTTAAGATATATATTTGAAATGTCAGTAGGGTTAGTAAAGTCTTCTTTAGTCCCTTTTAAAATTACATCGTATTCTTCACCACGGTCAATAAAGGTTGTAACACGGCGCTGGCCAAGCATTGTTTCAAGTGTACGGCCTACATCAGATACAGAAACGCCTAAATCAGCGGCCTTGTTTTTATCTATGCTGACTAAAAACTGCGGGAAGGTTTCTTTATAATCATGATCGATTCTTACTAAACCTGGGTTTTGTTCAGCACGCTTAATTATACGGTCACGCCAATCGGCAAGTTGTGCATAATCATTACCTTGCAATACAAACTCAATAGGGCGAGATGAACCACCACCGCCAATACCACGGCGCATAATGGCAAATGCACGAACATCGGTAACTTCTTGCATTTTACCGCTTATTTCGTCCATTACTTCCCATGTTGAGCGTTTGCGTTTATCCCAATCGGCCATACCAACAATAGCAACACCGCCGCTGCCACCCCAGCCAGGTACTCGAACAAGTACGCGACTTAGCTCACCTGCTTGCGAGTAAGGCATTAAGCGTTCTTCAATTTTAGCCATATTAGCGGCATTATTTTCATAACTTGCGCCCTCAGGGCCGCTCATCATAATAAAGAACGTGCCACGGTCTTCTTTTGGCGTTAGCTCAGAGGGGACTTGTAAAAACAACGAGTAACTAACAAAGCCCGCTAATAATAGGCTCACCATTAAACCCCATTTACGGGTTATGTTGGTGGAGAGTGAATTACGGTAACTTACTTCAATTTTAGTAAACTGGCGGTCCATCCATTGGCTAAATTTATTTGGTTTGTCTGATACTTTAAGTACTTTAGAACACAAGGCTGGTGCGAGAGTCAGCGCTGTAACACTTGAGAAAAATACGGCAGCACTTACCGCCATTGCAAACTCAGTAAATAATGCCCCTATACGGCCATCCATAAACACCAATGGCACAAACACCGATATTAGTACAAGCGTGGTTGCGACAATGGCAAAACCAACTTCACGCGCACCTCTATATGCAGCTAGTAATGGCGGCTCACCCAGTTCAATACGACGGTGAATGTTTTCAAGCATTACAATGGCATCATCTACTACTAAACCAATAGCCAGTACTAATGCAAGTAAAGTTAGTAAGTTGATTGAGTAGCCCATTGCTAATAAAAACATAAAGCTACCAACAAGTGCGACCGGTACGGTAACCGCAGGAATAAGCGTTGCTCGTATATTGCCTAAAAACAAAAATATAACGAGTACGACTAAACCCATAGAGATGGCAAGTGTGCTGTAAACTTCACTAATTGATTCTTTAATAAATACAGACGAATCGTAGCTGTCTTGAATTGTGGTGCCTTCAGGTAGGTTACGTTTGATTTTTTCAAGTTCACTGCGTGCGTTATCTACTACGGTAAGCGTGTTTGCTTTAGCTTGTTTTACAATTCCTAGGCCAATCATGTTGCGCCCGTTACCACGAAATAAGCTTTCGTCATCGGCAGCTTCTAATTTTACGTCGGCAACTTCACCTAAACGCACTAAATAACCTTCTTCACCACGTTTAATAACAAGGTTTTTAAAATCGCGCTGATCTTTATAACTACGTGCGGTACGCACGGTAAAGTCGCGATCTATTGATTCTATTTCGCCGGCAGGTAATTCAACGTTTTCTGTACGCAGTGTATTTTCAATATCGCTTGAGGTAATACCGCGTGCAGCCATTGCTTGGCGGTTTAGCCAAATTTTCATGGCGTATTGGCGCTCACCACCAATACGCACGTTAGATACACCATCTACAACGGCTAAACGGTCAACGATAAAGCGCTGTGCGTAATCAGAGAGCTGTAACGAGTCCATTGTTTCGCTGTTTAATACAAACCATGCGATTGGGCTTTCATCACTATTTGACTTAGACACTTCTGGTGGGCGTACCTGATCGGGTAAACTATCAAGTGCACGTGCTACACGTTCGCGTACATCGTTAGATGCGGCATCTATATCGCGGTTAATATCAAACTCAATGGTAATGTTTGAACGCCCATTACGACTAGATGAGTTTATACTTTTAATGCCTTCAATACCGGAAATTCGATTTTCTATTATTTGCGTTATTTTTGTTTCTATAATTTCGGCAGAAGCACCTGTGTATTCAGTGCTGATATTTACTATTGGTGTTTCAATATCAGGGTACTCACGAAGTGGCAGCATAGTAAATGCAACCAGACCAAAAGTAAGAAGCAGTAAATTAATTACTATGGCAAAAACGGGGCGTTTAACGCTAGTATCAGTAATTTTCACGTATTACCCCTTTACGCTTACTTTACTACCAGAGCGAATTTTTATTAGCCCTTCAGTAACAATTTGCTCGCCATCATTTAAACCTTCATCGATAGCAACCCAGCCATTATTTCTGCCAGCAACATGCACTTCAACCTTATTGGCTACTCCGTCTTGAATTTGAAAAACAAAGTGTTTGTCTTGTAAAGGGATAACCGCTTTTTCTGGCACCATTAAAGCTTGGTTACTGCTTAGCTCAAGTGCTGTATTTAGTAACATACCAGGGCGAAGTAATCCTGATTTATTAGCAAAACTTGCAGTTACTTCAACACTGCGTGTTACCGAATCAATACGCGAGCTAATATGCGTTACCTTGCCGTTAAATGTCTGCCCTGGGTAGGCATCGTTTTGGGTAAGTACTTTCATACCTATGTTTAATTGTGCTAAATATTTTTCAGGTACTTTGAAGTCAACTTTAATAATACTAATATCATCAAGTGTGGTGATTATTGTTGTGTTGCTTACGTAGGCGCCAACTGATATTTCACGCTTACCTAACAGGCCTGAAAATGGCGCGGTAATAGTCATTTCATTTAACTTTGTTTTAGCGCTTTCTAGTTGAGCTTCAGTGGCATCAACACGAGATAATTGTTCTTCAAGTAATGACTTTGCCGTTGATTGCGAGCGTGAAAGTTCGGTAAGGCGATCTAACTGGCGTTTTTCCTCACGTAAGTTAATACCGAGTTCTTTAACTGCAAGTTGCTCTTGTTGGCTTTGTAACTGTACTAATTTTTGTCCTTTACTGACTAAGTCGCCATCTTTAAAATATATATCTGTGACATAATCGTTTTGCGCACTTTTTATATAAATAGCTTGGTTTGCACGTGCACTACCGATGGCCTCTATCATCACTGCGTTTTCCTCAGAGGTAACAGTATGAGCCGTTACTTGGGTAGACATTTGTGATGAATCGGCTTGTTCGCCGTGGCTAGCGGGTAAATATAAATAAACGCTAAATATTAGAAGTAACGTAATAATAAATGGAAAAAGTGCTTTACCTGATTGTCTTGAGTACATTGATTTCATACCTGAAAATGAATTGTAAGTATTGTACGAAATAAGACCGTGAAAAGACGGTTATGTATCTCATAAATTTGTGCGTTAAGCGTAAAAGTAAATAAGATTTATTCATTGTTCCTATTTTGTTGAGGAAAAAGCGGTAATGTATGAAATTTAAAACTAGCTGTAACTTATGTATAACAACAAGAAAGGTCATAATTTTGGGCATTATTATGTTTGTTTTTTATATGGTGTTTTACCAATATGGATAAATCTGACAATGTCATTAAGTTTCGGGCACAGGGCGCGCGAAACGCAATTGAGGCGATTGTTGTAGGTGCTATAGGCTTAGTCTTTATTATGTTATTTAATTTACTGAGGCCGGGTGAGATTAGCATACTTGAAATATTTTTAGTGAGCTTGTGCCTTGTGGCTATTTTTATTGGATTTTTAAAATCTCAAGAACCATACCATAGCCTTATATTAAGCGAATCTGAGCTCGTTTATTGCCACAAGTACGGAGCTTGGTGTATGCCTCATAGTAACTTTCATCACAGTGGAATACCCAAAGTAGAAGATGGCTTTGACTATTTAGAATTAAATGCGGTTGGCGTTAAGGTAAATGATATAGACGACTTTTTATCAAGCATAGCGCCTAGAATTGCAGGGAAATTATTAATAGAGCAGCGTAATTTATTTATGCAAGTTGTTCAAAAACATTGCAAAAATGGCAATTGCCCATCAGAATGGTTAATAGAAGATACACATTACACATCCCATAAAGGGATAAGCTATACTGGGCTTATAGCCATGTTTGCTAATAGAACTAAGCACCTTCAGCAGCTAACAGGTTACGATTTATTATTGCCTGCCAGCGTGTTAGATAGAGATATTTGGGCATTTAGTGCTAACTTAAATAAGTGGAAGCGCGAGCCTAGTCAGTTTATAGCGTCGCAGCTTAGTAATTAAGCTACGACTGTAGGAAAGAAAAATGAGTCAAGAGAGAGCCTTTTTAAAAAGTGGTCGAAACACCATAATACATAAAGATAAAAAGCATGATTTAGTGATTGTAAACTCTGAAATTCATCCTCGAATTAAAGTAACGCAACATGGTCTGGAGCCATTTAAAGAAGAATTACCTAAAAACCGCCGTGATGCAAAAGAGCGTTATTTAGAAATGGTTTATGTAAGTAGCGCTGATGTATTTGGCGAAGAAAAGCAGTTGCTGTTTATTCAAGCTCTAGACGGGCGTGAATACAAAATAGATTACAGTAAAATCGGTACGAAGTTGTTTGTACGTATTCATCAAGACGCATATATGTAGTACTTTAATGGCATCTTTATTGCTAGTGATTACACTATAGTAATTATTTGACATAATAAGGTGCTGCGTATGAAAGCGTTTGCTTTAATCCCCCTCATTTCTTGTAGTTTACTGAGTGCGTGTGGAGGCGGTGGCGGTGATAGCGATAATACAGTTGTTGAAACGTCTGTTAATGCTGGAGCCGATTTACAAATTATCGAAAAATCTGAATTTACCATCACAGCACAAGGTTCCCCCGCTGATGGTACGTTTTCATGGCAACAAGTTAGTGGCCCAAGCATAGAAGGTTTCCCCCTTGAAGGCGCTGAGCAAACACTTACTGCACCTGACGTAAAAACTGATAGTGAAATAATATTAAGAGTGAGCTATCAAAGTACAGGTAGTAGCGCTGTTAGTGACGACATTTCTATTTCAGTGAGCTCTAATAACCAACTACCTCTTGCTGTTGTTACACAAACATCTCCTGAAACACTTCCCTCTGTATACAAAGATACAGTTACTTTGAGCGCCCTAGAGTCGAGCGATCCTGATGATAATGGCCAAATTGATAGTTATTTGTGGCAATTGCTATCGGGTCCTGATTTAGATATTGAGAGTTTTAATGAATCAACTCTTAGCTTTTCTCATCCATTACTTGAAAGTAACGTGAATTTATCTTGGCAGCTAACTGTCACTGATGATGAGGGTGGCGAGGCGAGCACTCAATATTCAATGACACTCAACAAAACAAATGAGTTAGTAGATGCAAATGCAGGCGCAGATCAAAATGTTGAAGAGTTTGAACAAGTAACGCTTGATGCAACAAATAGCGAAACCGTTACCGATACCTATAAGTGTAAATGGCAACAACTTACCGGTAATAGCGAAACATTAAGCAATAGCGACCAATGTACAACGACATTTTTTGCCTCAGATGTTGATACTGAGTCTACATTGAGCTTTGAAGTCACGGTAACCGACTCAAAAGGACGCACCGATACAGACTCTTTATTTGTTGATGTATCACCCAAAGCACTTGGACTCATCAACGATAGTGGTGTTGGTGAGTGTTATAACAATACTCAACGTATTAATTGTGAGAGTTATGACTTTCCAGCGCAAGATGCAGAGCTTGGACGTGATAGCTATGCAAACCGCTTAGATAAAGTTGGCAAAGGTAATTTAGCGTTTGATTACACTAAACTTAATGAGTTTGCTGATGAAGTTGGTGATGATAGTAGTGAATTTACCTGTATACGCGATAATGTTACTGGGCTTGTATGGGAGGTGAAAAGTGTGGCATCTGGCACGGTACCAAATACTTCGTTACGTGATGGTCAAAATCATTACTTTTGGGATGTAGGGAATACGACTTTTACCGATACCAGTACAGCCAATTCAACGTGTCCGGACAATACAAGTTGTGGAGTACAAAGTTATATAAACGAAGTTAATGATTTAGATTTTTGTGGTGGTACAAACTGGCGATTACCTACTTATACAGAGCTTTTGGGCTTAATTGATTACGGTAAACAAGGGCAAAGTATATTAATTGATGAGGCATTTTTTCCTAATATGCCAAGTGAAAGTGCATTAAGCCATTTACGTTACTGGACCTCACAAACAGCAGCTGATGGTACCAGTTTATCTCAAGCATATATCATTGATATGAGTGATGGTAACGACCTTGCTTATCCAAAAGAAAATACTGCTTATGTACGTTTAGTTAGAAGTCGTTAGGAGAAAATAATGAAATTAAAATTACTCTATGCACTAGCAACTATAAGCTTGAGCTTTAATATTGCAGCGGCGCAAACGTGCTACGACGGTGCAGATACCACAACACCGACAAATAGATTTACTATAAATACAGATGGCACAGTGTCTGATAGTGAAACAGGCCTTATGTGGCAACGCTGTAGTTATGGGCAAACTTACAATACAGAGACACAACTTTGTGAGGGCTCAACACCTTCTCTTACTTGGCAAGAAGCACTTCGTGGTGCTAAAAATGATACAACCGCAGATTACGATGATTGGCAAATGCCTAACATTAAAGAATTGGCGAGTATTTTAGAGCACAGTTGCACAGAGCCGAGTATTAATGAAGACGTATTTTTGGGCACTAAGCTTCAAAACTATTGGTCAAATACATCGGGTGTAAGCACAATGAGCTCAGCGTGGGTTTATCAATTTGATAGTGGGTTGAATAGCTTACATGCTAAAACCAGTAATGTGTATTTACGGTTAGTGCGCTACGAAGAGTAAAATGCATACTAAGATTAGACAGACAAAAGTGCAGCCTTAAAACAGCTGCACTTTTTTTGTTTTACATAAATTTACGTTATTTCAATAATAAAGCGCTTACAACGTTGTCACTCAGCGCATTTTTTTGCCATTATAGGCCGTGATTTAATTACGAAGGAACATCACGGTGTATTTAAGCTATTTTGGCCTGAACGAAAAACCTTTTTCGATCTCGCCCAACCCTCATTACTTATTTTTAAGTGAACGACATAAAGAAGCCTTAGCACACCTTACCTATGGATTAGGTGAAGACGGTGGTTTTGTATTATTAACAGGTGAAGTAGGTACAGGTAAAACAACAATTACCCGCAGTATGTTAGAGCAGCTTCCTGAAAACACTCAAGTAGCGATGATCCATAATCCAGCGCTTTCAGAGCTGGAGTTATTAGCCAGTATTTGTGATGAGCTCAACATTAGTTACGATGTTCATAATGCGACGCTTAAAAGTCTTACCGATATTATAAAAAAGCATTTAGAGACTAATAATAAATCGGGCGGGCACACTATACTTATTATTGACGAAGCACAATTACTTGCCCCTAACGTGCTTGAGCAATTACGTTTGCTGACAAATATAGAAACCGATCATAAAAAATTATTACAAATAGTATTGGTTGGTCAACCAGAGCTGCAAGAACTTTTGAAGCGCAACGAATTAAGGCAACTTGCCCAGAGGATAACGGCTCGTTACCATTTATTACCACTTACGCAAGGCCAAACAGTCGCTTACATAAAGCATCGGTTACATATTGCAGGGTGTGATAAAGGAATCTTTTCGATGGATGCCATGCAAGCTGTTCATCAATTAACTGGCGGTGTGCCACGATTAATGAACTTGGTCTGTGAGCGTGCTTTAGTTGGGACTTTTGCAAAGCAGCAGTTGATAGTTGATAGCGATATAATAAAAAAATCAGCCCATGAGTCATTACCCATGGATTTTGTCGCACCGGTTAACGAAGCTAACAAAGCAACGTCATTTGTACCCTATAGCCTTGCATTCGCTGCTTTATTTGCCGTAGGCATTGGGCTTTCATTTATTTTATAGTTAGGTAAGTTATGTCTTATTTATTAGATGCGCTAAAGCAGTCGCAGCAATCAGATATGAGTGCTGAACAGTACGACTTACAATCTGAGCAGTTAAAGCAACAGCAAGCACTTAAGCGTTATAGACGATTAGCATTAGTATTTGGTACAAGCTTAGCTGCTTTTATTGCGGTAGCGGGTGGCTTTACCGCCGGAAAGTGGTTTCAAAGTACGACTTTATTAAACGCAGCGGAACCCGCTGTAATTAAGGTGGTTGAAAGCGAAAAATCATCGCCTAACAAAGACGTTAAAGAGGAAGATGCTGAAGCTGAAGCTGAAAAACAGCAAGTAGCTAAGTTGGAGCCTGCTAAAGTAGCTCCAACAAATACTGCAACGATTGAAGGGCAACTTGTGCATGTGCAAACCCCCAATGGTGTACAGCAAATGTTATTAACCCCAAATGGTCAGTATATTCCTATGCCGTCGAGCCAGGTCACGAGCGCAGCAGGTTATAATCAGCAAAACATGCAACAAGTAATGCCTGTTCAAAATTATAATCAGCCAGCGTTTAACCCACAAAGTAATTACAATCCAAATAATGCACAAAACACTGCGGTATTTGGGCAAAATCAAAATACCGCATCGGCTCAACTTGATATGAGTAAATATAAAGTATTGGGTAAGCCAATTAATGGCAGCACCCAATCTCAACAGACGAGTGACCCTGAGCTTGATGCTGTGCCTACAACTCTTAAAAATGCATTTGCGCAAGCTATACAAGATGTCGAAAAAAACCAAGATTATGAAGTTACTCAAGCGTCAAAAACGTCATCACGTGTTGAGCCTGTTGAGTTATTACCTGATGGTTTGCAATCAATGTTACCTAGTATTAAATATCAAGCGCATATATATTCATCGAGTGCTGATAAACGTTGGATCAAGCTAAATGGCCGAGAATTACACGAAGGAGAAAGCATAGGAGCTCTAACAGTCACAGAAATTACACCTGAGCAAAGTGTGCTAGATTTTGATGGTTATGAGTTTAGCTTAAAAGCTTTGCAAGACTGGCCGCAGTAAGCGCTTAGTTATCTGTTGAGAGCTCGGTAGAATATTGAGCTCTCAATAGTGCTTAGGATAATATTGAATTTTTATAAAAGCGTTCTAAATCAATGTTATATTCTTTAGGTTTAATCGCTGACTCAAGAGTGTCTACAGTTTTTTTATTAGATAAATCAATATCTTTTACTTCGGTGTAGCGGCTATGCTTAGCGCTGTAAAATGTTTTAACGACAGGTTTTAGTGGTGCCCCCGGATTACTCTCGGTGACCAAACCGACTCTTTGGCTCGATAACCTTACAAGCGTTCCTACCGGATGGATGCCAATACATTGAATAAATTTATTAAGCAGCACAGGATCAAAGCTATCAGGGCACCCGTCTTTTAATATTTTAAACGCCTTTATTGGCTCCATGCCTGCTTTATAAACACGTTCTGCGGTAAGTGCATCATAAACATCTACAATTGACGCCATACGCACATACTGACTTATCTCGTCACCTTTTTTACCAAACGGGTAGCCTTTACCATCGAGTCTTTCGTGGTGCATACCTGCAATATCTACCGCGATTCCTGTTAAGCCAGAGTCTTCTAATATCTCTTTACTGAAAAGCGAATGCATTTTCATTATTTTAAATTCGTCGTCTGTAAAGCGGCCAGGTTTGTTTAGCACTTCATCAGGGATTTTTATTTTACCAATGTCGTGTAATAGTGCGCCGGTAGTCAGCTCAACAATAGTGTCTTTCTCTATATTTAAGTGTTTTGCAAAAATACCCATTAATATTGATACATTAATTGAGTGCTCAAGTAGGTAGGCATCTTTTTGGCGCATTTGGGTAAGGCAGGCTAGGGCATCTTGATTTCTAAAAACAGAATCCATAAAGCCACTTGCCAGTTCTCTAAACGGCCCTATATCTATATCACGGCCAGCTTTTATATCTTTAAATGCTTTTATTTGCAGTGTTTTTGCTTCGTCATAAAGCTTTTTTGCTTTTCCCATTTCTTGCTCAGCGCTGTTTATTTTTTGCCAAGGATTACGCTTTATTTTTGTTGTAGGTGTAGCGATAGGATCTTTTTCAGGGACTGAATCAATGAGGGTTTTATCTGGGTCGATTTCTACTTCTAAAATACCTGCTTTTATCAGGTTATTAATACCAGCTTGAGTTTTAACCCAGCCTTGGTTTTTAATTTTAATGCTGCCAGTTTGTTTGGTAACGCTTTGCACAAACATACCTGGGACTAACTTAGTAATAGGAATGGTTTTCAATTTCACGGCTTCAGTTGTTAATCTACTTTTAAACTAACAAACTTATACGTAACGACCAAATAAAAAAGGCACTTTACAGTGCCTTTTTTTATTTTTTAGTGAAAAACTATTAGCTTAATTATTCATCATCTTCAACAAGCGTCATTAGCGAGGTATTACCGCCTGATGCTGTTGTATCAATACTAATTGTTTTTTCAGTAATTAAGCGCTTGATTAATGTATCGTAATACTCAGAGCTAATTACCGGTAAAATTGCGCCTTTACGCTGTGCAAGCTGTTGGCTGAAGTAGCCTAAACGAGACGAGCGAGCGGCAACTACCGCACCAGCTAAATGAGGGTGAGCTAAGATAGCTTGTAACTGATTAGGTTTAGCTACTTGGAAAACACCTTCAGCAACACCTGTAGAGATAAATTTATCTTTAAAGGCAACAGCTTCATCGTAAAACAGCTCAGACGCTACAGTAATTACCGTATTACCTGCGGCAATAGCGGTAATGATAGACAATGCCCAGAAGTTAAATGATGTGCTCTTATCTGCATAACACACTACACAACCACGCGCTTCTAGATGAAGTGTATTAGACTCACCCGTTGGCCCTGGCAGGGTAGTAAATTTACGCATGTGCTTTTCAAGGCGGTTAAGCTGTGCACGAGCTTCTGATAATGTTAATGCTAAATCGTCTGCTAAATCGTCGATAATTTCTACCGTCGCGATTTTAGCAAGCAACTGACGCACAGCCGAAACACGGTCGTTTAGTGGTGTTGCACGCCAGATTTTTTCATCGCGCATTGAGTTAGCCATTAGCTTTTTAACTTGCTCATTTGCACCGCTGTAGTGGTGTAAATCAAGCTCATCTGGCGTCAGGTTTGTCATTTGCACGTTATCTGGTGATGCCTTTTCTTTTACTAAACGTTGAAGGTAGTTAGGGCCACCGGCTTTAGGGCCAGTACCTGATAAACCACGGCCACCAAATGGTTGCACACCAACAATAGCACCAATCATGTTTCGGTTAATGTAAACATTACCCGCACGTGACATTTTAGCAAGGTACTCACAGCGCTCTTCAATACGTGAATGTACACCCATTGTTAAGCCATAACCTGTGTTGTTAATTTGATCCATCACATCATCAAGTTCGCTCGATTTAAAGCGAACAATATGAACACATGGGCCAAATACTTCACGCTTAAGTACTGATAAGTCTTTGATTTCGTATAAACGAGGAGCAAAAAAGTATGCGCCATTTTGCGTGTTATCCGGAATTTTACACTCGTAATGAAGTATAGAGTTACCTTTTAAGTACTCAACGTGCTCATTTAAGTTTTTAAGTGCTTTTTCATCAATTACAGGACCAACATCAGTTGATAGTAACGATGGATCGCCAATGTGTAACTCAGCTAGCGCACCTTTAAGCATTTCGATAATGCCATCTGCTACGTCATCTTGAATGAATAAAACACGAAGAGCAGAACAACGTTGCCCAGCACTTTGAAAACCAGAACTGATCACATCGTCAACTACTTGCTCAGGAAGCGCCGTTGAGTCAACAATCATACAGTTTTGGCCACCTGTTTCTGCAATTAACGGTACTTGAATATCGTTACGTGCAGCAAGTGTTTGAGAAATTAATGTGCCTGTTTCAGTAGAGCCTGTAAACATAACCGCTTGAATGCGTTCATCAGGAACAATTGTTTTGCCTACTTCAGAACCACGAGCAATAACCGGTTGAACAACATGCTCAGGTAAACCAACAGACAACATTAGTTCAATAGCACGAAGGGCGATTAAACTTGTTTGCTCAGCAGGCTTTGCAATTACAGTGTTACCTGTAACAATCGCAGCGGCAACTTGGCCTAAGAATATTGCAAGCGGGAAGTTCCACGGGCTAATACATAAAATAACGCCACGGGCTTCAAAACGCTCATCTTGCGATAGCTCCTCAGCGCGCGCCGCGTAGTAACGGCAAAAATCAACCGCTTCACGTACTTCATCAATACCATCTTGCGCTACTTTACCTGCTTCTTTAATACAGATAGCAACAAGTTCGTCGTGATGACGCTCTAAGATATCAGCAACTCGACGCAGTAAGTTAGCTCGCTCTCTTACTGGTGTTTGTGACCATGACTCAAGTGCAGCTTCAGCGTTAGCCAGTAATACTTTCATCTCTTCGCCAGTTTGCAATTTAACGTGGCCAATGATTTCTTTGTGATTTGCTGGGTTTTTAACAGCTAATGAGCCTTCAGGTACTTGGCTTTGCTCAATTAAGTGCTCGTTAAACCATGTTTCAAGATTCTCTTTGAAAGGGGTAATAACGTTAATGTCGGTTAAATCCATGCCTTTAGAGTTAGCACGTTCTTCACCGTATAAATCAATTGGCATTTTGATTTGCGTATTGTACTTGTTACGCAAGCCTTGCAATGTTTCTACAGGGTCTGGAAGTAATGATTCAACAGGTTTTGTTGTATCAACAATTGCGTTTACAAATGATGAGTTAGCACCATTTTCTAATAAACGACGAACAAGGTACGCAAGGAGGTCTTCGTGTTGACCAACTGGGGCATATACGCGGCATTGAATTTTTTCTTCGTTAACGATTTGGTCGAATAATGACTCACCCATACCGTGCAAACGTTGAAATTCGAAACCAGTGTTGTCGCCTTTGGCTACTTCTAAGATAGTCGCGGCAGTATAAGCGTTATGTGTAGCAAATTGCGGATAAAGCACATCGCGCGCTTCAAGCATTTTAATAGCACACGCTTTGTAAGAAACGTCTGTTGTTGCTTTACGGGTAAATACAGGGTAGTGATCTAAACCATCTTGCTGTGTAGTTTTGATTTCAGTATCCCAGTATGCGCCTTTTACTAGACGTACCATCATCTTGCGACCAACGCGGGTTGCAAGGTCAGTTAGCCATTCAATTACAAAAATAGCGCGTTTTTGATAGGCTTGAACCGCTAAGCCAAATCCTTGCCAATCACCAAGATCTTCATCACTGAATACCGCTTCAATTACATCTAATGAAATATCTAAACGGTCTGCTTCTTCTGCATCAACGGTAAAGCCGATATCGTATTTTTTAGCGGCAAGAGCAAGTTCTTTTAACTTAGGGACTATTTCTTCCATCACACGGTCTTTATGAGTGAACTCATAGCGCGGATGAATAGCAGAAAGCTTAACTGAAATACCAGGGCTCTTAATTGGACCACGACCATTAGCCGCTTTACCAATTGAGTGTATAGCATTCATGTAGCTGTCAAAGTAACGCTTCGCATCTTTCATTGTGCGCGCGCCTTCGCCTAGCATATCGTAAGAATACACATAACCTTTTTGCTCTGTTTCGGCTGCACGTTCAATTGCTTCGTCAATGGTACGACCCATTACGAATTGCTTGCCCATAATTTTCATAGCAAAGTTTACAGACTTACGAATAACTGGCTCACCTAAACGACCAATGGTCTTTTTAAGCATGCCGAACTGTTGTTCTTTAGTTTTGTCTGTGTAGTTAACCATTTTACCGGTAACTAATAATCCCCAAGAAGATGCGTTTACAAATAAAGAATCGCTGCTTCCTAGATGAGAGCTCCAATCACCTTTGGCTAACTTGTCACGAATAAGTACATCTTGAGTTGCTTTATCTGGTACGCGAAGCAGTGCTTCGGCCAAACACATTAATACAACGCCTTCTTCACTAGAGAGTGAAAATTCATTTAAAAGCGCATCAACACCGCCTTGCCCATCTTGCTCTTTACGAATGTTCAAAACAATCTGGCGGGCTCTTTCCCAGGCACGACTTCGTGCTTTTACGCCTACTTCTGCAAGCGGTAAAATATGATCAATAACTGCATTTTCATCTATGCGGTAAAAGTCACGGATTCTTTGTCTGATAGGACAAGTAGTAGTTAAATCGCCGTTGAATAACATAAGCAACCCTCAGGATGTTAAGAATTAAAGTAAAATTAATTACCAATAAATTACCAGTGATATTGTGAGTGCATTCTAATTAAAATTCAGCAGAATATGCTGGTTAAATTTCGCGATTTACGATAATTTACAGGGTATAAATTTAACTTATCCGCATAAAATTCTGTTATGACAATTCCAAATAGATTACGCATGCTAGATCGTATTGATTTAGCCATACTAGACGTTCTTCAAAAGAACGGCAGAATTTCTAATGTTAACCTCGCAAAACAGGTTAATTTGAGTGCCAGCCCGTGCCTAGATCGTGTTAAACGATTAGAGCAAGAAGGGTATATTGAAGGCTATTATGCCAAGCTTAGCGAAGCTAAACTTAATCAGAGCTTAGTAGCGCATGTTCAAGTATCGCTTGTTGCTTCAAATACAGCTGTATTTAAAGTATTTAGAGAGCACATATTAAGGATAGAACAAGTAGTCGAATGTGACATGGTTGCTGGTGGTTATGATTACTTATTAAAAATTCGCGTTTCTAATATGGAAGAATATAGACAAGTTCTTGGCGACTTAGTAGATATTCCCGGCGTGGGTACTCATCATACTTATATGGTGATCGAAAAGATTAAAAAGGACGAAGGATTGCTAATCGATATTTAAGCTTTTCTCAAGTAATAAAAAAACCGCAATTGCGGTTTTTTTATTTTAGTAGATAAATGCTATACCAAATAGTTAGTACATCACCTTATACATAATTTATTACGACCTTCCGACTTCGCTCTGTATAAGGCCGTATCCGCCGCGCATATTAATGCCTCAGATGTTCTGTATTGATTATTGTATTCACACGCTAAACCCTGACTTACACTTATTTTTACATTCGCTGGTAAACCGAGATCTCTAAAATTAATGTTGAGTATTTTTTCTTGAATACGCTTAGCAATCATTTGTGCATTTGAAATGTGCGAACGAGGCAGCACAACAGCAAACTCCTCACCACCATAGCGTGCTACTAAACTGTCTTTAGATGGTAAGCACTCTTCAATTGTACGAGCGACTTTTTGAAGGCACTTATCACCTTTTACATGGCCAAAGTTATCGTTAAATAATTTAAAGTAATCAATATCAATAAGTATAAAGCTAAGAGGCTGCTTGTTAACTATGCACTCTTGCCAATTTTTAATGATGGTTTTTTCTAAAGTACAGCGATTAGCAATACCAGTGAGATGATCAAGTCTGGCTACGTTTTCCAGTACTTTGTATTTTTTAACGTGCTTTGAAATATCATGCATTATACAAATAAAAAGTGGGGTACTTGCGACTACAGATTCGGGTAAACATGATATAGATAACTCAACATCTAAACAGTTACCATTGTTTTTTCTTATTTTAACTTCTTTCGGACCATGATTGAGTGGTGTTTGATAGTTCTTTTTCCAACTTTCAAACATGTATTTATAGTCATCGCGATACTGTTCTTGTAAACAATCTTGCCATTTTTTACCTATTAATGAATCAGACGTTACATTGAAAAAACGTGCTGCTACGGGATTTACTGATTCAAACACCCCATCTGCATTAACAATAAAAATAGCATCGGCCATGACATTAGTGACATTAATAATCGCGCTTATTTTTTCATTGTTAACGGTATTAGAAATACTGCTGATTAATGCAGATACAGCGCTGTCGGTGTTGTTTGCTTTGCTATTTTCATTATTGTTAGACATGGTGTTGCTCATTTTTATTGTTAATGAAACTTTATGTCTAGCAGTTTATTCAATTTATCGTTTTTAAACCTTTCGGTAACCTTCTGATTTAAGTTGTTGTTATTTAAGTTTATTTAAGGGGCGTTTTTAAATAAATTACACCGCAATTAATATGCCTGTGCAATTTAAAAATAAGCATTACTAATTAGAGTTCTTTTTCATTCTTAACTTGAGGATCAGCGCTTTCATATTTATTGCCATTACACTCAACGTTAAAGATTAAGCATACAGAGCCATTATTTTCATCTGTGTCGGTAATGATAATTGTGTGGCCGTTGTCACTTACTTTATAGCTGAAGTCTTGGGCGCATGGTTTTTGTGTGTCGATATCGGTGATAGTAGCGCCAGTAAATACGAAACCATTTTGAATTGTGGCGTCGTCTAAATTGTAGTTGCCAGCGGTTTCAGTTCTTACAACACCACCGCCAGTAGCGGATTCGCCATTTTTTGTATAGCTAAAAATAGCTTCACCGTTGTTAAGTTTAATATTTACTTGAAAGTCGACATTTTCTAGGGTGTTATTCATATCATTTCCTTTATGAGTAATTATAGTTGGAAGTTCGTAATGCCTAATTTAACTAGGCTTGTTTTTATTTCTGATATCTCGTCTTCCCTGTTTAAACAGGAATAAGCTTGTACTAGTGGGTATGTTATTTTTACGCTCTGACTTATTTTTGCAGCTTCAGAAATTGCTTTGATAGCACTTAAGCAAAATTGCTCTCGCTGTTTATTAGTTGTAGCTAAGTTTGCTTTGATTAAGTTTATTCTTGTATATACTAAGTAATCACCAGTTTTAGTTAGGCTGGCTAATTGATGTTTGTAGTTTTCATTATTCTCAAGCTCAGTTAATAACTCCTGCGCTTTGAGTGGTGATTGTCTATTTATAAAATATTGAATCAGTGTAATTTGTGTATTAATAGTGCTGGTATTTTTAAAATTTTGAGATTTTAAAAAATTAATTATTTTTTCAATTGTTGAGTCAGTAGCTTCATCAGTAGATAGCATTAGTGAATGTGCTAAAGAGCGATAATACATAAGCTGAAATTTATTGTTTTTTGGATCTTGTACTAAAGCTTCATTGATAACTTGATTAGCCAAGCTGGCTTTTTTATGGGCCATCCGTTTATCACTCAAATAGCTCAGTAAATAACTTTGTTGCATATATAGGTTTGCTGACGTGTAAAAAAGGCTTGCATCACTAGGGTAGTCAGCAATCAATTTTGTGATTACGCCAACTGCACCTTCCAATATATTAACTGCTTCATTAAAGTTACTTAGCTTCTCTTCTGTTTTTGCAAGCCAACTAATCGTATCGGATTTATCTCGAAGTAAATCTTTGTTATTGGGTTTCAGTTTAAGCGCTTTATTTTTAAGTAAAAGTGACTCTGCAAAGTTCTTTTTTGCAGCGCTGTAGTTGGATTTTTCTATGTATAAAGAACCTAAAGAATTAGATGAATACGATAATTCCATAATGGAGTTAAAATCATTGGCTGCCAGCGCATACATTTTTTTACTGTAAGCGTGGTATTTTTTAAACATTTGCTCAGTAGCTTGATGATCATTTTGATCATAAGCTAATTGACCTAGCCAAAAGGCATTGGCGCCTGCAAGCGTTAGTAGCTCTAAGTTGTTAGGCTGTATTTTTAATAATGCCTCAAGGCGGGTGCGGGCGTTTTCAAAGGCGGTAAAGGCTTCATCGGTTTTACCTCGGGAATAAGCTACTTCACCCATTGCTTCGAGGGTTTGTGCGTACTGAAAACGGTTGTTAAATTGTGCTTTATTATCGCTAAAGCTAAAAAGTGAACTTGAATCGTCAGTTTGATCAGTAAAATACTCAAGTGCTTTATTACTAATACCATCAAGTAAGTCCATACGTTCAACGCTACGTAATTTATCGGCAAAGTCGCCGACCATAAACCCCAGTAAGCTTTCGGCCTCAAGCTGTTTTTTTTGCGCATGTTGTTGGGCTTTAAAACTAGTGAAGCTCATTAATAACGCGGTAAATGTAAGTAAGCACAATAAAGTAACGGTCACTCGTTTTGCTCTTATTTTTGTTTTTGTTTTTTTTACAGAGCTTTTGATAAGAGCATGCTCGTTATCATCTAATTTAAACAGTTTGTCGTTAAGTAATAGCTGCGCTTCTTGTAGCGGTTTACCTGGCGCTAGGAGGTAAGCACTACTTTTGCCTTCATCTACCCAATTTTGTGCTTGATGTTGTAAACGACTTTTTATTGCTAAGGCATCTTTATGGTCATTAATCCATTGTTTTGCGCGCGGCCATTGACGCAATAATGCCTCGTGAGCAAGACTAAAACAGGCTTCTTGGTTTTGTAAATGCGATACAAATAAACGGCTATCGACCATGGCTTGCACAAGCTCTTTTTGACTTGTGTTGGTTAATGTTTGCCAGCGGGCAGCGCGGCTCGTAATGGTTTTACCATCTGGGTTTAAAGTGATCAGTTGTGATAATACGCTTTTTAGTTGCTGCTGTTGCTCATTACTAAGATCAATAAATATATCTTCTGCTTTTTTGCCTATGGCGCCCTCAATACCCCCGAGTTTTGTGTAAACACTGTGCAGTAGCTCGTTATTATCACTGCGCTGTAAGTACAGCTCTTGCAATGTGTATTGCAGCATGGGCAATGCATCGGGGTTATTGGCTGTGTCGGCGCACAATATTTCATCCAGTGGTGTTTGGGTTTGTGGGTCATTGGAGAACGTTAAATTAGCGGTTAACGCTGGCAGGCGAATAATTTGTTGGAGTTCTTGGCGGTTTGGCGGTGTTAAATCGTAGTGCGCGCCATGAGCTTTGCCTGCCATTAAACTTGGTTGTTCAACAACTAAAGGGTAAAAGTCGTTACGACACGCACTAAATACAATCACAGCTTTAGAGATTGCTAAGCGCTCAATAACCGACAAGAAATGGTTGCGTGTTTCGCTACTAAATATAGGAGAAGAAAGCAGTACTTCTAAGCGGTCAATAAATAAAAATAACTGGGGTGTTTTAAGTTGTGTAGAGGCTTTACTAAGTGCAGCTTGTATGGCATTAATTACGCCATCTATTGCCAATTCTAGTTGCTCTGCAAGTGTTTGCGCGCTTAATCCTTCAAACACAGGCTGGGCGTTTATATCCCAATCAAGTAATGCAGAAGCTAAGTCTAGAAAAAGTCTATTTTTATGCACATCTGCAAAGTCCATCTGGGTGTAGGAAATAACCCCGATGCCATTATAGCCTCGCTCATCTAGTAGTTTTGGTAAAATTCCAGCATTAACAAGCGAGGATTTACCTGTACCACTAGGGCCAAGTATTAAGCAAAAAGCACGACCGTAATTTACCTGGCTAGATATCCTTTCCAGCAGGGTAGCTATAGATTGGGTACGGCCAAAAAAAACGTGGGTATCATTTGGGTTATATGCACGCAGGCCTAAGAAAGGGGATCCTCCCTGCCATGTACTTTTAGTGCTTGGGATAGGATCTGCTAACGGAAAAGATAATTTTGCAATAATGCGGTAGCCACGTTTACGGATAGTTTCAATATAATGTGGTTCATTGGCTTTATCACCGAGCGCTTTTCTTAGCTGAGTGATAGTTTTATGTAGTGGATTATCGCCAATATCAGTATTTTTCCAGCATTTACTGAGCAATTCATCGCTGCTTACAATGTCGCCATTTTGTTGACACAAATGCAATAAAACTTCCATCGCTTTGGGCTCTAACTGTTTGGCTTTACCAGTGAGTTGAATTGAGTTAGTTGAAGGTGTTACTTGCCAATCGCCTAGGTAGAAGGGGTTGCGCATCATCATTACTCATTATTGTTTTTTTATTATTAAAATTAAGTGCGTATTGATATTTATTAACACTATTTATATGGCAAATAAATCTATAACACAACTATTTGAGTTTATTCTGAGCAGAGGGGGTAGGAAAGGATGAGCTTGCAGATATGCAAGCTCACTATAAAAATAAATTAGCTTTCTAGGTCGGCTTTGTTAATTGTAATGACGCGTTGAGGGAATGGAATTTCAATATCAGCGTTATTAATTGCTTTATAAACACCACCGTTAATAGCCAGTTTGGTTTCGATAATTTTAGTAGTAGGCACCCAATATCGGTAGCTTATTGTAACACCGCTATCGGCGAAGCGTTCAATACCCACTTGTGATAACGGATTTTGTGCGACTAATTCATGTGCTTTAAGTACGTCTTCAATGAGGCTAATCGCGTTATCAGAGCATGCACTATAAGCTATATCTATTTCACCTTTGACCAATGAGTAACTAAATGAGTTATGAAGTATTTCACCCACTATGTGCTTATTTGGAATGGTGATTTCTACTTTTTCTTCATTGATTAAAATAGTGTAGCCAAGCTCAATTGTTTTAACTTGGCCGCTTACATTTTTAACTTCAATAGTATCACCAACAACAAAAGGTCGCGTGGCTATAATGGCAAGGCCTGCACCATAATTAGAAAGCATTCCTTGCAGCGCTAAACCAGCACCTAAAGATGCAGCACCAATGGCTGCTACAAATGGCGTAACGCTAATACCTATTTTGCCAAGTGCAATAATTATAACCATTACAATGAGCAGTACTTTTACCACGCTACTGACAAAGTTTGTGAGCGTAATATCAACATTATGGCGGGTCATTAACGCGGCTACAAATTTGGCAAGCTTTTGTGCTATCCACAAACCAATGAGGACGATAAAAATAGCGCCAACAATTTGCATACTGTAGGTAACCATATACTCAGTAAGCATGGTGTAATATTTTTCAAACTGTTCGATTTCAGAACTGATCATAAAGCGCTCTAAGTTAGGGCTATGTTGTATTTTTCCAACTATAGCAAAATGTTGACTAAAAATGGATATAACAGCGGCACTATAATCGCTGTTAATAAAGCACTTAGTGCCATTGCAACTGATGAGTAAGCGCCTACTTTTGGATGCTCAGCAATAGCAGCAGCGGTCCCAATTGCATGGCAGGCTGTGCCCATGGCAACGCCTTGAGATTCGTGATTAAAAATATTAATGAGTTTAAAAAGCATAAAACCAAATAAAGCGCCTAGTAAACCAATAAAAATAACTAAAGCCGCGGCAAGTGAGCTAATCCCTCCTAACGAGTCGGTAACAATTAAAGATATTGGGGTCGTCACACTGAGTGCGGCAACAGATGCACTTAGCTGCGCTGGCGAATTAAATAATATGCTTAGCAAAAATGCCACAACGGTTGCGTTAACAATGCCTAAGCTACATGTTGCGACTATAAGTAATAGATTTTTTCGTACGTGTGTAAACTGCTGATATAAAGGAAGCGCTAGAGCCACAATTGCGGGCTCTAATAACCAGCTTAGTAATTTGCTGTGCGTGGCAAATTGCGTATAAGGCAAATTTAGATTAACGAGTAATAAAGCAATAATACTAATACTTAAAAATACGGGGTTGGTGAGCGATTTAAATACGCTGTTTTTTATACTTTGGTTTACGGCCCTTAGTGCTAAAAATAATACAATAATAAAAGGAATACTTAGCCACCATAAATTAGGTTGTAGCTCTGAAATAGCGGAAAAAGTAAGATTAGTCATTATTTTCTTTTCCCTTAAAGTACGCAATTACACTGCTAACAAGCAATAAGGTAGTTATAGGAACAAGCACCACAACTGAGGCTAAAAATGCCCAGTGCGATTTTATAAGACCGAGATGCTCAATAAATCCCACACCCGCTGGAATGAAAAAGATAGGCATAATATTTAAAATAGGGGAGGCGCATGGTTTTACATGTTGCTCTTTTACAATACCCGATAAGAGTAAAACTAATAAAATAACCATAGCGAGTAACGGTGCAGGAAAGCTTCCACCAATAAAGTGCATAATGAGTTTAGCGCTGGCTAAACATAGTAAAATAATAGCGCTACTGAGCAGATATTTCATCAAAGTGGCTCACAGAAAAGATAAGAGCTTAACTTTAACAAATCAAACTCTTTTATGCATTGTGCAATAGTCTACCAATGCTTTGTATTTACGTAGGTTATATCCGCTTTTCCTTTTGCTTTAGCAATTGCTTTTTTAGTGTTTGGGTTTAGCAATAAGCGAATTTGGCTGAAGGTTTCTTTAGCGAGTATTTTTCGTTGGTTTGGTTTATAGCTAAGTTGTGTAACACGTTTAATAGCAGCAAGCGTATCGGGTGAGCGCTCAAGTAATGTATTGAGCATGTTTTGCGTGGCTTGTTGAGTATCATCGGTAAGCTGAGTAACTAAACCTAGCTCATTTGCTTGTTGTGCTGTGATTGGGTTTGCGTGGCTTGCAAGCCAAAGTGCTTGGTCACGCTTAACTAAACCGCTCATCATTACATTTGCGCCCATATCGGGGCACAAGCCCCAACGCGCTTCCATAATGGCAAGCTTGGCATCAATATGAACAATCCTGTAATCAGCACCCAGCGCTATTTGTAATCCTCCCCCTAAACAGTTGCCATCAATTTGTGCAATAACAGGCACGCTCAGTGACTGCCAGCCTAATACTACTTTTTGCGCTAAATTTTGATTGCCAGGTAACCATTTAAGCAATAATTTTATAATATTCAATGGTGCCGCCATTACGGCTGATATATCAAGCCCTGCACAAAAATGCTCGCCATCGCCTTTTATTACTACAGCACGAATACTGCGGTCTCTTTTTATGTTTTTAATGGCTTTGTTTAGCTCTACAAACATTTCAAAGCTTAATGCGTTTTGTTTTTTTGCTCTGCTAAGCGTGACGGTTGCAATGCCATTTTGTTTTTCTAGTTTTATCATTACACACTCCTCTGACCTGTTAGTTGAGCTTATGTTGTTATAAGAATTAAGTAAAGTGACGGTATTTTTTAAATAAATGGAATTTATTGCTAAAGCTGTAGTCTTAAAGGGTTAGATTTAGATGAGAAAAAGCTAAACAATTAGAACTTGAGATAATAAAATTTTTTACGTTGTTATTTTAAGCTTAAATTAAAAAAGTAATCTTGATATTCAATGGGTTAGTTAAATTGTTATTTACTGTTTGAGTTGTATGCTGAATAAAGCATGACTCAGTTACAAAAAAGTCAGTGTTTTACGCTTTTTTTTATCAAAATGATGATGAGATTTGATAATATAGCGCAACTTAAAAGCTTAAGGTTAAGCACATATGTCGGGTCCACGTTTATATACGGTAGAAGAAGCTACTCACCAAGCTTATGATATTTTTTTAGAGCTAGCGCCAAATAACTTGAGTGATAAAGATGTTGAAGACTTTAATGAGTTTAGAGAAGACCTAGGCTTTATTGAAGAAGACGAGCCAGACGATCAGTGGCAAGATTTTGTTGCCCTTGAGATAGAGCCAGAGCACTTTATTCAGGTGCTAGTTGGTTTAGAATTTGAAAATGATGATGTTTTGTTTGCTAAAATTTTGATTAGTCGTGATAAAGATGCTCCGTTTTGTCATATTTTATGGAAAGAGAGTGAATAAGCAATACCGCTTATTTTTATAATTGTGTGCAGAGAGAGTGTTGTGCGTAAGTATTTATTTTTATTTTTTTTAATAATTAGCTGCCCGAGTTGGGCTGTTGATCCATTTGAAGATTTTCATGAATATGGCAAGCTCTCTGATGAAGAAATTCATGAGTTACACAAAGGTGATATGCTTTACGGTGATACTGAATTTGGTTTTATTCTAAGTAAAGGTAACACCAATTCGACCAGTTTTAAGCTCAAAGGTAATTTATACCAAGATTTTGAAAAGTGGCGTAACCAATTTAAAATAGACTCTCTTTATAAGCGTGATGAAAACGATGAAAGCGGTGGCACTGATGTTACTGCTAATCGTATTTTTGTATCAGCGCAAGGTAACTATAAAGTAGGTGTTAAAAACTCCTCATTTTTTATTTACGGTGATTACGAAGAAGATGAGTTTAGTGGACTTGATTTTAAAAGCACGGTGGCGACAGGCTATGGTGCGCGTGTATATCAAGGCTCTAAAAACAAAGTAGATATTGATATAGGACCTGGTTTATACCGTTCAGTCGCCGATGAAGATTCGGATGTGAGCGAAGATGAAATTGATAAAACCGGTTATTTAGTACGTGTTGCAATGCAGTGGGAACGTTTGGTCTCTAAGCGTACTCGTTTTAATCAAGATGTGAGTATAGAGCAGTCGCTTTCAGGTCTTAATTCTCGCTTAAAATCGGAAACCGCACTGATAAGCCAAGTGATTGGCGCGGTATCACTCAAATTTACCTACATGTATCGTTATAATTCAAAACCCGAAGATGATAAACTCAAGTTTGACTCAGAGCTGAGTGCTACATTGGTATACAGCTTTTAAGTATTTATTTAATTTAGAGAATATTATGTATCAGCATAAACAGTATGCGGTGTTTATCTTTTTTGTATTAGCGTGGATTGGCGGTTTTGTGGCGCTTGCGTGGAACTTGTTAGGCGCTGATGGACCTTTAATAATATTTACTGGGATTTTAGTGCTGGTGGGCTTTTTGTTCCATGGCCTAACAGTAAAAGTAGATGATAAAAATATTAGCTGGACGTTTGGTCCAGGCGTTGCTGGTCAAAGTATTGAGCTTAGCGAAGTAGCAGAAGCAAAAGCAGTTCAAAACTCTTACAGACACGGTATTGGTATGCGAATTACTCATGATGGTTGGGTATATACAGTATCTGGCTTTAGTGCAATACAGTTAACGCTCAAAGATGGCACCTTGTATAGAGTTGGTACAAACGATCAAAAAGGTTTACTAGCTGCTTTAAAAGAAAAAAACGTATCAATCGCGCTGCCTAGTAAGCCAAAAGCTGAAACGGTTAAGCGTAACAATATGATATAAAAAAAAAGCGCCTTAGGCGCTTTTTCTATTTGTTTAGCAGTGCATTAGTGGTCGTGGCCACACCCACCTTCGCCATGTACGTGGCCGTGAGTTAATTCATCTTCTGTAGCATCACGTACTTCTAGTATTTCTACATCAAAGTTAAGTGTTATACCTGCAAGTGGGTTATTACCATCTACAATCACTTCTTCATCTTGGATATCGATGATCATTACTGATTGGTCACCATCATCTGTTGATGCACGAAATTGCATGCCAACTTCAATTTCCATACCTTCAAACATTGATTTAGGTACTGCTTGCATTAGGTTTTCGTGGCGCTCGCCGTAACCTTCTTCAGGTTCAACCTTTACGCTAAGCGTGTCGCCTGGTTGCTTGCCCAGCAAAGCATTTTCTAGGCCTGAAATTAAATAGCCTGTGCCAATGATAAAGTGTAGTGGCTCACCACCGAACGAGTTATCAATGCTATTGCCATCATTATCCATTACTGAATAATGCATTTTTACCACTTTGTTTGCCGCAACGATCATAGTCATTCCTATTTATTCATCTTCAAGAGAGTAGGGTAGAGGCAGAATGCTTAGCTCCACCTGAGGTGTGTGTTTTGCACGAAGTACCTGAGTTACATCAGTATCGTTTGGCAACACAACGAGGCCTGTTAATTTATTTGTTTGCTCATCAAAGCTTTGTGCAATAAGTTTACCTGCACGGCGCCAATTTTCGCCTAATTGGGTTTCTAAATCAGGCTCTGAAAGAATCCCTTCGCTTTGCCCTGAAACGATATACATTGCACGTTTATTTTTACCAAGGTACTTCATACGGGCTACTGTTTCTTGACCGGTATAACACCCTTTTTTGAAACTTATACCGCCAATAGCATGTAGGTTTACCATTTGAGGAACGTACTCGCCAATTGCATCTGCACTTAGCTGAGGCTCACCGGCAAGCATCGCTGCTTGTTGCCAAGGGGCTTCGTTATCAAGTGTGGATACGTTATCAGGCATGCTAAATTGGTTATCAACCATTATTAAAACACGGTTATCAGCTAATTTTAGCGCTTTACCATTCGTAAAATCACACGCGCTTGCATCGCCTTCAAAGCTAATATCAAGTTGTGCCAGTACATCCGATAAATCATCACCAATTAAACCAATTAAACGCTTTGAGCATTCAGTAATATCAACTTTTGCAAATACAGCGTATTTTTTAAGTTCAGCTAATGATTTTTCAACTTCAGCTTGGCTACCCGCAAGGTAGTAGCTATCTTGGTAAGAAAATAATTTAAATACACCCCAAAGTTTACCTTTGGCGCTGCAATGGCCAGCCCACAAATAATTACTGCTGGTTAATTTATTTAGATCTTGAGTGATTTGTCCGTGCAAATAAGATAATTTATCAGCACCGCAGAGGCTAATAAGTTGATGAGATAACGGACATGCATAAACGCTCGACATAAAAACCTTCTTTGCAATATAAATGAAGTGACATAATAACGCAGTTGTTACGTATGGTACAGACAAGCGCTTATTGGTGTGGGTTTATTATTTAATGAGAGATTAATAGCTGCTAAATAGGCTTGTGTTTGTTAAACTCGAGTCAATTAAGTATGAGGTTTAAAATGGTTGAAATTCATAGTAAAGCACGTATTCGTTGGGCTTGTCGTCGTGGCATGTTAGAGCTAGATGTTTTGTTTATGCCGTTTGTAGAAGAAGCATACGACTCTTTGAGCGCAGAGCAACAGGCTATCTTTCAGCGTTTGCTAACAGAAGAAGACCCTGACTTATTTGCATGGTTTATGGGTCATGAAGAATGTAAAGACGAGCAGTTAAACGGTATGGTTTCGCTGATCTTAGACCGAGTTCGTGTATAGGTTTACGGTTACAAATAATAAAGCTGACCACAAACCAATTGTGGTCTTTTTTTGTATACTTAGTTTTATATTATGTTTATTTTTAGATTCACTATTAGCCATGCTTTTTTGTTTAATAATAAATGCACTAGCTGGCTTGATAATGTGGCGCAAAGTATTAGCAATTCACCCACATGAGGGCATTATAATATTAGAACCAAAGTTATTTAGATTTGAGGGCGAGAGCTTAAAAATTCAGGGTGAAATAAGTAACAAAAGCCGATTTTATGGTAATAATATATGGCTTCATATTAAAGGTTTTAGTAACAACCATTGGCTTATAATTTCAGCCAATGGCGTTAATGAGCAAAGTTATGCGCGTCTAAAACGTGCCACTGTCGGCGCAATTAATTGCGTTTTGGAGTCAAAATAGTCGGCGTTGGATTTTCACTTTGTTCAGGGTAATCAATAGTGTAATGCAAGCCTCTGCTTTCTTTTCGCTCCATAGCACTTCTAATAATTAGCTCTGATACTTGCACTAAATTACGAAGCTCAAGTAAGTTATTACTTACTCTAAAGTTTGCATAGTAATCGTGTATTTCTTGTTGTAGCAACTCAACTCTATGCAGTGCTCGTTCTAAGCGTTTAGTAGAGCGTACAATACCTACATAATCCCACATAAATAAACGTAGTTCATGCCAGTTATGGGTAATAACAATTTCTTCATCTGAGTTACTAACACGGCTCTCATCCCAATGAGGAAGCGCTATCGGCTCTGGTGCATGTTCAATTTTACTTAAAATATCTTTAGCTGCAGCGTGGGCAAATACAATGCACTCTAATAGTGAATTACTTGCCATACGGTTTGCACCATGTAAGCCTGTGTAAGCAACTTCACCTACAGCATATAAGTTATCGAGATCTGTTTTGCCGTTAAAGTCAGTCATTACACCACCACAGGTGTAATGCGCAGCAGGCACAACTGGGATTGCTTCTTTCGTTATATCGAGGCCTACACTTAAGCATTTTGCGTAAATAGTAGGAAAGTGCTCAATAATAAAGTCTTTATCTTTGTGGCTAATATCTAAATAAACACAATTGGCGCCTAAGCGCTTCATTTCAAAATCGATTGCGCGTGCCACTATATCGCGTGGAGCAAGCTCTTCACGGCTATCAAAGTCTTTCATAAACCGAGTTCCATCAGGGCGCTTTAAATAAGCCCCTTCACCGCGCATGGCTTCGGTAATTAAAAAGTTTTGTAGCTCTGGATGATAAAGACTTGTTGGATGAAATTGATTAAATTCCATGTTGGCAACTTTACAACCTGCACGCCAAGCCATTGCAATACCATCACCACTTGATACGTCTGGATTAGATGTATATAAATACACTTTACTTGCACCACCGGTTGCAAGAGCAACAAATTTAGCTGAAATGGTTTCTACCTTTTTAGCTTTTTTGTTCCACACATACATGCCTTCAATGTGTGAGCCTGTTTTTCCGGCGCTTTTATCTGTGATTAAATCAATGGCGTTGTATTGCTCTAAAAGCGTTATATTTTTATGAATTTTAACTTGGCTGATAAGTGTTGTTTGCACCGCTTTACCTGTTGCATCGGCTGCATGCAATATACGGCGATGGCTGTGACCACCTTCACGTGTTAAATGAAAACGCTCTTTTCCTTTGCTATCAAACTCCATATCAAAGGGTACGCCTTGGTCGATTAACCACTGTAGGCAATCGTGAGCATTGCTGGCGGTATAATGAACAGCGTCTCTATCGCATAAACCGCCGCCTGCATCGAGAGTATCTTCAACATGAGATTCTATGCTGTCGTTTTGTTTATCAAATACAGCAGCTATACCGCCTTGGGCATACAAAGTAGAACCTTCGGTAAGCGCTCCTTTACTGATCACGGTAACGTTACAATAATTAGCTAGAGATAATGCAAGTGATAAGCCTGCTGCGCCGCTACCTATAATAGCGACATCTGCAATGTGATGTTTATTTTGGTTCATGTCAGAGGTACTTTGCGGTTACAATGCTCATATAGAGCAATATTTGTTTTTAATATCTGTAGTTGTATCATATTTGTCATACTACTACGTAGTGATTTTAAAGGCTTAGCGCCGTTATTATCATCTATTTTATAAAAAAATAATATTAAGCAGAACTTTTTATTCATAAAGAGGTCAGAGTATTTGTGAACAATGACGACAATATGAATAACAAGCAAAAATCAGACATAGGAGTACCGGCTCGAATGAGCGAGCAGGAATTAGATTTAGTGCTAGTAAAAAGGGTCCAGCAAGGAGATAAAAACGCCTTCAACCTATTAGTAAAGAAGTATCAAAACAAAATAGCAGGTTTGATCTCACGTTATGTATCTAACCAAGGCGATATTGCTGATGTAGCACAAGAAGCTTTTATTAAAGCTTACCGTGCACTTCCTAACTTTAGAGGTGACAGCGCCTTTTACACGTGGTTATACCGTATTGCCGTTAATTGTGCTAAAAATTACTTAGTAGCCCAGGGGCGTAAGCCGCCAGCAAATGATATAGACGCTGAAGATGCCGAGTTTTATGATTGTGCAGATTCAATGCGATCGAATGCATCTCCTGAAAACCTACTTTTAAGCGAAGAAGTACGCGCTGTTATTTTTAATACGATTGATAGTTTGCCTGAAGATCTTAAAACCGCAATCACCCTTAGAGAAATAGAAGGGATGAGCTATGAAGAAATAGCAGTGGTAATGGATTGCCCAGTCGGGACTGTGCGTTCGCGTATATTTCGTGCCCGTGAAGCAATAGATAACAAATTAAACCCATTAATAGGCGAGTCTTAGTATGACAAAAGCACACCTTAACAAGTTAGATAACGAAGCGTTATCGGCATTACTTGATGGCGAGCAACATCTAACTGATGCAAAAATTGCAGAGCAAGATGTAACTACGTTTGGCCGTTATGCGTTAATTGGTGATGCGATGCGTGCTCAAAAAAATAATAACGACATACATATTGATATTAGCGATCGCGTTGCATTAGCACTAGAAAGCGAGCCTGTTTATGCTGACTTTAGTCAGTCAAAAACACAGCCTCAAGCAATCACTGAAACAGTACAAGATAATAAAGTAGTCGCTTTTAATTGGCGCAAACCAGTTGCCCAATTAGCTATTGCAGCAAGTGTAGCGATGTTTGCTATTGTGGGCGTTAATACGCTTCCTCAAAGTAACAATGAGCAGCAAAGTGAAATTCCATTACTGCAAACCACACCGCTAGCAGGTATGGCCTCGCCAGTAAGTTATTCGTCTGAGCCTGCGCTTGAAAATGCTGAGCAAGGTTTACGTGAACTACAGCAACAGCGTATTGGTGCGTTAGTTCTTGAGCATCAACGCCAAGCACGAGTTGCGAATTCTTTAGAAACAGCGCAAACTAATACCAAAGCGTCTGAGGAAAAAAACTAATTAAATGAAAGTAATCACTTTTGTTCTGTCGTTGGTAGTAAGCTTTAATGCATTTGCCAACGACACAAATCCTGCCAAAGATTTATTACTCAAAATGGCTAATGCCGTTCACACCCGTAATTTTGACGCCTCGTTTGTGGTTGTCAAAGGTAAAACAATGGAACCCTACCGATGGGTGCATGCTTTACAAGGTGACACCGAACTTGAGCATTTAAGTTTACTTAACGGTGCTGGGCTTGAAATGGTCCGTATCGATAATCAAGTTACTTATTTTGAACCTCAGTCTGAACCATATTCTCTAAAAACAGATTCAATAGCAGGTCCAATCCCTGAAGTACTATTTAAAGATATAGATCGCTTAAGTGCGCACTATGATTTTGTACTAGGCGGCAAAGGGCGTATTGCAGGGCGCGCAGCGCAACTTGTTCGCATTGAATCTAAAGACGAGTATAAATATAATTATTGGATTTGGCTGGATATGGAATCGTCGTTGTTGCTAAAAGCCGCGTACGTTAACCATGAAGGTGAAGCCTTAGAGCAGTTACAGCTTACACATATTAGTGTGACAGAGCAGCCAGCCGGTATGCTAGTTGAAGTGCTCAATCGAAACTTTCCAACGCCTTTGCCAAACGATGCACTTATAAATGAAGATAGTACTGCCACTAATTGGAAAATTAGCTGGTTACCAGATGGCTTTGAGTTGCTAAAATCAGACAGACATAAGCTCGATTTAAATAACGAGTTAACTGATTATTACTTGTTCTCTGATGGTTTTGTTGAGGTTTCTGTATTTATTCAGCGCCCATTACCAGGTAAGCGTTTAAGTGGAGCACTCACTTCTGGTGCAACGACAGTATATGTGCATAATGGCGGTAATTTTGATGTATCGGTTGTTGGTAATGTACCGAGTATGACCGCAAAAGCGATTGCAGAGTCAGTTACCCGCGCACTATAGACGATTCCGTAAGGATTGTTATGATTGAACAAACCCTCACTGTTGTGGCCCTCGATGGCCACATTGCTCATTTAGAAGCACAGCAAAAACAAGCTTGTGAAGGCTGCAATGGTCGTTGCGGCTCACAAGTGTTTAGTAAATTATTTGGCACTGCAAAAAAAACCTTTCCTTATAAATTTGAATCCTCAGTAGAAATAGGGCAAAAGGTCACTTTGTCACTAGATGATAGTCATGTCGTTAAGCATGCTTTTGCGGTTTACATGCTACCGCTCCTTTTGAGTCTTGTTTTTGCATTTGTTGCGGCGCAATTGTTTATAGCTTCCGAAGGCTGGCAGATTTTAGCTGCTGCTCTAGGTGGCGTTACTGGCTTTTTTATAGCTAAAACTCGCGTGAAATCTCTAAAGCACGATATAAAAGTTATAAAAATTCACCCAATTAGTATCCCTTTAACTCAAATAGATGGTGATTGACGCCAATTAAATGTAAAATTGCCGTTTTATACCAAAGTAACTTGGAAATACAGGGAATCGTGGTTTTTTAAATTATTTTATCTGGCTGAATTATTTAAGTTAAGTAAATATAACTTATTGTTATTCAATACATAAAATGGTTGTAACCCATCTTAAAAAGCGTAAGTACAGTTTGTTATATACAAATCTAGCTTATGGCATCCTAAAGCAAGTATTTTCAAGTCACTTAGGTATTCATATTTAGTCCATTAAAATAGAAGTATAGAATCCAGTTTATGAAGCATATCCGTAATTTTTCGATCATCGCCCATATTGACCATGGTAAATCGACCCTTTCAGATCGTTTGATCCAAGTTTGTGGCGGTTTAACCGACCGTGAAATGCAAAAACAAGTTTTGGATTCAATGGATATTGAGCGCGAACGTGGTATTACCATTAAAGCGCAAAGTGTAACGTTGAATTACAAAGCGAACGACGGCGAAACCTACCAACTTAATTTCATTGATACTCCAGGACACGTTGATTTTACGTATGAAGTTTCACGATCTTTAGCTGCTTGTGAAGGCGCGTTGCTTGTTGTTGATGCAGGCCAAGGCGTTGAAGCACAAACACTAGCTAACTGTTACACCGCTATTGAAATGGAATTAGAAGTAATTCCAGTACTTAATAAAATCGATTTACCGCAAGCGGATCCTTTACGTGTTGCAGAAGAAATTGAAGAGATTATTGGTATTGATGCCCTTGATGCAGTGCAGTGTAGCGCTAAAACAGGTGTAGGTATTGCCGAAGTTCTTGAAATGATTGTTAAAGATGTACCGCCGCCAGTAGGCGACAAAGATGCACCTTTACAAGCACTTATTATCGATTCTTGGTTTGACCCATACCAAGGCGTTGTATCACTAGTGCGTATTAAGCACGGTGAATTACGCACTGGCGACAAAATAAAAATAATGTCGAACGAGCATATACATACTGCCGACCAAGTAGGTGTGTTCACTCCTAAGCAAACCAACACCGGTATTTTAAGAACAGGTGAAGTAGGGTTTGTTATTGCTGGTATTAAAGAGATACATGGTGCGCCAGTAGGTGACACTATTACTCATCAAAAAAATGCAGCTCCACTTCGCTTACCTGGCTTTCAAAAAATTAAGCCTCAGGTTTAT
Organism: Pseudoalteromonas sp. SG43-1; assembly: GCF_014164415.1. Lineage (NCBI taxonomy): Bacteria > Pseudomonadati > Pseudomonadota > Gammaproteobacteria > Alteromonadales > Pseudoalteromonadaceae > Pseudoalteromonas > Pseudoalteromonas sp. SG43-1. Next base: position 55,208 of record NZ_JACJFD010000008.1, on the reverse strand, counting down.
GCGGGTATGTTCCCAATTGCATCAGATGAGTATGAATCGTTCCGTGATGCACTTAATAAATTAAGCTTAAACGATGCGTCGTTATTCTTTGAACCAGAGAATTCAACTGCACTTGGCTTTGGTTTCCGCTGTGGCTTTTTAGGTATGCTACACATGGAAATCATTCAAGAGCGTTTAGAGCGTGAATACGATATTGATTTAATTACAACAGCACCTACGGTAATCTATGAGATAGTTACTAAAGAAGGTACATTTCAGATTGATAATCCATCTGATTTGCCTGCAGTAAACGATATTGTAGAGATTCGTGAGCCGATTGTTGAAGCTAATATTTTGGTACCACAAGAATACCTAGGTAACGTTATTACTTTGTGTATTGAAAAACGTGGTAGCCAAACAAAAATGACTTATCACGGAAAGCAAGTAGCTGTAACTTACGAGCTACCTATGGCTGAAGTGGTGATGGACTTCTTTGATAAATTAAAATCTACTAGCCGTGGTTTTGCGTCGCTTGATTATAACTTTAAACACTTTCAAACATCAGATATGGTGCGTGTTGATATTTTAATCAATGGTGAGCGCGTTGACGCACTTGCGATAATTGTTCACAGAGATGGTGCACAGTCTCGTGGTCGCCAGTTAGCTGATGCGTTAAAAGAGCTTATCCCACGTCAAATGTTTGATATAGCGATTCAAGCTGCTATCGGACAACATGTTATTGCCCGTACCACGGTAAAACAATTACGTAAAAACGTAATTGCTAAGTGTTACGGTGGTGATGTGAGCCGTAAGAAAAAGCTACTTAAAAAGCAAAAAGATGGTAAAAAACGTATGAAGCAAGTAGGTAATGTTGAAGTGCCTCAAGAAGCGTTTTTAGCTATTTTAAAAGTTGGCAAATAAAAACAAAGGATTATAAATGGCTGGTTATTTTTCAGTTTTATTGGTGTTATTAACTTTAGGCTCAGGCTTAATATGGTTAATAGATCACTTAATGTACGCCCCAAAAAGGCAGGAGCGCTTAGCGATAGCGCAAACGTCTGCTGGAGCTCCGTTAGATGAAGAAACTGCGGCATTAATTGCACCAGAACCAGTACTAACAGAAACAGCAAAGTCGATTTTCCCGATGATTGCAGCAATTACTATTTTTAGATCATTTATCTTTGAACCGTTTCAAATTCCATCCGGTTCAATGATGCCTACATTATTAGTAGGTGATTTTATTTTAGTACAAAAGTATTCATATGGAATAAAAGACCCTGTTTGGCGTACTCAATTAGTTGAGATTGGGCAGCCTGAGCGTGGTGATATTGTTGTTTTTAAATACCCTTTAGATGAAAATGTTGACTATATTAAACGTACAATTGGTTTACCTGGCGATAAAATTGTTTATCGCGATAAACGTTTATATATTCAGCCAAATTGTAAAGAAGGCGAAACCCAGCAGGGTGAGCTTTTATGTAATGAATTCAATAAAATTGATTTTAAACTAATTAATGATAACGAATTTAAACAAGGCCCAATGCCTCTAGCTCGTGTAAATGAAAATTTAACAACAGTTACGCATGATATATTAATCAACCCACAAGCGCCTGAGAGAAAAGGGCGTTACTACCAGCAACCGGGCACGCCTTCTGATGAATGGACTGTTCCTGCTGATCATTATTTTATGATGGGTGATAACCGCGACAACAGCCAAGATGGTCGCTTTTGGGGCTTTGTACCAAAAGAAAACTTGGTGGGTAAAGCTGTCTTTATATGGATGAGTTTTGAATTTGAGAATGGCCCTGATGATATTTTACCAGGATGGGTTCCAACTGGTGTTCGCTTTGAGCGCCTAGGTAATATTCAGTAACGATGAAAAAAAATGTAACAGAATTATATAAAAAAATTGGCTATGAATTTGCCGATCAAGGTTTACTTGAGCAAGCAATGACGCACCGCAGCCACAAAGGCCAGCATAATGAGCGACTAGAATTTTTAGGCGACTCTATTTTAAGCTTTGTGATTGCCAATGCACTTTATGCCAAATTTCCTAAAGCGCGTGAAGGCGATTTAAGCCGCATGCGCTCAACGCTTGTGCGTGGTCAAACACTTGCCGAGTTTGGTCTTGAATTTGGCCTAGGCGATTATTTACGCTTAGGGCCGGGCGAGCTTAAAAGTGGCGGATTCCGTCGCGAGTCAACGCTTGCTGATGCAGTAGAAGCTATTATTGGCGCTGCATTTTTAGATTCAGGTATTGATAGCTGTGGCGATCTTATATTGTCATGGTACGAATCACGATTAGATGCTATTTCACCAGGGCTTAACCAAAAAGATCCGAAGACCCTGCTGCAAGAGTATTTGCAAGCCCGTAAATTATCTTTACCGGGTTACACTGTGGTTGATACCAAAGGCCAAGCACACAATCAAACATTCACGGTCGAATGTATTGTTGATGGAATGGATAGCATAATTTCTGTAGGTAGCTCGCGCCGTAAAGCCGAACAAAAAGCTGCTGAAAAAGCATTGAAGATACTTAAAAATGAACCTTGATACCCTAATACAGCCTCATGAAGGTGATGTAGATACGTTTTGTGGAATGGTTGCTATTGTAGGGCGCCCAAACGTAGGTAAGTCGACTTTGCTTAATGAAATTATTGAGCAAAAAGTGAGTATTACCTCACGTAAACCACAAACCACCCGTCATCGTATTATGGGTATTCATACCGAAGGTAAACACCAAGCGGTATACATAGATACACCAGGTCTACACGTTGAAGAAAAACGTGCGATTAACCGTTTAATGAACCGTGCCGCGTCTAGTTCTATCGGCGATGTTGAGCTTATTATTTTTGTAGTTGAGGGCACTCATTGGAATGCCGATGACGACATGGTACTTAATAAAGTATCGCAAAGTGGTAAGCCGGTATTATTGGTTATTAATAAAATAGACCAAGTTAAAGACCGTGACCTTGTGTTGCCTCATATGAAGTGGTTAAGTGACAAGTTTGATTTTGTTGGAATTATGCCAGTATCGGCAACGCAAGGTAAAAATGTTGATTTAATCAAAGCAGAAGTAACTAAACGCTTACCTCCTTGCGAATTTTACTTTCCGGAAGATTATGTAACTGACCGTTCAATGCGCTTTATGGCAGCTGAAGTAATTCGTGAAAAACTAATGCGTTTTATGGGCGAAGAATTGCCGTATTCTGTAACTGTTGAAATTGAGCAGTTTAAATGGCAAGACAACGGTATTTGGCATATCAACGGGTTAATTCTTGTTGAGCGCGAAACACAAAAACGCATGGTTATTGGTAATAAAGGCGAAAAGCTAAAAACCATTGGCCGTGAAGCCCGTAAAGACATAGAAGAAATGCTTGATAACAAAGTGTTTTTAGAGCTTTGGGTTAAAGTTAAGTCGGGTTGGGCTGACGATGAACGTGCACTAAGAAGCTTAGGTTACAGTGAAGACTAAACCAAGCAGTAGCTTAGTGAATGGATAGCGACTTCTACACCGCGTATTTATTACATCGGCGTCCTTATAGTGACTCCCAAGTAATGTTAGATATGCTTGTAGAAGGCGTTGGTCAGTTAAGAATGCTGGCCCGAATTAGTGGTCGCCAGGCCACTAAACATAAAGCACAACTTCAGCCGTTTCAGGCACTGCTTGTTAATTACAGTGGCAAGTACGATTTAAAATATATCAATAAGTTTGAACTGCATGGGAACTCGCACTTTTTAAAAGGTGATGAGCTTTATTGTGGTTTTTATTTAAATGAGCTTACAAATCGTATCGTTCCTGTTAACGAGCCAATTGAACAAGTATTTGAGCTATATAAAACTCATCTATCAAACCTAAACAGCGGGGCTAATTTACAAGAGGTGCTTCGCTCATACGAGTTTCAACTATTGGAATTACTCGGTTATGGCGTGGATTTTAGTTTTGACGCCAGTGGTGAACCAATAGATGAAAAGCAGACGTATAGTTATTTCCCCGAACTTGGTTTTTTAGTACAAGAAGATACACGTTCTGGATTTAGTGGCAAACAACTCAACGCCATAGCAAATCATGACTTTAGCCAAAATGATGTGCTATATATGGCAAAGCAATTAAGTCGCTATTTATTAAAACCCTTATTAGGCAGTAAACCATTAAAAAGCCGCGAGCTATTTATGGCCTCTCAATAAACGTAATTTTACAGGTAAGAAAATGAAAGATATTCTTTTGGGTGTAAACGTAGATCATATTGCAACAATTCGCCAAGCGCGTGGAACAAGCTATCCAGATCCCGCTCATGCAGCCAGTGTAGCAGAGCATGCAGGCGCAGACGGTATTACGATTCACTTACGTGAAGACAGACGCCATATTCAAGATCGCGACGTTTATGTAATGGCTAAAACCATTCAAACTCGTATGAATCTTGAAACCGCTGTTACCGATGAAATGATAAGAATAGCGCTTGAAGTAAAACCTGAGTACGTGTGCTTAGTACCTGAAAAGCGCGAAGAATTAACTACCGAAGGTGGCTTAGACGTAGCCGGTAATATAGATAAAATTAAAGCAGCAACAAAAACGCTTACCGAAGCGGGTATTAAAGTATCGCTATTTATTGATGCAGATAAAGCACAGTTAGATGCAGCCAAAGAATGTGGTGCTCCTTATGTAGAAATACACACAGGCGCGTACGCCGATGCAACAAATGATACTGATTTACACAAAGAGTTAGAGCACATTCGTGAAGGTGTCATATACGCAGCAAGCTTAGGTTTGATTGTTAACGCTGGCCATGGTCTTCATTATCATAACGTGAAACCAATCGCTGCAATGCCTGAGATTTATGAGCTAAATATTGGTCACGCTATTATTGCTCGTGCAGCTATAGATGGGCTTGATAAAGCCGTACGCGACATGAAACGATTAATGATTGAAGCAAGAATGTAAGATAAGCAAACATCAGCATTTAAAAAGCTTAATTAAAAAACGCGGTAAATACCGCGTTTTTTGTATCTAAAATTCAAAGCTTATCTTTGTAGTTCGGTCACACTTGCATCTGCAAGTAGGTTTTCAAGCTCATCTTGTAACTCAAATAATTCAGGTTCAATATTCTCTAACAAGCATTTATTTTTAAGCGATGTTTCGATTGTTTCTGCGAGTGATTTAAGTTTAGGTACACCAGTGTAACAACATGCACCATGAAACTTATGGACAATACTTAACACTTGTTGGCAATCGTTACTCTCTATTGCTTTAGCAAGTAATGTAAGGGTCTCAGGGACACTTAAAAGTAGCATGTTAAGCATCTCTAGCGCTAACTCGCTCTTTCCGCCAGCACGCTGCAGGGCTTGTGCCCAATCAATTCTACTACTTTGAAATGGTGCAGGACTTTGTGGTGTATCTGTCTTAGCTTTGTCACGATTAACAGGAGTCTGTGGACTATGGTCGCTAATAATTTGTTTAAGCATATCTTCATCAATAGGCTTAGTTAAATAGCCTTTAAAGCCATCTTTTAACAGTTGCTCTTTTTCGCTTTGAAGGGCATGTGCCGTTACAGCGATAATGGGTGTATCTTCATTAAGTGATGATTCTTGTATAAGCTTACATGCGGTTATACCGTCCATAATTGGCATTTGTATATCCATAAAAATTATGTCGTATTTATGACTTTTACTTAAGCTGTATGCTTGTGAACCATTATGAGCCGTTTCTATTACTTCAATCTGTTCACTTAACAAAGTATGGAGAAGTTTTAAATTAGCATCGTTATCATCAACAACCAATACTTTTAACGGCAGTAGAGCTTGATCGTTTTGTTCAATATTATGAGTCGGGTGGTCAAGTCTGTAAGGTGCTGCAAGTACTTCACATAACTTACGGTGATTAAGTGGCTTACTTAAACATGCATCAGCTCCGCTGCCTATAAAGGCTTCTCGCATATTGTGCGATACAGTATTAAGCATTAAATATAAGTAATCAGTAGATTCACGTACGGCTTTTACATAGCTTTTTAGTTGCTGCATATCATCAACTGATGCCATATGGCCAATTAAGCAAACATCATATTTATGTTCAGTATTTTTTATAGCGTCTAAAAAGCTAGTTTCGTTAAAGCATGCCGTAACGTTTGATTCCCACTGGGTTAATAACGAAAGTACGGCATGGTGCGTATGCTCATGTGGCTCTAAATATAAGATACGCTTACCAATGAGCGATTTAGTCGGTAAGTCATTTGTAAATACGTGATTTGGCAAACTAAACACACTATTGAATGTAAAGCAGGTACCGTTACCAGGCGCAGAATTTAACGTTATACGACCACTCATTGCTTCAACAATATGCTTGGTAATAATAAGACCAAGGCCTGTACCACCAAACTTACGTGTAATGCTTGAGTCTGCTTGCCCAAATGGAGTGAATAAAGAGTCTTGCTTATCCATAGGTATACCCACGCCAGTATCTGTTACTGACACAAGTAAAGAAGTGCGTTCGTCGTCGAGTAACCGATGGCTTATGTCGACCTTAATAGAGCCTTTTTCGGTAAATTTAATCGCATTACTTAACAGGTTTATTAAGACTTGTTTAAAGCGAGTGGGATCGCCTGTTAAGTCATCCGGTACTTGTTGGTTAATGTAAATGGATAGCTCTAATTGCTTATCGTGTGCGCTAGGAGCGAGTAGTGTCATTACTTCATTTACAGCATCACGAAGTTGAAACTGAATCGACTCAAGTTCCATTGCACCCGCTTCTAGTTTGGAGAAGTCTAGAATGTCGCTAATAATAGTCATTAAACTATTTGCTGATAGCATAATAGTGTCAAGATAATCTTTTTGATGTTTATTCAGCGGTGTTTTATAAAGCTGACGTGTAAATCCAATAACACCATTTAACGGAGTACGGAGTTCGTGGCTCATTTTAGCTAAAAAGTCTGATTTTACACGGTTAGCATCTTGAGCTTCTTTTTTTGCAAACGAGAGCTCTATATTTGAAGTTTCGTATTGTTCTAGTGTTTCGCGGTAGTCACTCGTTGCTTGATCAATATTTTTTTGCATTTCATCTTTTTGCATCACCATAGTGTGAGCAATGGTGTTTAAGCCTTCTCGTAATAGCTCAAATTCACCTATCATGTTGTCGTTAAGGCCAGTACTTCTTTTACCTTCGACTAACTTGTCGGTTGCAAGTACTAACTTATTAAGCGGCGTCATAAACATGCGGCTTAACCTTAAAGCTAAAATTGCTGCAAATACCAACGATAAAATAATTACAATACCGCTAATTAATAAAGCACGTTGCTGCCCTATAACTGCTTGGTCTTTGTTTAGCTGTATAATAACGGTGCCCAAAGATGACTGAAAAGCCGATGGATCCCATTTAGAGTCGTGACTTGTATGGTTAATAATGGGTGTGAAAAATGTAACAAGCTCATCTGATTTTTGCACACGGGTCGTTTTTAAATTTATGAGCGTTTTTTGATTAATTAACTTTTCAAATGAGCGGTGATAATTACTGGTCATTAATAGCGCATTATTTTTATCAAAAATAGCAATCGACTTAATTGTAGGGGAGTGCTTGTTATGCGTGTAGCTTATAAGGCGATTCAATAGCTGTTTGTTTTTTTCGAGCATGGGTTGCTCAAGCGCAATAGCAAGGGGCTCTGAAATAGTAGTGCCTTGCTGATATAAAATTTCATCAAGCTCAATGTAACGATTTATTGTAAAATAGCCACCAAGTAGTAATCCTATGATCACCGTTGGGATCAGGGTCAGTGTTAAAACAGAATCGCGTAAGCCTAATTTGGTCATAATGAGAGCGTTTTATCGTTATTAGTATGACTTGAGTATATACGGTTCAACACGCATTCTAAAGCATCTAAATATAGGTGCTTCATAAATAAAGTTAAGGTAATGCCTAATGGCGCAAATTTTTAAAGCGAAAAAAAAACCGTTAAAGCAACAAACACTAGAATTGACTATAACGGGAATGGATCATCAAGGGCGTGGCATTGCTAAACATAACAATAAAGTATGTTTTGTAAGCGGTGCATTACCAAACGAAACAGTCAAAGCAACACTCGTCGAAGATAAAGCTAAATACAGTAGTGCAAAAGTAACTAAAGTTATTCAAGCGAGTGAATCAAGAGTAGATGCTTTTTGTGAGCACTATAATCAGTGTGGTGGTTGCCAATTACAGCATTTAGAAGTAAGCCAACAAGTTGTAGAAAAACAAACTGCAGTTACTCAGTTATTTAGTAAGTTTGCTAAATTAAACAGCTTAAACTGGCAAACCCCATTATTAAGTAAACCTGTGCATTACAGACGCAGCGCTCGTATAGCTGTTATGTTTGATAAAGCAGCTAAAAAAATGCGCGTGGGTTACAGAGCAAGTGGCTCAAAAAATATTGTGAGTATTAATAAATGTGCAGTACTTGATGAAGTATTTACAGATGTTTTCACACTTTTTGATGATTTAATTAATCAACACAAAGCACTGCACAGTATAAGCCATTTACAGTTATGCCAAAGTGATAAACAAAACTTTGTTGTTATTCGTCACACTAAAGCAATTAATGATGATACAAAGGCTTTGGTTGAGCACATAACAAAAAGCCAGCAGTTTAAAATTGTATGGCAAAGCGAGAGCGATGCAATAGAACATTCACACTTAGCCATGCCATTTTATTATCTTAAAGAATTTGATCTAAAATTTGAATTTGGTTTAGGTAATTTTATTCAGGTAAATGCGCAAGTTAACGAAGCTATGTTAAAGCAAGCTGCAAATTGGCTTGATTTAAAAGGTGATGAAAATTTATTGGATTTATTTTGTGGTATTGGTAATTTCTCATTAGTGTTAGCAAAACAAGCAAAATCTGTAATTGGTGTAGAAGGTGTGACTTCAGCGGTTGCAATGGCTGCTCAAAATGCGCAAACTAACTCTATTACCAATGCGCAGTTTCATTGCTTTGATTTAACCCAAAGCATACAGAGCGCCCCATGGTTTAGCAAAAACTTAGATGTGCTTGTACTCGATCCTTCTAGGACTGGTGCAATAGCTGTATTAGAGCAATTACCTTTAAAGCAGTTTAAAACTATTTTATATGTCTCTTGTGACCCTGTTACTTTAGCCCGTGACAGCGCAATTATTTCACAAGCTGGCTTTGATCTTAATAAAATTGGGCTAATGAATATGTTTCCTCATACAGGGCATATTGAAACTATGGCGTTATTTCAACGGAGGTAGAACGCATTATGGTAGCTACACGACAATCACATCAACAAGATGAGACAACAGATTTTAGCACTCGGCTTTCATTTCTTGCCTTGTCTGAAGAAAAAACAGAGCTACTTACTAAAGCCCAAGCGCTCTGCGTAAAATGTGATAGTGAAAGCAGGCAAACTACTGCAATCGAAATGGTTGAAATTTTAGCTGAGCTAAATCTCGACCCCGAATCGTTAGCTACTGCGTATTTAACCCCGTATTTTTTAAACGACTTAATATCGCTTGAAACCATCGAAGAGCAGCTTGGGAATAACATAGCCATGCTGTTAACTGGGGTTGCACAAATGGCCACTATTAGTACTTTATCGCATCAAGGTAAAGGCACTATGCAAGTTGATAATATTCGAAAAATGTTATTAACCATGGTTGAAGATGTGCGCGCCGTGGTCATTAAGCTTGCCGAGCAGGTATGTCATTTACGCAATGTAAAAAATGCGGATGAAGAAGACCGCGTCATTGCCGCTAAAGAAACGGCTGATATTTTTGCACCATTGGCAAACAGATTAGGAATAGGGCAATTAAAATGGGAACTGGAAGATTTATCGTTTAGATATTTGCACCCAGGCACCTATAAAAGCATAGCCAAACAACTTGACGACAAACGTCTTACACGCGAAGCCTACATGGAAGATATGGTTGAGCAAGTAAAAAATCGTTTAAGTGAAGCGGGCATAGAGGCCCAGGTTTATGGCCGTCCTAAGCACATTTACAGCATTTATAAAAAAATGCAGCAAAAAAACTACGAGTTTGATCAGCTTTTTGATATTCGGGCAATGCGTATCGTCGTTGAACGATTGCAAGACTGCTACGGTGCGCTGGGCATTGTGCACACCAATTGGCGTCATCTTAATAAAGAGTTTGACGACTATGTAGCAACCCCAAAACAAAACGGCTATCAGTCAATTCATACCGTGGTATTTGGACCTGAAGGTAAAACGGTAGAGATACAAATTCGTACCAGCGACATGCATCAAGATGCTGAGTTAGGGGTGGCTGCACATTGGATGTACAAAGAAGGTGCATTACCAGGGCGCGGCTCGGGTTATGAGCAAAAAATTAGCTGGTTGCGTAAACTACTCCAATGGCAAGAAGAAGTGGTTGATGGTGGCGATTTAGCAGAAGAGCTTAAAAACCAAGTAGTAGAAGACCGCGTATATATATTTACCCCAAGCGGCGATATTATCGATTTACCACTTGGCGCTACACCGCTTGATTTTGCTTACTACATCCACTCAAATGTGGGGCATCGTTGTATTGGTGCAAAAATATTCGGCAAAATAGTGCCGTTTACGCATCAACTTACAACAGGGGATCAGGTAGAAATACTCACCCAAAAACAACCAAATCCAAGTCGTGATTGGTTAAACCCGTCATTAGGATACATTAAGTCATCCCGTGCTAGAGCTAAAATCCACCACTGGTTTAAACAGCTCGACCGCGACAAAAACTTAAGTGCGGGGAAAGAAATTCTCGACAGCGAACTACAAAAGCTCAATTTAACATATAAAGATTTAGAGCCAGCCATTAAGCGTTTTAACTTTAAAGAGCTGGATGACTTAATGGTTGCGATTGGTGCGGGCGATGTTCGCCTCAATCAAATGCTTAACTTTGTAAGTGATCGGACAGAAGATGAGCCGGTTATTCGCATTAAAGCACCAAGTAAAGTAACTGGTGATAAAAACGGCATTGTGGTTGATGGTGTTGGCAGCTTAATGAGCCATGTAGCCAAGTGCTGTCGCCCAGTACCTGGCGATGAAATAATAGGTTATATAACCCAAGGTCGAGGAATAGGTGTTCATAAGGAAGACTGTGATTCGTTTAATAACTTAAAAAACCAGCATCCTGAGCGTGTTATTTCGGTAAGTTGGTCAGATGATATTAACGGCTCGTACGCACTAAGTATTAAAATAGAAGCCACCGATCGTTCAGGGTTGATACGCGATATAAGCTCAGTACTTGCTAACGAAAAAGTAAATGTTTTAAACATGAACGTAAATACGGTTGAAGATAATCAGTTAGCTATATTTACAATGCAAATAGAAGTACATGACTTATCGGGTACTAACCGTGTTCTTTCTAAATTACACCAAATTGAAGGTGTACATGATGCCAAGCGTGGTCATTAATCATGAATGATAATACAGCGCTTACACAACTTCTTAGCATAATGAAAACACTGCGAGATCCCAAGGGCGGTTGTCCGTGGGATCTCAAGCAAGATTTTAAATCTATTGTGCCGCATACGCTAGAAGAAGCGTACGAAGTTGCCGACTGTATTGAATCAGGCAACTTAGATGAGCTTAAAGGTGAATTGGGTGATTTGCTATTTCAAATAGTTTTTTATGCGCAACTTGCACAAGAGCAAAATCTATTTGATTTTAATGATCTAGTAGAGCAATTAAACGATAAGCTTACCCGTCGTCACCCGCATGTGTTTGGTGAAAAAAAAGAGCTAACAGACGATCAATTATCGCAGCAGTGGCAAGCAATCAAAGCACAGGAGCGAAGTGCTAAAGCGCAAATCGAATCCCCTTCTTTTTGGCAAGATATCCCTGGCAATATGCCAAGCTTAAGCAAAGCCAAAAAAATTCAACAACGCGTGGCTTCCCTTGGCTTTGATTGGCCAACGTATCATGGTGCACTAGATAAAGTGAGTGAAGAAGTGCTTGAAGTAAAAGAAGCGATTGAGCAAGACCCGTTATCTGATCATACAGCGGAAGAGCTCGGCGACTTACTTTTTGCCACTGTTAATGTTGTACGCCATGTTAAACGAGATCCCGAACAACTGCTTCGTAGCGCAAATGATAAGTTTTCAGCGCGTTTTGAAAAGGTAAACGCTTATTTGCATGCGCAAGGTAAAAGCTTAGATACAGCAACCTTTGAAGAGATGGATAGTGCGTGGGATGCGATTAAAAAAGTAAAATAGGCTTAATGTTAAATAGTGCACATTTTTTGTGCGCGTATTAGCTAATTTTAGCTGGATTGATAAGCAGTGTTTTGGTACAATTTCGCCCCGTCTTGATGATATACCCTTAGGCTCTTCTTTGGGTGTTATATTCCTTTTAATTCCTGATATTCTAGGGTTCGCATGAGTACAAAATTTATCTTCGTTACTGGCGGAGTTGTTTCTTCGTTGGGTAAAGGTATTGCCGCAGCTTCACTGGCCGCTATTTTAGAAGCCCGTGGTTTAAATGTTACCATTTTAAAGCTGGATCCTTACATCAACGTTGACCCAGGCACAATGAGCCCAATTCAACACGGTGAAGTTTACGTTACAGAAGACGGCGCAGAAACTGACCTTGATTTAGGTCACTACGAGCGTTTTATCCGTACCAAAATGACTAGTCGTAATAACTTCACACAAGGCCGTGTATATGAAGACGTATTACGTCGTGAGCGCCGTGGTGAATACCTAGGTGCTACTATTCAGGTTATTCCACATATCACTAACGATATTAAGCAGCGTGTATACGACGGTGCTGAAGGTTATGATATTGCTATTGTAGAAATTGGCGGCACTGTAGGTGATATTGAATCACAACCGTTTATTGAAGCAATTCGTCAGATGGGAACTGAAATTGGCCGCGAACGCGCGCTATTTATTCACTTAACGCTAGTGCCATTTTTAGGCCCTGCCGGTGAAGTTAAAACGAAACCAACTCAGCACTCTGTTAAAGAGTTACGCTCAGTAGGTATTCAACCAGATATTCTTATTTGTCGTTCAGACCGTAAACTACCTAATAATGAGCGTGCAAAAATCTCATTATTCACAAACGTAGAAGAAAAAGCGGTTATTTCACTACCCGATGTAGACAGCATTTATAAAATTCCTGCGTTATTAAAAACACAAGAATTAGATAACTTTGTATGTCGTCGTTTTCACTTAGATCCACCAGAAGCTGATTTAGCTGAGTGGGAACAAGTACTTTATCAAGAGTCTAACCCAACGGGTGAAGTGACCATTGGTATGGTTGGTAAATATATTGAATTACCAGATGCGTACAAATCGGTTAACGAAGCATTAAAGCATGCGGGTCTTAAAAACCGCCTAACAATCAACATTGAATACGTAGATTCACAAGACTTAGAAAGCAAAGGTGTTGAATTACTTTCACACTTAGATGCTATTTTAGTACCGGGTGGATTTGGCGGACGTGGTGTTGAAGGTAAAATTTTAGCAGCTAAATATGCACGTGAAAATAAAGTACCATACTTAGGTATTTGTTTAGGGATGCAAGTAGCATTAATTGAATATGCACGTAATGTTGCAGGTTTAACGGATGCAAACTCTACAGAATTTAATGCAAATTCAGAAGCGCCTGTAGTTGGCTTAATTACTGAATGGCTAGATGCTGAAGGTAATGTTGAAACACGTAGCGAAAAATCTGATTTAGGTGGCACTATGCGTTTAGGCGCACAAAAGTGTCATTTAACGCCTGGTTCTAAAGTACATGGAGTATATGGCAGCGACGAAATTGTTGAACGTCATCGTCATCGCTACGAAGTAAATAATAACTTCGTAGAAATACTTGAAAAAGCAGGCTTAAGCTTTACTGGTTTATCAGAAGATAAAAAACTGGTAGAAATTATCGAAAATAAAGATCACCCATGGTTTATTGCCGCGCAGTTCCATCCGGAATTCACGTCAACGCCACGTGATGGTCATCCGTTATTTGAAGGGTTTGTAGCAGCTGCGCACATCCACCAAAAAGCGAATTCGTAATTTTAAAAGCCGTGCATATTGCACGGCTTTTTTGTTTTAAGGGCTGACTAAGCTATATAAAACGTAGTAAAGTTAGCTGAACTCACCATTTTGGGAATATAGAGGAATCAAGATGTCAGAAATCGTAAAAGTAATCGGTCGCGAAATTATGGACTCGCGTGGTAACCCAACTGTTGAAGCAGACGTACATTTAGCAGATGGTTCTTGGGGTCGTGCAGCAGCACCTTCAGGCGCATCTACTGGTACTCGTGAAGCATTAGAGTTACGCGACGGTGATAAATCACGTTACTTAGGTAAAGGCGTATTAAAAGCAGTTGGTTATATTAATAAAGAAATTGCTGATGCTTTAGCTGGTCAAAATGCATTAGATCAAAACGCTGTTGATAAAGTGATGCTAGATTTAGATGGTACCGAAAATAAAGAAAAATTAGGTGCAAACGCAATCTTAGCTGTATCACTAGCAACTGCGAAAGCAGCTGCACAGTCTAAAAAAGTTGAGCTTTATGAACATATTGCTGACTTAAATGGCACACCAGGTGTTTACTCTATGCCACTTCCAATGATGAACATCATCAATGGTGGTGAGCACGCAGATAACTCTGTAGATATTCAAGAATTCATGATCCAACCTGTTGGCGCTAAAAACTTCCGCGAAGGCCTACGTATGGGCGCTGAAGTATTCCACAGCCTTGCTAAAGTGCTTAAAGCTGATGGTCATTCAACAGCGGTTGGCGATGAAGGTGGTTTTGCACCTAACCTTGCATCTAACGAAGCGGCTCTTGCTGCAATCAAAGTAGCTGTTGCAAACGCAGGTTACGAGCTAGGTAAAGATATTACTTTAGCGATGGATTGTGCTGCATCTGAGTTTTACGACAAAGAAGCAAACATCTACGACCTTAAGGGTGAAGGTAAAAAATTCACTTCTGAAGAATTTAACTTCTTCTTACAAGATCTTACTAATCAGTACCCAATCGTTTCTATTGAAGATGGTCTTGATGAGTCTGATTGGGATGGCTTTGCACACCAAACTAAACTAATGGGTGATAAAATCCAATTAGTAGGTGATGATTTATTTGTAACTAACACGAAGATTTTAAAACGTGGTATCGACAACGGTATTGCTAACTCAATCTTAATTAAGTTTAACCAAATCGGTTCTTTAACTGAAACTTTAGCTGCAATCAAAATGGCTAAAGATGCTGGTTTTACTGTTGTTATTTCTCACCGTTCTGGTGAAACTGAAGATTCAACAATTGCTGATTTAGCAGTGGGTACTGCTGCAGGTCAAATCAAAACAGGTTCACTGAGCCGTTCTGACCGTGTTGCAAAGTACAACCAATTGCTACGTATTGAAGAGCAATTAGGTGATAAAGCACCGTACAACGGTCTTAAAGAAGTTAAAGGTCAGTAATTCTATTTTACATAGAATATAACTTTTAATTTTAAATGATAAAATCCTCGCCTATGCGGGGATTTTTTATGCCTGATACTTTTTCCAAAGAGATGAAAATAAATTGTATGCTTTAAGCTTGTTGATGTACGCAGCACTAAAGAGTGGAGCACAAAAGTATAACGCTTTACTCATGCTTTAACTTCTTACGCACTCATAGCTGAAACTGCTGCTTTAAAATATCACCTGTAAAACTGGTTTTTAAATAAAAACCACGGGGTAGGGTTTTAATTATTTGCCCATTTGGGCCAATAGCATCAGTGACTATTTTACTATGAGCAGCTTTGGGGCGTATTTGCATAGCATCGCCTAAATGGCCTGATATTTCGTCGACTCTACCTAGCGCAATTAGCTCCATTTGCTCTTCCCAGTCGCGCTGTAACAAAGCGTCTTGTTCAGGTGAAGGCTGCCACAAAAAGCCGCTGCCGATGGTTCTGTCAAACGGCGCAATATCACGTTCGCTTAAAATTGGCAGCCATAAAACATGATTTAGTTTTTTACGCACAGAGCTGGTATGCCACGTCATTCCCGTCACGTTCATTAAAGGTGTAACCGATACAAACGTAGTTTCCAGTGGCCTACCTTTATAAGAAATAGGCAGTGTTTTTAGCTCAATTCCTAAATCTTCAAAATCGGGGAGGGGTTTTGAGCCTGCAGTAGCGCCTAGTACGTATTCAATGAGTTGCCCAGTCCAGCCTTTTTCACGTAGTAAATCATCAGGTGTTTTAAAATAGTACTGGTTTGCAAGTTGCCCAAGTGTTAATCCGGCAATACTGTTAACGCGCTGCATTAAGTCGTTTATTGAGTGTGGTTTTGTAGGTCGCATATTCTTAATTTCGGTTGTATAAATACCATAGCCATGATAGCAAATAGGCTAAGCCGTGGATATCTTTAGGGTTGTACGTTTTTTGCCCGCCTGTTGTTTGTGTTAATTTTGCACATATTGAAATTAAGCTACTTTACTTTAAGTTACTGACTCTGCAGGTTTTTTTAAATGTGCACGTTCAGTTTTGATTAAGCCATTTCAAAGTTGTAAGGATAAATACAACTATATGAACATGTTTATCCACAGAATCTGTGGAGAAGCTAAGTTTTAAGATCTAATATTGTGGATTTGTTTGCAAAATGAGCGTGTTTTACAAAAGTTATGCACAAACTGTGAGTAACTAGAGGAAAACAAGAACCGCAATAGCTTTGCTGAGTTATTTTCTAAATATTTACCTATTCTCTATTAATTTATCAACATACTAAAAGCTCAAACTTAGCTCACTAATTGGCTTGGGTATAATAGTATTTGCCGTATTGCGGCTAATGTGGAACAATCATTAAAAATCGACTTACAAATGAGGCACTAAGGTGATTGATGCCGAAGGTTTTCGTGCCAATGTCGGAATTGTGATTTGCAATAATCAGGGACAGGTTTTTTGGGCCAGACGTTATGGTCAACACTCTTGGCAATTTCCCCAAGGTGGTGTTGATGATGGCGAAACTGCAGAACAAACCATGTACCGTGAATTACACGAAGAAGTAGGGTTGCGACCAGAAGATGTAGAAATAGTCGCAAGCTCAAAACATTGGTTACGCTATAAATTACCCAAACGATTAATCCGCCGAGACTCTAGTCCGGTGTGTATTGGGCAAAAACAAAAATGGTTTTTACTAAAATTACGCTGTAAAGACGAAGATGTAAATTTACTTAAAACCCATCATCCAGAGTTTGATGATTGGCGCTGGGTAAGTTATTGGTATCCTGTAAGACAGGTTGTATCGTTTAAACGGGATGTTTATCGACGAGTAATGAAAGAGTTTGCTCCTTTCGCCATGCCTTTTAATAAGAGAGAACAACATAAAGATCATTGGCGAAGTAAAAGGTAGTAATTTCTCGATACAATAAAGGAGCAGGGTATGCTGGCTACACTGAGATCTATTGCGGAGTCTGTATCGCGACAAGCGAATTTAGACAGCGCATTAGTGTGCTTTGTGCAAATGGTTAAAGATGCCATGAAAACCCAGTGCTGCTCCATTTATTTTGCAGATTACAGCCAAGACAATTTTGTACTTATGGCTACCGAAGGGTTAAATCCTGATGCGGTGGGTAAGTTTAGAATTGGGTTTACCGAAGGCTTAGTGGGCCTAGTAGCACAACGCGAAGAACCTATTAATATTGCATTTGCTAAATCACATCCTCGCTTTAAGCTCTCCCCCGAAGTAAATGAAGAAGGCTACAACGCTTTTTTATCTGTACCCGTTGTTCATCAAAAAAAAGTACTGGGTGTTATTGTTGTTCAACAAAAAATGGCACGTGTATTTAGCCAAGACGAAGAGTCGTTTTTAATAACGCTTTCTGCTCAACTTGCTTCACAGTTAGCGCATGCTGAAATTAAAGAAATACTCCGCCAAGATGAGTCATCTCATCAAACGTCTGTTTTAAAAGGCGTATCGAGCGCACCTGGAATAGGTATAGGGCAAGCATTTGTAGTATTACCAAAACTCGATTTTAAATCTATTGAGCTTTTAAAAGACAGTGACGTTACTGAGCAGCGCCGTTTATTTACTCAAGCTGTAGCTGCAACACGCAAAGAGTTTAATACCCTATCTATGACGCTAAGCGATTCTATTCCGCACGAAGCTCTTGCGGTATTTGATGTGTATCAACAACTGCTTGATGCTAAAAGTTTAGGGCATAATGTTGAAATGCAATTACAAGAAGGCTGGTGTGCTAAAAGCGCCCTAAAAATTGTAATAGAGCGTTTAATATCTCAATTTAATGCCATGCAAGACCCTTATATAAAAGAGCGTGCTGTTGACGTTAAAGACATTGGTCTTCGCGTATTACACCATCTTGTAAATACCGAGCACGCTGTTAAAAATTATCCGGCCAACACTATTTTAATTGCTAATATCTTAACACCCGCCATGCTAGCTGAGGTGCCAAAAGGTCACTTAACAGGCGTTGTAAGCGTAAATGGCTCTGCAAATAGCCATGCTTCTATATTAACGCGTGCGATGGGGATCCCTGCCATTTGGGGTATAGAAGATTTACCTCTACTGCAGTTTAATGGCAAACCGATGATTTTAGATGCATTTGCTGGGCGTTTATATATATCGCCTTCGCAAATGTTGATGGATGAATACACAGAGTTACAGCATCAAGATAACCTACTTAATAACCGCTTTTTAGCAGAGCAAGACTCTGAATCAATTACGCTTGACGGTGAGCATGTTAGCTTATTATTAAACGCAGGCCTTGAGCTTAATACCGAGCAAAGTAGCGCGCATATTTGTGACGGTGTGGGGCTTTATCGAACCGAAGCGTGGTTTATGCAAAAGGGTCAGTTTCCTTCGCAATCAGAGCAAGAAAACTGGTACCGAGAAGTACTAACTAGCTATCATCCTAATCCTGTGGTTATGCGTACATTGGATATTGGGGGCGATAAGGTACTCGATTACTTTAACATTACCGAAGAAAACCCATTTTTAGGTTGGCGTGGCATTCGTATTAGCCTTGATCACCCAGAGTTATTTTTAGATCAACTAAAAGCGATGCTTAAAGCCAATATTGGTTTAGGAAATCTAAAAATAATGCTCCCTATGATCAGCGGCACTGAAGAAGTTGATGAGTCACTTGCGTTATTTGAACAGGCTTATTTTGAGTTAAGTGAAAAATACCCAGAGCAAACCATAGAAAGACCCGACATAGGGATAATGCTAGAGGTACCTTCAAGTGTATTTATGCTTCCAGAGTGGTCAAAAAAAGTCGATTTTTGCTCAGTAGGTAGTAACGATTTAACACAGTATTTATTAGCAGTAGACAGGGCTAATGCACGAGTTGCCGAACTTTTTAACCCTTATCACCCGGGCGTACTCAGGGTACTAAATAAAGTAGCGCGTGAATGTGAGCAATATGAACTGCCATTTAGTTTGTGTGGTGAACTAGGCGGCGATCCTGAAGGGGCTATTTTGCTTATTGCCATGGGTTACAGGCGCCTTAGTATGAATTTATCATCGCTTAATAAAGTTAAATGGGTACTTAGGCGTTTAAATGTCAGTGACATGGAACAACTATTAAGTGAATGCTTAGCGCAATCCACAGCCAAACAAGTACTACGTTTAACGCGAAGCTTTATGCTAGAGCATAAATTAGGTGATTTGTTTTACACTCCTAAATAAGCTTATACGCCTAATTAATTGCAATACACAGATGCTATTAGTTTTATAATCCTTTAATATATAAACCTTAAAAGGGTATTTGAGATTACTATGTATGACTTAGGTTTGTTAGTCGCAAGCTGCGCACTACTAGGCTGTATTGTTGGGTTTTTAGCTGGGTTACTAGGCATTGGTGGCGGTTTAATTATCGTTCCAGTTTTAAGCACTCTGCTACTGTCATTTAATGTAACGTCAGCTGATCATGTATTAGTAATTGCTATTGCAACCTCACTCGCCTCTATTTTATTTACTTCAACGTCTTCAGCGCTGGCTCATCATAAAAATGATAACGTGCCTTGGGATATTGCCCCATGGGTTATGTCGGGCGTGGCTTTAGGTGCACTTATTAGTGGCTTTGCAGCAAGTTTAATCCCTGAACAAATATTGCGTACAGTGTTTGCTATAAGTGTTGTATTTATTGCAGCAAGAATGGTGCTATCCGCGCGTAATAAACCGATGTCAGATAAACCGTTTCCGGCAGGTCCTATTTTAGGTGGATTTTCTGCGATAATGGGCGGATTATCAGGTTTAATTGGTATTGGTGGTGGTGCTTTAATAGTACCTATGCTTAATTACTTTTCGGTTGATATAAAAAAAGCAATTGGCTGCGCAGCCGCGTGCGGAATTGTTATAGCATTATTTGGCTCTGTTGGTTACATCAGCGCAGGTTGGCATGTTACCGATTTAGAGCATGGTTTTGCTGGGTTTGTTTATTTACCTGCATTATTTGGAATTGTTATTACCTCGTGGTTTGTTGCGCCTATTGGCGCCAAAGCAACTCACTATTTACCTGTTAATACAATTAAGAAAGTTTTCGCGGTGCTGCTTGTAGTTATCGCAATTAAAATGGTTTTTAGCTAAAGGTTTATTTTTTATGGCACTTGAGTTTCCTCAAATTGATCCAATTATTTTTTCTGTTGGACCGCTAAGCGTACGTTGGTATGGCTTAATGTATTTAATAGGTTTTGCATTTGCGATGTGGTTTGCAAATCGTCAAGCATCAAAGCCAAATTCGGGTTGGACTAAAGAGCAAGTAAGCGATTTACTGTTTTACGGCATGTTAGGGGTAATACTAGGTGGGCGTATTGGCTACGTATTGTTTTACCAGTTTAGTTACTTTATAGAAAACCCACTGTATTTATTTAGAATAGACCAGGGCGGTATGTCGTTTCATGGTGGAACACTTGGCGTTATAACTGCCGTCGCAATTTTTTCGTGGACGCGTAAAAAGTCGCTTCTTCAAGTGGGCGACTTTGTTGCACCGCTGGTTCCTGTAGGGCTTTTAGCTGGACGTATTGGTAACTTTATAAACGGTGAATTATGGGGGCGTGTTACCGACGTGCCATGGGCAATGGTATTTCCAACGGGCGGTCCGCTTGCGCGTCACCCATCGCAATTATACGAAGCATTTTTTGAAGGCTTAGTGCTGTTTTTAATCCTGCAATGGTTTATTAAAAAACCACGTCCAGCAGGCAGCGTAGCCGGTGTATTTTTATTAGGTTATGGCGTGTTTAGATTCTGTATTGAATATTTCCGCCAACCCGATGCACAATTAGGTTTATTTGCCGACTTTATATCAATGGGACAAATACTTTCGTTACCTATGATTGTAGGTGGTTTAGGCTTATTAATTTGGGCATATAAACAACCTAAACAAATAACCACAGCTAAAGCATAATAAGAAGTAACGCATGAAACAATATTTAGAATTATGTCAGCGTATTGTTGACGAAGGGCAGTGGGTCGAAAATAAACGTACAGGTACGCGTTGTTTAACCGTTATCAATGCTGATTTAGAATACGATGTGGCTAATAATCAGTTTCCGATGATCACTACACGCAAAAGTTACTACAAAGCAGCGATTGCTGAATTGCTAGGCTATTTACGCGGGTACGACAGCGCTGCGCAATTTCGTGAAATTGGCTGTAAAACGTGGGATGCTAACGCAAACGATAACAATGCATGGCTTAATAATCCTAACCGTAAAGGTGAGGATGACATGGGGCGTGTTTACGGCGTACAAGGTCGTGGTTGGCAACGACCAGATGGCTCAACGCTTGATCAGCTTTCCAAAGTTATTAATAACTTAAAAAATGGCATTGATGACCGTGGTGAAATAATCACGTTTTATAATCCAGGTGAGTTTGAGCTTGGTTGCCTGCGCCCGTGTATGCATACACACACTTTCTCCTTACTTGGTGATACGCTATATTTAACGTCATACCAGCGAAGCTGTGATGTGCCACTTGGCCTTAATTTTAATCAAATTCAGTGTTTTGTGTTGCTTGCGCTAGTGGCTCAAATTACCGGCCACAAAGCGGGTAAGGCGTATCATAAAATTGCTAATGCACATATTTACGAAAACCAACTTGAGCTGATGCGTGATGTGCAGTTAACGCGTAAGCCATTTGCATCACCTCAGTTAAAAATTAATCCAGAAATTAAATCATTAAAAGACATAGAAACGTGGGTAACACGAGACGACTTTGAAGTAACAGGCTATCAATGCCACGAAGCGATTCAATATCCATTTTCAGTATAATAAAAGATTAAGGAAAACATAAAATGAAAGCAGTGATCCCAGTAGCAGGCCTTGGTACTCGTATGTTACCAGCCACTAAAGCAATTCCTAAAGAAATGCTGCCAGTGGTAGACCGTCCTTTAATTCAATATGTAGTAAACGAAGCCGTTGCTGCAGGCATTAAAGAAATAGTGTTAGTAACTCACTCAAGTAAAAATTCAATCGAAAATCACTTCGATACGAGCTTTGAACTAGAAGCTACTTTAGAAAAGCGTGTAAAGCGGCAACTACTTGCCGAAGTGCAAGCAATCTGCCCTAAAGACGTAACCATTATTCACGTACGCCAAGGTGAAGCAAAAGGCTTAGGCCATGCTATTAGTTGTGCTGCGCCTATTATTGGTAACGAACCGTTTGTAGTTATTCTACCGGATGTAATTATTGACGATGTAGAGAGCGATCTTAAAAAAGATAACTTAGCAGAAATGATCGCTAATTTTGAGCAAAACAAGCATAGCCAAATAATGGTTGAGCCAGTACCAATGGATGAAGTAGATAAGTTTGGTGTGGTTGATTTAGGCGATGTTGACTTAAAACAAGGTGAAAGCTCGCCAATTTTTAACATGGTAGAAAAACCGCCAGTAGACGAAGCGCCATCTAACTTAGCTGTAGTGGGTCGATACGTATTAAGCGAAAACATATGGCCGTTACTTGCAAAAACTCCGCAAGGAGCAGGCAATGAAATTCAATTAACTGACGCAATTGCGATGTTAATGGAACACGAAAAAGTAGATGCATACGCTATAAAAGGCCGTAGCCACGATTGTGGAAGTAAAATTGGTTATTTAAAAGCGACTATTGAATTTGCACTTCGTCGCGATGAATTTGCTGATGAATTAAAGTCATTTATTAAAAAACTGATTTAACAGTTAATGTAAATCATGAAAGGCGCCTATATCGGCGCCTTTTTTATGAGTTTTATCAGGCCTGTTTATCTTTCGAGGCTAAATTTGCAGCAGGCTGTTTGGTATTTAGGCAAGGCAGAGCCTATGTAGTGTGGTTATTCCCCATAAATAGGTGATAACGTAGTATAGATGCCAAACATGCGCTGCCCGAAGGGTTCTGCCTCGGGGCAATTTACTCTTTGTTGCCTACATGGATGTAGGTAAGGGGCGTGAGCAGGACGCGGAAGCTTTACTCGGTTTTTACTTATTCTTACAGGGATGTAAGTCAGTAGAATAACGCAGGAGCAGTTATCGAGCCCACTAGGTTACAAACCTCGCGCCGCGATTAAATAGCCCCTAGATTGAACAAGTTTTAATCCTGAAAGGTCAACAGGCCCTAGAGTAAAATAAGAAAGGAGCCTCTTTAAAAATAAAATTTTTAGGTCATTACAGACATATTGTTATTTATGTTGTAAAGTTTGTGTTAACTGGCATTAAATTTGTATTAAATAATGCTCTCAAGGAAGGGTGGGAGTATGCAACGTTGTGTTTTACAAAACACTGACAAGCATGCGAAGAGCTAAGTTTTATAGCTCACAGCTTAAATAAAGTTAAACGCTTTCTTGTGAGAATGTTTAACTGAAATGTAGTGTAAGAACACTGCTTTCAGGACAGCAAATACATGTTTATATATAAAAAAAATAACATTGGGTTTTTATTCAGCTTGCTAATGCTTTTATTTGGCACAGCATGCAGCGTTACGCCTGAAATAAAAACTATTGATGAACAGCCTCAAAGTAACTCGCCTGACTACGTATCAATTACAGCCTTGGAGCTTGCTCAGCTAAAAGATGCCGCAATGCAGTGGCAACAAGCTCGTGAAGGCATAGAGCGAATTTTAAGGTTAGAAAAAGAAATAACTTATCTCGTAAATCATATTGATATTATAAACAGCAAAGCAATTGCGCAGTCTAATCAAGGGTATAGCAGCAAGTCTGTACGTTCACCACGAAACACACGCAATGTTAAGTCACGCCAACAAGTTAAACAAAACTACAGTAATAAAAAACAAGCTGTAAAATTAAATAAACCAAAACATGTATTTGCTTTGCAAGTAGCTTCGGTTGATTCAGAGCAAGGTGTGGCTAAAGCATGGCAAGAGCTAAATACTAAAGCAGCACCGTTATTTAGAGACAAAATATTGACTAACGTAGAAACCGCCAAGATAAACGACAAAATGTTTTACAGACTAAAACTAGGCTCTTACCAAAACTTTAAAAATGCAAAAGCAGATTGTGACGTATTCAAGCTGTATAAACTCGATTGTATAGTAAGTAACTACACCGATAAGCCAGTAAGGCTGTAGCCCGTATTACGTAATATCAATCTGTAATAATACCTAATCAATCTGGGGATTAAACCTGACGCAATTATCGCTAATAATTTTGATATACGAGTGCACGGAGGCAGTAGCTAGAGCAATACAGCAATAATTAGTGATAGTAATTAAATAATGCAATTTTGTTTTGTTATCAACTCGGTTTTCTTACTTCAAAATAGACTACTTAATTAAAAAGTTGCTATAAATTGGCGCAAAATTTGCTTTGATTTATTATCTTGGTTAGTAGAGTGCATTTTGCAATGCGGTATTTGAAGTCTTGTCATTTAATATCAGTTTTATTCTTATCTTTTTATTTATATGGATGCAGCAGCGCAACTGTAAATAACGAGAGCGTGCAGCATTCTTTAATAACTGATAAACAAGTAAAAGAGTATGTTTCGCAGTGGCACTTACAGCAAGAAAGCATTGGTCGTTTAACTGCTATGGAAGATGATTTACAGCTATTAATTATGGCGTTATCGTCTCAAAGTGAATTAACTGAAAACCCTCCTTTACTCATGCAAAGTAAAATCGATATCACCTATGGTAATCAGCCTTCACAGAATTTGGAACCGACGGCACTAAATAACACTCCCGAAGTAAAAACACCAAACTTACAAAACTCAGAACTCACCTTAACAGATGAAACTAAAATTGGAGCACAGCTTGGTTGGTATTTAAAGCCAGAGCTTGTTAGAGCAAGAGTCGAAAGGCTTAAGCAATTATACCCTAGTGCATTTACTCAATTTAATTTTACTATGTTTGAACGTAAAAATAATAATATGACTTTGTATGGATTACGTGTAGGTCCATTTAAAAACGATGCTCAAGTAAGTGCGTTTTGTTATTTAGCTAATCAGCTTGATCAAGTATGTAATATTGCTGCTTTTGTCGGAAAACCAATATAATTAATAAATTAGGACTTTTAAACTTATATAGTATTAAAGTATTTGTACTAATAGTCGATACTAACTATAGTTGGGCAAATATTTGATAAAGCCCATTTTCTTATAAGGATTTAGCATGAAGTTTTATTTATCTGCATTAGCTGTAGCCACCGTGGTCAGCTCGTTTAGCACTTATGCTGCTACAGAGTCATTTGAAGCGAAAGTAACAGTACAAAATGCTGTAGTACTCACAAAAGATAACGATTTAAATTTTGGTACTATTCGTGCTATTTCAGATCCATTAGGCGCCGAACAAGCAACGCTGACAGTTAATCCTGATCCAGCTGCGAGCCCTGTTACTTCACAAGATAATCCAACTGGTAACGCTGCGAGTATCTCAATAATTGAAGGTGGTGAAGCGGGTGCTTTCAGTGTGTCAGATGTAGTACCAAACTCTATTTTAACCATTAGCGACCCAGTAAATACTTTGATACTACCCTTAGCTGGCCAAGGCTTAAATGAACCTGATTTTACTGTAGATGCTTGGACTTACTTTATAACGAGCGGAACAAATGCAGGAGCGCTTTATACGCAGGGTACTCCTAACCTACAAGCTGGTGCTGATGGCGCTGTATCATTTAATATAGGCGCGACTCTTTCTACTTCATCAAACGCATCAAGTGTGGATTACCCTGATGGTGAGTATTCTGGTAGCTTTAATATTGAAGTGTCATATTAATTAGTGTTTAAACAAACAATGCGCTTTTTGTATGTTTCTGCTTGGCTTTCGTTAATGTTTAGCGAGCAAGCCTATAGCGCAAGCATACAACAAGAAGCGCTTAATTTTGGCACTTTAGTTATCCTTCAAAATAATACTTTAAGCTCTATCACGATTAACCACAATGGTGAAATAACCACATTTGGTAGTATTTACGTATTAACTGAGGGGAATCCCGCAGAACTTTTATTTACCGATTTACCTCCGCTTACTCAAATATCGTTTAATAAAATGAGTGACTCTACATTGCAAAGTGAAGTACTTGGAGCTAATAGTGCCAAGTTTTCGGTTGTATTAGTGGATTTACCAAGCACGCAAACTAGCGATGAATTTGGAGATCTTTTACTCAAAGTAGGTGGCCGTTTAATAACGACAGGGACTAGCCAAAGTTACTTAGATGGTAGTTTTATTACTGACACCCAATTAGAAATTACGATTGATTACTAAAGGAAAAACATGCTTTATAAAGTTGTAGTGCTGCTCGCACTGAGTGTATGTATTTTAGGAAAAAATGCATACGCAAATTTACTTATCTCTCCAACCCGTATTAGTTTTGATGAACGTCAACGAACCGCTAAAGTTACCGTAATTAATACGGGGGATGAATATCAAACATATCGTGTTTTATGGAGTGAGAAGCAAGCGCAACCTAGCGGTGGCTACATACAGTTGGCAGAGGCTACAAGCGAAAGTTTAAGTTCAATGGCACGTTTGTCACCAAAACAAATGCGTTTAGCACCTGGTGAAAAACAAACAGTAAAAATAGCAATACGTAAACCTAAAGGTCTAGCTTCTGGTGAGTACCGCTCTCATCTTCTATTTCAAGCATTGCCTGGTGAAAATACTAATAAAACAAGCTCAATAAAAGTTAATATGATTATGAGCTACAGCATTCCTATTTTGTTACGTAAAGACATGAAACAGCCAGAAGTTGCCATAGAACAAGCTAAGCTAGTGCTAAATGAAAGCAATCAACGTCCTCAGTTTTTATTGAATATAAAACGAGAAGGTAAGTTTAGTAGCTACGGTAAATTAAGTGCTTACTTTGTTGATAGCAATAACGAGCAAGTTAAAATTGCAGAAATTGGTAATTTAAGTATTTATCCAGAAGTGGATAATGCGTTTGTAACCCTTAGTTTATTTAGTGACAAAAATTTAGATAAAGCAGGAAAAGTCATTTTTAAATATGAAGGCAGTCAAGAATATAAAGACCTTACATTTGCACAATACACTCTGCCTCTAACCTCACAATCACTTAATGTTTTAATTGTGAATGACGCTAAATAATTTATTGTATGCACTATTACTAAGCATAAGTAGTTTGCTTAGTAATAGTGTAATAGCTAATCCTAATTCTTCCGTGGGGGATGCTTTAACAACACTACGCGCAATTGAACTAAAGCTAACTAAGCCCGTTGAAGTAATTGATTATAAAAACAAAGAAAATCAGCAACAGCGAATCGCCACAGGCGAGTTATTAATACTTTCGCTTTATTTAAACTCATACTACTTAGGTGAAGTTGCAGCAATTAAAAGCGAGCAAAGTGTACAAGTTAGTTTAAGCGACTTATTTGATATTCTACAATTTGCAATGAATGTTGATGCTAGCAATCGAATTGCTCAAGGTGTTGGAGCAAATCAACAACCTCTTTTTCTAAATGCAGCGGTTACACCCGCTGTATTTACTAGTCCTACACAGAGCTACTTATTAGCAAAAAATCAAGTTACCATTGAAGATGATATTTATGTAGATATTCAAAGTTTACATAATGCTTTAAATCTAGAGTTTAATATTGATTACCCAGATTTAGAATTACTTATAAGCTCAGAGATCCCCTTACCGGTTGAACAACAAAGATACAGACAGTCGCGCAACCTAAAATCACCTAACAAGAGATCGCCACCTACGCTCCCATGGAAAGCTAGCCCATATAAAGCGCTATCTTCTCCGGTTGCCGACTTACAACTAAATTTTACCGCGAGCGATGATAGACATTCTACGAACTATTCACTTTTAGGCACTCAAGACTTTGCGTATTTATCTGCAGAGTATTTTTTGTCTGGACGAAGTACTGACTTACTTACCAACTCTAGGTTAACGTTTACAAAGCAAAACTTAGACAAAGAAATAAAAAACAGCTTCATGCCTACTGAAATATCTTTTGGTGATGTTATCGCCACGCAAGTAGGTAATAACTACAGTAGTCAGTATGCCCGAGGTGTTAAAGTTTCTAATAATGTAACCAGTAGAAAAATAGTTAATAACCAAGTTAACTTAAGCGGTGCTATACAGCCAGGTTGGGATGTAGAGCTGTATCGTAATGAAATATTAATAGACCAACAGCTTAGCCTCGCAGATGGGCGTTATATTTTTGATAATATAAACCTATTATTTGGAGCTAATAATTTTGAGCTTATTTTTTATGGGCCTCAAGGTCAAGTTGAGCGTAAAAGTGATTATTACTTTGTGGACGGAAATCAACTTAAGCAGGGACAAGGTAACTATGAATTGTCGGTTACTGAACAAGGCAAGCAGTTACTAAATAACAATGTTTCAAGCTCGCAGGGGCAGGGTTGGCAAGTTGCGGGTAGATATGAGCAAGGGCTTACAGATAATATATCTGTATACACTGCTACATCAGGTCAAAAAAATACGGATGACGATCTACTTAAGTATGCATTTGGTACCAACATAAGCTTGTTTGACCGATTATTATTAAATGCGAATGTTGAAAAAAATAATAACAATGAACAAGAATTTGAATTTACAGCCCGAACTCAAATTGCCGAACAATCACTACTTTTTAGCGCTACAAATCGTACCGACGAACAGCAGCAAGATTTTAACAGCTACCAAATAAATTTAGCTGGTGGGCTAATGAATAATACCTATGGACGCCTTTCTTATCAAAATAACGTCTTATATGACGATAGTGATATTAGAGGGCGTTTTAAACAAGTACGCAACCAGTTCAACTACTCATACTCAGGATTTGCACTAAGTAACCAATTGCTGTGGCAACAAGACGATAGCTCTAAGAGTACTTTTGGAACAACACGTTTTCAAAAGCGCTTTGGGAGAACCTACACAAGGTTTGGTATAGATTATAGTATATCGCCAGTAAGTGAGCTTGTTAGTTACGAGGCTGAGTTTAGCCGCAACTTGGGCCGAGATTTACAAGCCGAACTGACTATAACTGATTCCCTTCGTAATAATATTCAATCGGCCGAATTAGGACTCAATTGGCAAAGCGACAAGTTTAGTTTAACGAGTAACTTAAACTACAACAGTAACGATGATTGGCGGCTCGGTATTTATAGTCGTTTTAGCTTAGGGTTTGATGTTGAACACAACACATATTTTGTCTCTAAGCTCAGCTTAACTAACACGGGTAGTTTAATGTTACGCGTATTTTTAGATCAAAATAATAACGGTATTATTTTGATGATGAGCACGGTGTTGGCGGCGTAAAGGTAAAAGGCGTTCACAATTATCGTCAAGCAATTACAGACGAACACGGCGTTGCGCTATTAACTTCAATGCCAGCAAATCGTACAACAGATATAATACTAGATAGAAATAGTTTTGAAGATCCGTTTTTAATACCAGCTAATGAGGGTTTTTCTATTACACCAAGGGCTGGTTTTGTAGAGTATATGGACTTCGCATTAAATAATGCCAGTGAAGTGGAGGGAGTTGTTTATCAACAAAAAGGTGATACAACACAGATCCAGCCCTTTGCAAATATAGCGCTATTGAATGAGAAAGGGGATCAAGTTGCACAAACTCAAGCAGCATATGATGGCTATTATTTATTTACAGACCTTAAACCGGGGCAGTATAAAGCAGTAATTGATGATGAATATAAACAACGCAAGCAGCTAAACAACACTCAAAATATAACAGTTAATTTATCGCCTCAAGGAGATGTAGTAATGGGCGTTGATTTAACGTTAAAGGCGCTCAGTGCAACAACAGGAAGCATTGCCAATGCCGGAAGTTTTAGTTCGTTAAATATCTTAAAAATTTATTACCGTTTAATAGCACCACGAATAGAGCAGCAAGAAGCTTTTTATATGTATGATAAAGCTAAAAATAAATTTATTTTAGCCTTAGCGTACGCAACAAATAGTTCGCCAAAGCTTATCTCTGTATGCGACTCAGTAAAAGCGCAAGGATTAAAGTGTGTTATTGAAACACATGAAATACTTCATTAAAGGAATTAGGATGAAAAGAGTTCAATGTATATTTTTAATCAGTGCAATGTTGCTAAGTTATGGTTGTGCGAATAATAAAGCAATTGATAATAGTATTACTCAGACGGAAATAGCTGACGAAAAAAGCTACGTAAAAATAACAAAGCAAGAACTTGAAGCTCTAAAAATGAGCTCCCAGCAGTGGCAAAATATGAGGCCTGAACTTGCGCGTTTATTACTTATTGAAGAAGACTTAAGTTTACTAATATCGCAACTTAATACAATTGCAAAAGAAAATGAGCAGAAAAATGCACCAGTAATAAAAGCAGAAATCGTTAATACCAACACAATTAATAACTCGAATATACAAGTAACAAAACCAGTTAATCCCAAATTTGCTTTACAAGTGCTTTCAATAACGCAAAAAGAACAACTCTCTTTAGCTTTTAGGCAACTACAGAAAAAGCTTCCTAACTTACTAGGCGATAATTTTGTAATGAATGTTGAAACAATAAATGTAAAAGGAGTTATGTATAACCGCTTAAAGCTAGGCGCATACATAGACAAAAAAAACGCTATGGCTGACTGTCAAAAATTAAAGAGCCAAAATATAAATTGTTTAGTTAGTTATTACGTAGATCAGCCTTTTACCGCACAATAGCTAAGTCGGCATACAAATTGCTTTATCCTCAGTATGTTTTGAAGAGGATGGCAATTATGCGCCTTTTACTGCCTTTATTATTTTTAAATTTAGCTGCTTGTAACTTGGTGCCACCGCCAGAACCAAGTGTGCCTACAGATGCACCTAAAGCAGCCATGGCTCCTTTTACGGTTAATGACTATGTAGTTAATTTAACGTCGCAACTTAACCACCTAAACGGAGCATTAAATGCTAATGCACGTGTTGGCGTTAGTAGCTTCTTTTATGCAGATGCACTAGATA
Source organism: Pseudoalteromonas sp. SG43-1 (assembly GCF_014164415.1). Lineage (NCBI taxonomy): Bacteria > Pseudomonadati > Pseudomonadota > Gammaproteobacteria > Alteromonadales > Pseudoalteromonadaceae > Pseudoalteromonas > Pseudoalteromonas sp. SG43-1. The sequence goes on along the minus strand of NZ_JACJFD010000008.1, from coordinate 23,927 downwards.
CAAAATTAGTGACAGGGCAGGCCTCAGGCTTAAGTCAGCAGATCCAAGAAAGTCTGCTTACGCAATTTACTCAACTAGGTTATCACACCGTTGAGTACAGACTTGGGAATAACCTTTCTTTATCAGAAAACTCAGACAGTATTTTAAGTCGCGATTTAGGTAAATTACGTAATCGCCAAAATATTGACTTGGTTATCACAGGAACAGTGACTCGCCAGCAGCATGCATACATAGTTAATGCACGGCTTGTGAATATAGAAAATAAACAGGTGCTCTCTGCGGGAAGTACCGAGATCCCAATTAATGTAATGTGGGGCAATGAGAAAATTCAGCAGCGTGACGGACTTTTATACCGAAGCGAATACTAATTTGGAGCACAAAATGAAAAACCTATTAATTACATTATGCTTACCACTGGGCTTTGGTTGCTCTCAAATACTAGGCACAATGAATACAGACACCGCAACACCACAAAGTGAGCAAAGCAATCAACTGGTGAGTAACCAACGCGACGTTGCAGCGCCTGTTTCTGACGATAACTTATTTCAGTCAGGAATGGCTCCACAAGATAACTACACAAAAGCAACACCGCCAATGCGTAAAAATATTAACCATTATGTGCGCGGCATAATGCAAGACATGGTTGAAAACTTACAGTACGTAAGTGAACAAACACCATTAGCTGTTTCGAGTTTTATTTTTTTAGATGAAGACTACAACGATGGTAGCTTACTAGGGAATCAAATTGCAGAAAGCTTCATGCATGAATTACACAGCTTTGGTGTACCCGTTATTGATTTTAAAACAACTGATTATATGCGCGTTACCTCAACAGGCGACTTTGTATTTAGTCGCGACTATTTAGAGCTAAATCAAGATCAAAACTTTAAGTATGTACTAGCCGGTACGCTTGTAAACCATCAAGGTGGTGTACTTGTTAATGCACGTATTGTTGGGCTAGAAAGTAAGGCCGTAGTAGGTTCTGCACAAGGGTTTATTCCACAGTCGGTTGTTGATGCGCTTAATAGTAGCTATCGCACTGATGGCATAATGTTAAAACAAGCAAGCAAGTGAGATAATTATGTATAGTAAATTATTAAACCGCTTTATCGTTTTTTTTGCTTTAGCTAATTTAACTGGTTGTGCCTTTACTCAAAATAATGAAAGTGCTGAAATGAATGCATCTTCAACCACACAAGTAAATTATGACTTAGCAAGTATGCTTAAAACAGCTGAGCAAAAATCAACTCAAGACGATGCTAACGGCAATCAATTTACACCACTTCAGCACCATAAAACACTTGCTAACTATGTAGAGCAAATGGCACTTGATTTGGTTGATACGCTTGAGTTTGAAAGTGATACCGACACCAATATTAATATTGCCGTTACTACCTTGGTCGATCTTGATTCATCGCTTACTAAAAGTAATCAATTGGGTAATCAAATTTCTGAAACATTAATTCATCAGTTACAAAAGTTTGGTTATGGCGTGGTTGATTTTAAAACAACCCAAACAATAGATGTAAATAGTCGTGGTGATTTTGCTTTTTCGCGTGATATTGAAAAGCTTAGCGAAGAGCAAATGGCGAGCCATGTATTAGCGGGTACATTAATTTATCGCAGTGATGCTGTTGTTGTAAATACACGTGTAATTAACGCGCATACAAAAAAAATCGTCGCGAGTAGTCGAAAACTAATCCCAATTTATGTACTAAATAAAGAAGATATATACTTATCAAGTAATTAAGTTCAGTTGTCGCTTGATATAAAAAACCAGATGCCGTTATAATTCACACCTCTAAGCACACAGCTTATTTGTGGCCTCTTAGTTAAATGGATATAACGGCCCCCTCCTAAGGGGCAGTTGCAAGTTCGATTCTTGCAGGGGCTACCAATTAAATCAATGAGTTATATTTTAACTTCCCTTCCTTATACTTTGTGTATAGCTTATATGTAGTAGTGCTGCACTTTTTAATTAAAGGCGTTTAAAGCTTCTTGCTCACATTTTTCACGCTCTGAAACCATGGCTTCAAAGTCGGCTTGAATTTGTGCTAGAACAGTTGGTGGGTTTAGTCGTTTGATTCTTTTAAATTGAATGCTTTCTTCTTCATCATAGGCGAGTATTGCTAAAGTGATTTTTTCGCGTTCGATACCATTTGAAAATATTCCTTCGGCATCTAATTGTATGAGCACTTTTTCCATTGTCGTAAGCCATTGATGCCAATTATCCATTGCTTCTATATCTGATTGAAACAAATCAATGCTGTCTTCTAGTTTTTGGCACTCTAGAGTTGTTTCATCAAAGTATTCGGAATAATCCTCAAGCATCGGGTAGTCTTCTGGATTCCATTTAGCCATGTAAAAGCTACTTACATCGTTGTTGTACTCTGCTTCAAATACTTTTTTTAAATCCGATAAGGTATTAAACATTGGCAGTAGTGAGTAGCTACCTGTGTGGTAAAAGCCCATTACATAAAGATCGTTACCGTATTTTTGTATAATGTTTTTAAATGCTTTTTTGGTATCTTGGTAAAGTGTTTTTTCGAAGTTTTTAGTATCTAACATGAGGTCATTATTTCTTTTATTATTACAGAAATTTATATGAAAAAGAGAGCGATTAAAACTCACTCTACTAAAATGAAATAACCAGAGCTATTATATAACTCTGGTTATTGTAAGTTAATATTAACCATCACTTGTAATAGTATCAATTAATTCACTAAGAACAGCTTCTGCTTTACTTGTTTCTACTTGGCAAGTGCCTGCATTTAAATGGCCGCCGCCGCCGTATTTAAGGCACAGTTCGCCAACATTGGTGTTTGAACTGCGGTTAGTTATTGATTTACCTATGGCATACACTACATTTTGCTTTTTAAGGCCCCACATTTTATGAATCGAGATATTGCAGTCGGGGTACATGGCATAAATAACAAATCGGTTTGTGGCGTAAATTGTTTCTTCCTGAGTTAAATCAAGGACTACTAAGTTTTTATGAACGGTAGCGCATTGAGAAATTTGCTCTTTGGCTTTTTCGTTATGCTCGTTATATAAAGCAACACGTTCGGCTACGTCTTCCATTTGCAGGATTTCTTCGATGCTCTGATCTTTACACGCATCAATCAGTTTCATCATTAATTGGTAATTTGAAATTTTAAACTCGCGAAAACGGCCAAGTCCAGTTCGCGCATCCATAATAAAGTTCATTAATACCCAATCGGTTGGGTTTAATATTTCGTCTTTTGAAAACTGAGCAGCATCGCCTTTGTCTACCGCGTCCATCATTTCAACAGAAATATTTGGAAGTTTTTCAGCGCCGCCATAATAGTCATAAACTACGCGAGCTGCTGATGGGGCTTTTGGGTCAATAATATGGTTTTTTATGTCGCTTGAGTTGCGAACGGTTTCGCTAAGGTGATGATCGAATGCTATATGACAGCCTGCAACGTAGGGGAGGTTGGTCGTAATGTCGTTTTCGGTAATGTCTATTTTGCCATCTTGCATGTCTTTTGGATGAACAAATAAAATATCGTCAATTAGGTCTAAGTCTTTGAGCAATACGGCACAAACTAAGCCATCAAAATCGCTGCGAGTGACTAGTCTAAATTTATTATTGGGCATAGCTATTCCATCTTTTTAATTGAATTATCAATTAAGTGTAACAGCTAAATTTTTTTTTGAGGGGTTAGCTTAAAAAAATTATAAAAAAAAGCCAAAACGTTAGTTTTGGCTTTTGCTTAGCAAGTTTGTATGTGTGGCAAATAGGTTATGCGCCTGGACCACATTCCATACATGAATTTACAATGTCTGGGCCAAATTTAAGTTTGGCGTTTAAGTCGCGAAGGGCGGTACGTAACCCTTCTTCAATTACTGGGTGGTAAAATGGCATATCAAGCATTTCTGGTACGGTCATTTTGTTTTGTACAGCCCAAGCTAATAAGTGAGCGATGTGTTCGGCTTGTGGGCCAATAAATTCTGCACCTAAAAATAAGCCTGTGCCTTGCTCTGCATATACACGCATATGACCTTTGTTTTTAAGCATTACTCGGCTACGGCCTTGGTTTTCAAAGCTTACTTCGCCTACTTCAAAACAACCGCATGGGCCTAATCGGTCAGTAATTTGCTTGTAGCTTTCGCCTACCATTGCTATTTGTGGGTCGCTAAATACAGCTGCAATTTTTGCTCTGCGCAGACCTATACGTACATCTGGGAAGCGCCCTGCATTTTGACCTGCAATAGCACCTTGGTCAGATGCTTCGTGTAACAATGGGAGCATGTTACTTGCATCGCCTGCTATAAATATGTTCGACTCACCACACTGCATTGTATGTGTGTCTGCGTGCGGTACGCCGCGTTCATCAAGTTCAATGCCTGTGTTTTCAAGGCCTAGTTTATCTACGTTAGGTACTCGGCCTGTGGCTGCAAGTACGTAGTCAAACTGTTCGGTGTGTTTTTCACCTTGTTTGTCGGTGTAAGTTAGCTGTGCTTTGTCGCCAACTTGCATCATGTCAGATACGTTTGAGTCGGTATCTACAAAAAATTCTTCAGCAAAAACAGTATTTGCGTAGTCTTTTACTACTGGATCTGTAAGTGGGCCAATTGCGCCGCCTACACCAAATAGTTTTACATTTACGCCTAGTCGGCTAAGTGCTTGGCCAATTTCAAGACCTATTACACCAGGGCCAAATACAGCGACTGATTCTGGTAGGTCATCCCAATCAAATACGTCGTCGTTTATAATAAGTTTGTCACCAAAGTTATTAAATACGCCAGGGTATGAAGGGCGTGAACCGGTGGCAATTACAAAGCGTTTTGCTGTAATAATTGTATGGTCGTCTATTTGTACGCGGTTTGCGTCTAAAAATTTAGCGTAACCACGAATTTTATCACCATCTGGTAATTCATCTACGGCTTCTACTACGAATCCTGCAAAACGATCTCGTTCACTTTTAACGCGTGCCATAACTGCTTTGCCATCAATGACAGGCTTTGAGCTATGAACACCAAATGCAGGTGCCATTTCAATTGCGTGTGCGGCTTCGGCGGCTGCAATCAATAACTTGCTTGGCATACAACCAACACGTGCACATGTGGTGCCGTATGGGCCTGATTCGATCATTAATACATTTTGTGTGAACTGTTTAGCATTACGATAAGCACTTAAACCAGCAGTGCCAGCGCCTATAACAACAACATCGGTTTGCAATTCTTTCATAGTGGTATCCTTTATTATTTTCAATCTAAGCGATGAGATTGATATAGAGGGGCGCGTACGCCCCTGCTATTTTTTACTTAATTAAGCAAAGTATTTTTCTAAGTCGTCTGAACCACCGATGTGCTTACCACCAATGAATATTTGTGGAACAGTGTCACGACCAGATACAGCTTTTAGACTTGTTAGTGATGCGCCTGCACCCATAACAATCTCTTCATATGCGAAGCCTTTTTCTGCAAGAAGCTCTTTTGCTTTTTTACAAAAAGGACAGCCAGGTTTAGTGAAGATGCTTACAGGTTCTGGTTTAGCTTGCTTAGGGTTGATGTAATCAAGCATTGTGTCTGCGTCAGATACTTCAAACGGGTCACCTGGTAAATCTGGTTCGATGAACATTTTGTCAACCACGCCATCTTTAACAAGCATAGAGTATCTCCAGCTGCGCTTACCAAAGCCTAGATCGTTTTTGTCTACTAACATGCCCATGCCGTCAGTAAATTCGCCGTTGCCGTCTGGTAATAAAGTAATGTTTTGCGCTTCTTGATGCTCAGCCCATGCGTTCATTACAAAGGTATCGTTTACTGATAAACATACAATTTCGTCAACGCCGTTTTGCTTAAGTACGCCTGCTAATTCGTTGTAACGTGGTAAGTGAGTTGATGAACATGTTGGTGTGAATGCACCAGGTAGTGAAAACACTACAACCGTTTTACCTTTAAAAATTTCATCTGTTGTTACTGATTTCCATTCGTTATTTTGACGAGTTGCAAATGTAACACTTGGGACTGTTTGACCTTCGATATTGTTTAACATAGTTTTTTGTTCCTCTTGATTTGTTGATAGCCATTATGGCGAACAATTAAATATAGTTCCAATCGTTTGTTTGTATTAAACTGATAGTTATAAACTATCATGCGGAGCTGAATATGAACTTAAAAGATTTTGAATATGTAAAAGCAATAGCGCAATACAAGCACTTTCGCAAAGCCGCCAATGCATGTTTTGTAAGTCAGCCTACATTAAGTGGCCAAGTAAAAAAACTCGAACATGAGCTTGGCGTTACTTTATTTGACCGCTCAACTAAACAAGTTACGTTAACAGCAAAAGGTGAACGTTTGTTGACGCAAATAGAGATTATTTTAGAACAAACGCAAATACTCAAAGAACTTGCTGCTACTTCTAATGAGCCCCTACAAGGTAAATTAACTATTGGTATTATTCCTACCATTGCGCCTTACTTGTTGCCTGCGTTATTAACATCAATGAAAGCGGCATTTATTGATAGTCAGTTTTCGTTTATTGAGATGCAAACAGCAACAATTTTAGAAGCTTTAAATAATGGCGAACTCGACTTTGCTATTTTAGCCGATGTGCCAGAGCTTATTAATTACCATACGGTTGCTTTATACAAAGAAGATTTTTTAGTGGCGGTATCACAAGATAACGCGCTTTCTAAGCATAAAAAAGTGGCGTTGAACGACCTTCAAGGATGCAGCCTACTAATGTTAAGTGATGGTCATTGCTTTAAAGATCAAGCCCAAAAGTTTTGTTTTTCTGCGGGAGTCGATATATCTAATCAGTATAAAGGTAATAGTTTAGAAACATTATTAGCGTTAGTGGCCATGGATGACGGTATTACATTTGTACCAAAACTGGCATGTACCGACCGTGTAGGGATTGATTACTTGCCTATATTCCCTAATCAGCAGCGTAATGTGGTGTTTGCATGCAGAAAGCATTATCCGCATTTATCGGGTGTAGAACAATTGGGCAAGTGGTTATCGGCTCACCCTAATTTAAAAGCTAAATTAACTAAAGATCTTGGCTGATTATTTCTACTACATCGTTAATTTGCACGCCAGGTAGTGGTTTGTCATCAATACTGACAGCTACTGCAGTTTGCTGATAAAGCTGCTCAACGCGAATTTTATTAAGCGTGGTGATGGTGTGTGGCATAACATTACCCGCTGCGTCGGTTAAATAGTTATGGTGCGCAATGCTTAGCATCTGGCCTTTTTTTAACCCATGAGCTTTACCTAAATTAATAACGATTTTGCTATTTTCCATGTGCATTATTTTGCCTTGAGTTGGCAAACACGCCATGGCTGCTTGAATGTCATAACTTACTGCTTGGTTGGTATCGGTTATGCTTTGCCCATAAGGCGATTGCCAAAACCTATCACTATTAACGTCAACTATGGTTGTTTTTTCAAATGGCCAAATTGCTTGAGTATGGTAACTATTTTGCCAAAGTTGCTCATAGGTAGTGCCATCAAATAATACAAATTCAATGTTGTAACTGCGCTCGTACGCCTCGTCTTGCCAAAATGCATAATCGTTATTGAGTTTGTCGCTAGTTGAAAGGCTGGTTATTTGGCTAAGCAGTACATATTGAGCGTTACTGCGCGAAGATATTTCTTCTAATTGGGCATTTGAATAGTCGTGCTGCTGCGAAAAGTACTTATCAACGCTTATTGCATTATTATAGTAAGCAATAGGTACTGCGCTCATTTTTGATTTTTGCAGGGAAGTAAAAATATTTTTGCTAATAGCTTTGCTTACGTCAAATATTTGACCCATTTTGGCGTGTTCACGATGAACAAGTTGGCTTTGTGTAACGGCCACAAACTTATTAAAACTATTTTGTGGGCATTGCTCTGTTTGAGAAAAAATATCGAGCCGTAATGTAACGGCAAATTTATTGTCGTATTTATTTTCGCTGACCAGTTCAATTTTTTGAATTTCTCCGTGGCTGCTAATTTTTAGCTGATCTTGCATCAACACGCCATCTACCAACGTTTGCACAGAGCTAACCCGTGCGCCAGAGAATACTAACGCCTGTGTAATCGCATCTTTTATAGCGGCAGATTTAGCCGCGCTTGTATCACCATTTTGGACGTTCGCGTGACCCGTTGATTCATACCACTGTGCTTTAGTAAAAGGGGAGAACGTTAATAATGCCGTTGCACTTAATCCTGCAAATGCCAATGATAAAAACGACTTCATAATTTTACTCCAATTAAACGTTAGCTATTAACTAGGTAGAGCAAGGACTGTACCAATGTTATTTGGTAATTATTAGTAATGCTATAAATGGCATTAAACGTGCATATGTACTGCTAATTACTATACAAGGGCTAAATGCTATGCGAGCAATTTCATTACTTATTACACTTGGGTGTTTAACCTTAGGTGGTTGTAGCAGCGTTTTTGATAAGCATGTTGAATATAAATATGTAGAGCCAAATAATTACCCCGTTTTAAAAGCGATAGGGTATGCACCTATTAGCTTGCAAAAAGGTGCTAACTTGTCGCAAAAGCAACTTATGGCCATTAAGGCTTCTAAGCTTGAAGCTTACCGGGAGCTTACTGAGCAAGTCTATGGGCAAAAAATTACCGCAGGAACAACGGTGGAAGGCTCAATTGCTCAAGACGATTACTTAGAAAGTAAAGTGCAGGGGCTTATTAAAGGTGCACAAATAATTAAAACTTACGCAGTAGATGATACTTACGTGACCGAGCTTGAGCTTAATATGAAGCGTGTGCACGATTTATACATAGGTGAAGTAAAACCACGCGAAGTTAAAAAAGTAACGTACTACTAAAAAAGTTATTCAAAATATCTCATCCTCCTATATTGAGTGCTATGCTGTTGTTAGGATTAATTTTAAGCAGATTGCGTAGTGCTCAACAGATGTATTTTATTGCCACTTATATTAACAGTGGCTCTGTAAATGGCGATTAAGCCAAGTCATTTAAATCCTCAATTATTTATATGGTGCAAAGCCAATTTGCGCTACCTATTGCTGTTTTTTGTACTCTCCAGTGGTGTGCTTGCAAGCCGACTAACTATTCAATTTAATACCTTTATAGAGCTCATGGGTCAAAAATATGGACCTGCGCGAGCGGCGGTTGCACGCAACTGGCAAAGCATGTTGGTGCAAACTCAAAACAAGCCAGAGCAACAACAAATTCTTATTGTTAATGATTTTTTTGCGCGTAATTTACGCTACCAGACAGATATTTTGCTATGGAAACAAAACGATTATTGGGCAACCCCTTTAGAAACATTAGGCAGAGGCCTCGGTGATTGTGAAGATTACGCAATAGCAAAATATATCAGCTTAAGAGCGTTAGGTGTGAGCGACGACAAGTTACGCCTTATTTATGTAAAAGCAAAAATTGCGGGCACTAACAAAACGCAAGCGCATATGGTGTTAGGTTATTTTGCTACACCAAACGCTCAGCCACTTATTTTAGACAGTTTAATAACAAAGGTTTTACCTGCTGCAAAACGTGTAGATTTAAGCCCTGTTTTTAGCTTTAACAGCCAAGGTTTATGGGCTAATAATTCAACCAAAAGTGTAGCCAGCCCAACAGCAAGACTTTCACGCTGGCGTAAAATTTTGGAGCAGACAACCAAAGAAGGAGTTATGTGGTAATGGCATCATTTTCCTTATCTAAGTATCTTAAAAAACGAAAAATAACACTCAGGCAAGAGCTATGGATTGCATTATTAATTGTTATTTTTGTGGGCTTTATAAGTAGTGTTTTAATTAGTACTAATTCGGCTAAAAATTATTTTTCGACCCAGCTGTACTTAAAAAATGTAGATAACGCCAGCTCACTTGCGTTGATGATCAGTCAATTAGACAAAGACCCCGTTGAGCTTGAATTATTAGTTTCAGCCACATTTGATACCGGTCACTATAAACGAATAGAGCTACAAAACCCTAATGGTGAGGTGATTGTTAAACGCACATTTACCGATGAGCTTAAAGCGACGGCTCCACAGTGGTTTAAGGCAATGTATGGGTTAAATGTTCAACCAGGGGTTGGGCAAGTAAATAATGGTTGGCAGCAATTTGGAACTTTGTTTATAGAAAGCCACAGTCAATATGCTGAGCAAGCCTTATGGGAAAGTGCGCTTAAACTATTTTTTAGTTTTTTAATTGTCGCTTTTTTTGCTTGTATAGTTAGTGCTTACTTTTTAAGTAGGATATTAAAACCGCTAGATGATGTTGTGTATCAGGCTAATGCATTTGGTGAAAAACGTTTTATTAAATCCACCGTCCCTCGTACATTTGAGTTTGCACGTTTAGTGCAATCTATGAACCAATTATCTACCCGTTTTAGTCGTATTATTAAAGAAGATAGTAAACGTTTAGAAGAGCTTAGATTTAAATCACAACATGATGAGCTAACTGGTTTAGCAAATAGAGAATACTTTGGTGCAACGCTTGAGGCCCACTTACAAAAATCGAAAGATCATGCCCATGGCGCCTTGTTTTTATTTCGGGTTGTAAACCTAGATAAAATGAGCGAACAAATTAGCCGTGTAGAAATGGTTAATTTCTTACGTCGTTTTTCGCAGGTTTTAATCGAGTTTTTAGAATCAAATGAAGCACACTTTTCAGAAAACTACATAGCCCGAATATCACATAATGACTTTACTGTACTGTTTAGTGATACTGATGATATTGAACTATTGAGTAAAAAAGTAGTTAGGCTCCATGAATCTTTTATTGAAGAGTATAAAAATATTGAATTAGCTATACCGCATAGTTGCACTTACATACAAAAGAATGACACGCGGTTTGATGTATTAAAACGAGCCGATGAACTTTTAAAATCAGCCGATAATAAACCAGGTGTTCAAGCAAAAGTAAGTGACAATAAACAAAAAAGCGAGTTATTTGATGATGCAACGAGTTGGCAAAATGCAATAGAAGAAGCTCTAGATAACAAAGCGCTAGAAATTAACACATACCCAGTAACGAGTTTTACGGGGCAGTTGATGCAAAATCAATTAGGACTGAGCCTAGAGCTTGGCGGGCAAATATATCGTGCAAGTTATTATTACCAGTGGGCTAATCGACTAAAGTTATTAGCGCGTTTAGATTGGGGTTTAATCAAGGCGTTGGTTGCCCAGTATAGTATTGAGCCACCAAGTGAGCTGATTTCGGTTGAGTTATCTGCCCAAACATTACTTGATGATGCTGCGCTTGCTTCAATTCTTACCTATCTATCGGCATTTCCTGATTTAGCCTCTAAAATTTGCTTTGATATACGAGAAAGTATTGCCGTCAGCGAAATTAAAATATTTAAAGGCTTTTGTGAAGATGTAAGGTGTATGGGCGCTAAGGTGGCGTTAAAACGTGTAGGTCCTGAATTTACTAAAATTGAAAAAATTCAGGAGTTCGGGCTTGAAATGATTAAGATTGATAGCGTTTATGGGCATAATATTAGTTACAGCCAAGATAACCAAACATTCCTGCGAGGGGTTTGTACGTTAGCGCACTCTATTGGTATTAAAGTGGTCGCACAAGGTGTTACCAGTCAAGATGACCTCGATACACTTATTAACTTAGGCTTTGATGGGGTTATTAAAGAGTAAAAGGGCATTAACCGTGCGGTTAATGCCCTTTTACAACTAACATTAATTGGATGCGGTCGCGTACTTTTAGCTTATTAAATATAGAACCCATATGCTCTTTAATCGTACGCTCTGTAATATTTAAAGACTCTGCAGCCTGTTTATTAGTAGCACCAGTTACAACAATATCAACTACTTGGCGTTCTCTTTTGGTGAGTAAATCAAGCTCGCATGTGCTCGCATATTTAAATGGTGTATTTGATAAAGCTCCCACTAAATTAGATAGTAATTGTCCTGGTAACCATATTCCGCCAGAACAAATTGTCTCAAGTACTTGTTCAATAATTACTTTGGTGGCGAGTGCTTCTACGTATCCTCTAGCTCCTGCTTCAAGCGCACTCCTAAGTTGATTTATTTCAAGTTCGTTGGTCATAACAATAACGAGTAAACGTTGTTGCGAATATTTTTTAACGAGCTCAAGCCAGTTCGGTGTACCGGCTAAAACCCAAATAATACTTGATGCCGTTACTCTGTTTGGTTCTTTTGTGCATATTAAACAATCAGGAAACGCTGCTCGCCAGTGCTTCGATTCAAATTCAGGCTGTGTAATAAAAATACTTTGGCGCATTATTTCTCCATTTATTAAATGCTTAACGCTCTGTCATTGCTTGCGATGTAGCTCTAAGAACTGGTTTTAAAAGATACTCAAGTACGGTTTTTTTACCGGTAATAATATCCACTTGAGTGGTCATTCCTGGAATAATAGTCAGCTCTTTTGAAAAGTTATTTTTGGTGGTTTTTAGTTGCACCAAATAAAAGGTATTCTCACGGTCATCTGTAATGGTATCGGCGCTAATATGTAAAACCTCTGCCTCAAGGCCTCCATATACGGCAAAGTCGTAGGCACTAAATTTTATCATCGCAGATTGCCCAGGGCGTAAAAATGCAATGTCTTTAGGCGGAATTTTTGCCTCTACTACAAGTTGATCGTCAAGCGGGACAATTTCCATAACATCACTACCGGGCTGTAAAATACCGCCAACAGTATTAACTAATAATCGCTGTACAGTGCCTTTAACAGGAGAACGTATTTCGGTTTGAGTTACTTTATCGGCCAAGCCAGATTCAGTTTCTTTAATTGAATCTAGTCGAAGTAGCGCTTCGGATAGTTCATTGTTCCAACGGTTAATCATAACGAGTTCAACTTCGGTTACCTTATTTTTAGCTTCGTTAATGGCCGAAAGGCTCCTATTTATAACTGCCTTGGTTCTGTTTATCTCGCCGTTTAGATCAACTATTTGGCGCTCTAAACGAATAATATCTATATCTGAGATAGCGCCCGTGCGTAACAATGGGCGAGTAACAGAGAGCTCTCTGTTTGTTAAGCGCAGCGCGCTCGTATGCTGTTCAAGTGCCGCTTTGGCTTCAATGTAATCTTGGTGTCGCTGCTCTAGTTGGCGTTTGTGAATACTTACTTGTTGCTCTAATTCTTGGCTGTTACTCAAATAAAGAGAACGCTCATGTTGCACAACTCTAGGCGCATTTTTAATAACAGACTCGCTAAATACGAGCTCCTTTTTTTGAGTGAGTGCTCTGAGCCTCGCTACTTTTGCGCTTAACGACTCAACTTTGGATTGGTTTTCTCTAAAGCTAGAAATAAAGCGGGTAGGGTCTATTTTAATGAGTACATCACCCTCATTTACTATTTGCCCCTCTTTTACATTTATTTTTTCGACCATACCACCATCATAAGATTGAATAAGTTGTAATTTATTGGAGGGAATAACACGCCCCTCACCACGAGCAACTTCATCTAAATTAGCAAAACCAGACCACACAATAAGGCATATAAACGTTAAACAAATTAAATAGAGCAATAACCTAGCGCTTGCTGGCTCCTGTTGCATTTTTTCCCACTGAGCATCTACTACCCAGTCTTGGCTGTTAGGCGGAGAAATCCATCCTTTAAATAGTTTATTAAATACTGATGGCTTGCCTTGTTTTCTTGCTTCTATTGCTCTGCTAACAGATTCAAAGGAGCGCTGTTCAAGTGGTTTTTTATTGTCACTCATGAGGCTTGCTCCACTGTCTTATTATTTAACGCTGCAATTACTTTTTGTTTTGGTCCATCAGCAACTACTTTTCCGTTATCTAAAACTATAATTCGGTCAACAAGCTCAAGTAATGATGAGCGGTGAGTCACCACGATTAAGGTTTTATCTTTAGAATAACCCTTTAAATTGTTAATAATTTTACTTTCACTATTATGATCTAGCGATGAGGTTGGCTCATCTAGTAATAGTATTGGAGGGTCGTTAATTATGGCTCTTGCCATACCTACAGCTTGGCGCTGGCCACCTGATAATTGACGACCTTGCTCGCCTACTTGTAAATCAAATCCGTCTGGGTGCGAATTAATTAAATCAAATAATTGGCTTCGCTCACAGGCTTCAATAATTTGCTCGTCTTTGGCATGCCAAGCACTCATGGTGAGGTTGTCTTTCAAGGTTCCATAAAACAGGGCAACGGTTTGTGGTAGGTAGCCAATATTATGACGAAGCTCAGCTGGGTCAATTTGATGTATATCATTATTGTCCATCAAAATTGATCCTGAACAGGGTTCGTATAGTCCTAAAATAAGCTTTTCTAATGTACTTTTACCTGAGCCATTGCGTCCTAAAATGGCGACTTTTTCACCGGCTTTAATTTTAAAACTAACGCCGTTGAGCGCATTATGAGATTCGTCAGAGTATTTAAAACATACATCTTTAAATTCTATATCACCCTTTAAAATAGGGTGGCTTAACCAATGCTTACCAGGTGGACGCTCGACCTCTTTTTCCATAATCTCGTTCAGCGATTGCATTGCTATTGCGGCATGATGATATTGTGCTAAAACAGCGGCCGACTGCCCGATTGGGCCCATAGCACGAGACGATAATAGGTAGGCTGCAATTAACCCGCCTTGAGTTAGCTCACCTTCAATAACGAGGTGTACGCCTATTATCATTATTATTACGCCTACGCATTGCTGTATCCATGATGCTGTATTTGATATAGAGCTAGAAACGAGTCGGCTATGTGCGTTTACTTGTGCAATGTAAATGGTCGACTTTTCCCATACAGACTGTGTTTTACACTCTGAGTGAAAGCTCTTTACATCTTCAATATTGGTTAAGCTTTCGACTAATACTGCATTTCGCATTGAGCTTGCTTTCATTGTTTGTTCTGAAAGAGCCTCAAGTTTGCGGTGTGCGGCTATAGCGTAAGCTAATAATATAAGTGCGCCCGCTATAATGGGTAAACTTAGGGGGACGCCAATAATGGCGATAACAATTAAATATAAAACTACGAATGGTAAGTCGACTAATGCGACAAGCGTTATGGAGCTAAAAAAGTTACGTACAGCTTCAAATGATTGAATGTTGCTAGCAAAGGAGCCTGCGGACGATGGGCGGTTTTTTAGTTTCATACCTAATACCCGCTCCATTATTACAGCCGATACTTTGACATCTATTCTACTGGCAGCAAGCTCTACAAAGTAGCCTCTTACTAAACGCAAAACAAAGTCAGCAGTGAGTGCTATTAAAATGCCAATGGCAAGTACCCATAAGGTTTCTGTTGCGTGGTTGGGCACTACGCGGTCATATACGTTCATTACAAATAAAGGCATAGCAACCGACAAAAAACCCAAAGCAACAGCCGAAATAATTACGTCTTTATAAAGTGAGCGGCATTCTTTAATTACTCCCCAAAACCATCCGTCTTTTGATAGTTTTTCAAGTACAGGTGTTCGCTCATCAAATGCAAACTCTGGTTGAGCATAAATAACTAAACCTACACTGTTAGCAGCTAACTCATCAATGCTTTGTTCGATAACTGATTCTGTAAGTTCTGGGTAAATTACACTCACCAACTGTTTATCGTAATCAATAGAATTAATAACACAGGCTTGGTTATCTTTTAAAATTAAGATGGCAGGTAGCAGTGCTGTATTAATTTTTTGTAATGGCTTATTAACTACTTTTGATTTAAAGCCGATGCGCTTTGCTGCGCGCGAAAAACCTGATGGAGTAAGATTTCCATCAGTTAGAGGAAGTCCATTTAATAGTGCTTCTCTTGAAAACTCCTTACCATGATGACGACATAAAACTGCTAGGCAGTCAACGAGGATGCCACCATGATCAAGTACATCGTTTAATTCCATACACCATCCAATGTTATGTAGAACTGCATAGGATTGTTACTAGTAAACCTAAACTCGACTTAAATATTTCATGCCGAGTTTAGGTTATTTACATAACGTTAATTGTCTTTAGGTATCAGTAATTACAGCTTCGATACGTCGATTCGCAGCATTTGCTCTTACTGATATTTCGTTTACACGTGGTTGATCGATGCCATACCCGAACGATTTAACACGTTTAGGTTCTACATCGAATTGCTTAATCAGAATTTCAGCTACGGCAAACGCACGTTTTTCTGATAGTTTACGGTTATATTTACGGTCTCCATCTAAAGAGGCATGACCTTGTATTTCAACCTGTTTAGTTGGGTTCTCTTTTAAAAAATCTGCAAGCCGACTAATTTCTTGAATATATTGAGACCTTACATCGCTTGAGTCAGCAGAAAAAGGAATACCAATTTCTATATTCGAGGTTGATGTGCTATAAATTGTGCAACCAGATAAATCTACATTTGTACTCAAAGGTGTGCTTGGGCAAGTGTCTTGCTCATTTGGTACGCCGTCACCATCATCATCGGTAAAGCTGCTTGCTGTCGTGTCGGTTTCCAGCGGTATATCTAAGTACCTTGGCATAGCCGTTACACTCATGTATGCATTATCTTGCTTAGCTTTTTTTTGAAGAAATGCCTTGCGGCTAAAAGTGGTTGCTACATCGTAACTCGGACAGATATTTTGTGCGTTATGAACAATAGGGTCGTCAGTTAGCTCTTTTAATGTAGGGTATTTATCTGACATCACGTTAAGTGCTGGCAGTAATTTCCCCATTTCTTTTAGCATAGTTAAAATAGCTGATTGACGGTCGTAAAGCGCCACTATGTATGAACGTGTTGATTGAAATGACTCGTTTTCGGCATCAAGTACGTCTAGTAGAGTTCGTTGGCCTATATCGAATTGATCCTTATATGCAATTTTAACTTTAGTTGATGATTCGCGGTGTTGATCAAGCGCCGGTAACTTTTGCTCTAATATAGTGACGTTGTAATAAGCAATTTGCAGACTCTGACGAATATCAATACAAGACTGATCG
Source organism: Pseudoalteromonas sp. SG43-1 (assembly GCF_014164415.1). Lineage (NCBI taxonomy): Bacteria > Pseudomonadati > Pseudomonadota > Gammaproteobacteria > Alteromonadales > Pseudoalteromonadaceae > Pseudoalteromonas > Pseudoalteromonas sp. SG43-1. The sequence continues at coordinate 7,066 of NZ_JACJFD010000008.1, read as the reverse complement.
CGTTGATATTTTGCAATGTTTATATCCTGATAGGCTTGTTCTAAATTGGCATTATCAAGACCACCATTATATAAATTATAGCTAATATCGATGCCGACTCGCGCTTCTGTTCTGGTTTCATTTTGACCAAGTTCATCTCTATCTTGGCTACCGTAGCGGGCAGATAAATCTACGTTAGGATGAAACGCTGCTTTTTGTGCTTTTGCGTTCGCTTTTTGTGCTTCAATATTATACAAAGAGGCGTAAAATGAAGGGCTATTTTTGTAAGCGACGTCTAGCGCTTGATTAACTGAAATTGGTATATTTTTTTCATCAAGGTCAGCTTGCTTTATATCGTTCATAGGAAGCTCTCCTACAACCCTTAAGTAGCGAGCGCTTACATCATGTAAATTTGAGTACTCCGTTAATACGTTAGATTGTGCTAAAGATAAGCGCCCACTAATTTGTTCTAGGTCGGCAGCGCGCGCTACACCAGCTCCTACACTTTGTTCTATTTGTTGATATACAGACTCGTGCTCTTGTAAATTTGCTTCTGCAAGTTGTACTAACTCTTTGAATTTTTGTACGTCGAGCAGGGCTATTGAGGCTTCAAGTGCTGTTTGTTCTGTTTGAGAAATAAGCTCAAAGTACCTAATGAGTTGAATGCGTTTAAAGCGATCAACCGTATTCGAGGTCCTAAAACCGTCGTAAAGCATTTGAGTAACACTTAACTCGGCTGTATTACGGTTATATTCTTCTTCAACACCGTAATTTCTTCTTTCATAGCCCGCGCTTGCTGATACATCAACACTTGGTAAATAACCTGAGCGGGCAGCATCTACTCCATAAATCGAAGATTTAAAAGCATGCCATGCTTCTTGTACTTCAGGATTGTTTTCAATCGCTTTACTTGAGACATAGGTAAGTGGCATTGCTGATTGTTCATTTGCATGCACATAGTTTAGTAGAGTTGCGGCTGTAATCGTTAGTCCGATTAACATAGTCTCTTGATGTTTCTTAAAAGTGTTTTTTGTAATCATTTCTTCCTCTTAGATCCTGTTAAGACCGTAAATACTCCCTTAAGTATTTAGTAAAGGAATACTATTTTTGCAAGTAATCGTTTTGGTTAGCATAAAAAAAATTTTCTACCACTTTCTTGTTGATTTTTTATTTTTTGAATTTTTCTTTTAAACCTGTACTTGAGTACAGTATCTATGTGGCTTTTTTGTCCTACCTTTAACTTATTAGATTGTTATTTTAAAAAGTTTGAGGGTACCAAAATGGAAGCAAATCAACTGGTAGTTATTGATATTCAAGGTTCGGCAGGTGTGGTGCTGGATGATGGGTCAATAAGAGCATTAAATGTTGGTGACATTATCACCGTGGGTGATTTAGTTGTTACTGCTATTAAATCGTCGTTACAAATTGATGTGCAAGGTGAAACCTTATCTATACCCGCAAATCAAAAGGTAAAAATAACACCAGACTTATTAGCGAAAGAAGCCAGAGATTCTAGCGAAACAACTGTTTTTGATGAAAGTTTAGATGAAGCAATTGCAAGCTTAGATTTAGGGGCAGAGCAAGACCCATCAACAGCGGCTAATTCTGATGTAACAGATTTTTTAGATGCGTTAGAAGGTGATGGGGACATTCTAGATAATTTAGAGGCAACAGCCGCTGGTGGGGGGAACGCTGCGGGTGCAGATGGAGGCAGTTCGTTTGTACAGCTAACCCGAATTTCTGAAAGTGTTGATCCTAGTAGTGTTACTTTTGATTCATCTTTTGAGCAAGGCGCTACTGAAGCTTTTAATTTAAGAGATACCTCTGATGGTATTGTGCCTGATTCAACTACTGCATCTATTTCACTTAATGAGCTAGGTATTACTAACTCATCACAACCCACAATCACCGGTACGAGCGAAAACTTAATCGGCGAAACTGTTAATGTAACGGTAACTGATGTTGATGGAAACTCTCAAGTAATTAGTGTTGTAATTGGCCCTGATGGTACCTTTGAAATAACCCTACCAACACCAATTGCTGATGGCCCTGTAACGGTTGTTGTTGAAGCGACGGATCCTGTTGGTAATCCTATAAACGACACTATTTCAATTGAGGTTGATACAACACCTCCACTTATTGCTATTGATCCTGTTGCCGATTCTGCTTCGCAAATAGTGACAGTGACAGGGACAGTATCTGGTTTGAATACTGGGGATAATGTATCAGTCACGTTAACGGATAGTGCAGGTACGGTACAAACAATAGTTACTCAGGTTGATGCTCAAGGAAATTGGGTAATTACTACCACCTCACCTTTATCTGAAGGGGAGTTTAACGTAAGCGCTGTTGCGATTGATGCAGCTGGAAATCAAGCTATAGACCAAGCTTTAGCGAATGTAGATTTAACTGCTCCGGTAATCACCGTAAATGTAACTGATGAAACAAATAACTCAACACCACCACTTGTTGGAACAACAAATGGTGTTCCTGAGGGCACTCAAGTAACAATTACTGTTACAGATAGTGCAGGACAAATACAAACATTAACTGCAGTTACCCAAGCCGATGGAAGCTGGAGTGTAGAAGTAGGGACTCCTTTACCTGAAGGTGATTTTACTGTTGATGCACAAGTAAGCGACAGTGTAGGAAACTTAGCATTAGCAAGTGATTCAGGAGTAATTGATTTAACGGCGCCTTCGGTACAAATTAATAATATTAACGACACTCAAGACACCACGCCAACGATTACAGGTAACGCGCAAGATGTACCTGCAGGCTCTATTATTAGTGTGGTTATTACCGATTTTGATGGTCAAACTCAAACATTATTAACCCAAACTAACGCTGATGGGGATTGGTCTATCGACGTAACTACGCCATTGGCTGAAGGGCAGTTTGAGGTTGATGCAAGTGTAAGTGATGCTGCAGGTAATCAAGCCCAAGCAAATAACCAAGGTGTTGTTGATTTAACAAACCCTGATATTACCGTTACTGCAATTGCTGATACTAACGATACTACACCAACATTTGTAGGTAGGGTGGAAGACGCTCCTGCGGGCTCTGTTATTACAGTATTAGTAACCGATATTAACGGTAACGTACAAACTTTAACTACTTTATTAAATGAAGATGGCACATGGAGTGTTGATGCTAGTGAAATCTTGCCTGGTGGTGAATTTACCGCAACTGCGTCAGTATCAGATGCTGCGGGTAATGAGGCATCTGCTCAAACAAACGGTGAAATAACGTTTGCTCCTATCTCAATTCAAATCGATGCAATTGCTAATACTAACGATACCACTCCATTTTTAAGTGGTAACACCGGTAATGTGCCTGCTGGTACAACCATTACTTTAACTATTACTGCAAGCGATGGCAGCACATTTACATTACTAGCAGTGACGCAAGAAGATGGTTCGTGGTCTGCACAAGTAACAACCCCTCTGCCTGAGGGCGACTTTACTGTAGTTGCAACGGTTATAGATGACTCGGGCAATGAGGCGCAAGCAAGTGCAGTAGGTAATGTTGATTTAACTGTAAGTATTAATTTTATTATTGATACTAACGATACAACACCAACAGTTAGCGGCTCTACCCAAGACGTAGATCCTGGTGCGGTAGTAACCGTTACATTTACAGGAAGCGATGGCGTAGCAGAAACCGTGCAAGTAGTTACTGGTGCTGACGGAAGCTGGTCAGTTGAGGCAAGTAATGAATTAGTTGAAGGCCAGTTTAGTGTGGTTGCAACTGTAACTGATGCTGCGGGTAATACAGCTTCTGCAAGTGAAACTGGAGAAATTGATTTAACAGATCCTGCAATCACGATTAATCCTATTGAGGATACGAATGATGTAACCCCATCAGTAAGTGGCAACGTAATTGATGTACCAGCAGGAACAGAAGTTACCTTAGTAATAACTGACAGCGAAGGCAATGAACAAACACTCACAACAATTACAAATGCCGATGGTACATATACAGCGGATATTATTGCAGATCTCAGTGAAGGAGATTTCACAGTAACAGCGAGTGTTAGTGATACTGCAGGCAATAGCAGTACGGCAACTGTTACAGGTACGGTCGATTTAACCGCACCAAGTGTAACTATTAACAATATTGCTGATACAAACGATACAACACCTACTCTTACAGGCTCTACCCAAGGATTAGCATCGGGCAGTGAAGTAACTTTAATTATTACCGATAGTCTAGGGGCTGAGCAACAGTTAGTGACTACTATAAGTGCTGATGGTACTTGGAGTATTGAGATTCCAACTGCTTTAAGCGAGGGAGATTTTACAGTAACAGCTAATGTATCTGATAATGCGGGTAACGCAGCTCAAGATTCACAATTAGGCTCAGTTGATACCACCCCTCCTTTAGTTGCAATAAATGACTTTGCTGATTCAAACGATACAACGCCTACATTTAGCGGAACAACGAGTGATGTAGCACCGGGTAGCCTTGTTAGTGTTTTAGTTACTGATGCAAATGGTGAGTCACAAACATTGACGGCGGTTGTGTCAGAAGATGGAACTTGGCAAGTAGGTGCAACTCAAGCTGTTGCTGAAGGCGATTTTACAATTACAGCAACAGTAACAGACGCTGCGGGTAATGAAGCAAGCGATACTGTTAGTGGAACAATTGATTTATCAGCTCCAATTATAGCAATTAATACAATCCCAGATAGTGCCGATACTACTCCAACAATTTCAGGTTCTGTACAAAATGTACCAGCCGGAACAACTGTTACGTTAATCGTTACAGATGCTGGTGGTAATACACAAACAATTACAACACAAACGCTAGCTGATGGTAGCTGGACAGCCGATACTACTAATGAGTTAGTTGAAGGTGACTTTAGTGTTAATGCCATCGTTAGTGATGAAGCAGGTAACCAAAGTGAAGCTTCTGCACAGGGAACTATCGATAATACCGCACCAAATATTACGATTGATGCACTGGCGGATAGCAACGATACAACACCAACTATTTCAGGCACCGCAACGGGCGAACCAGAAGGCACGGTTGTTACTATTATAGTTACGGATGAAGCAGGTAACCCACAAACCATAACCACAGAAGTACAAGCCGATGGCACATTTAGTGTTGATGTTCCAAATGAATTAAGTGAAGGTGAATTTACTGTTGAAGTATCGGTTACCGATACAGCAGGTAATGAAACTACCGCAACAACAACAGGCGAAGTTGATACTGCTGCGCCAACAGTTATTATTGACCCATTAGGTGATACTAACGACACCACCCCAACCATTTCAGGCACCGCAACGGGTGAGCCGGAGGGCACGGTTGTTACTATTACAGTAACTGATGACGCTGGTAACCCACAAATAATCACCACTGAAGTACAAGCCGATGGCACTTTTAGTGTTGATGTACCAAATGAATTAAGTGAGGGTGAGTTTACGGTTGAAGTATCGGTTACCGATACAGCAGGTAATGAAACTACCGCAACAACAACAGGCGAAGTTGATACTGCCGCGCCAACAGTTATTATTGACCCCTTAGGTGATACTAACGACACCACCCCAACTATTTCAGGCACCGCAACGGGTGAGCCAGAGGGCACGGTTGTTACTATTACAGTTACTGATGAAGCAGGTAATCCACAAACTATTACCACAGAAGTACAAGCCGATGGCACCTTTAGTGTTGATGTACCGAACGAATTAAGTGAAGGTGAATTTACTGTTGAAGTATCGGTTACCGATAACGCAGGTAATGAAACCACAGCCACAACAACGGGAGAAGTTGATACCACAGCGCCAATAGTTACTATTAATTCACTAGGCGATACGAGTGATACAACACCGACCATTTCAGGCACGGTTAGCGGGGAGCCTGCTGGTTCAACCATAACTTTAACAGTGACCGATGCTAATGGTGCAGTACAAACAATTTCAGCACAAGTAATTGCAGACGGAAGTTGGACAGTAGAAGTACCTGCGGCTTTAGCTGAAGGGGCCTACTCTGTAGATGCAAGTATTAGCGATAGCGCTGGTAATGAAGGCACAGCAAGTGCTTCAGGCACAATTGATACAAGCGCATTGACTATTACCATTGATGTTATTGGCGAAACTAACGATCAAACACCTCAAATAAATGGTGATACTTTTAATGCACAAGTTGGCTCTCAAGTTGAAGTTCAGATCACTGACTCAGCGGGTGGAATAATTACTTTAACTACGGTTGTTGATGAAAACGGACTCTGGAGTGTTACTCCGCCAGCCGATTTGGCTGAAGGCACCATTTTAATTAGTGCGACAGTAACAGACATAGGTGGTGGAAGCGCAAATGCAGAGCTTGATGCTGTAATTGATATTACGCCTCCAACCATACAAGTAAATGAACTAGAAACAAGTAATGATACAACACCGGTTATTTCTGGTAACACAACTGACGTAGTTGCAGGCACAGTTATAAATTTAACGGTTACTGATTCTCAAGGGGTTGTTCGCACATTTAGCACAACAACAGATGCAGATGGTAATTGGAGTGTTGAACTTTCCCAAGAGTTGGCCTCGGGCGATTATTCTGTAGAAGCTGAAGTATCTGATGCTGCTGGAAATAGTGCTTCAGATACTGCTACAGGCATTATAGATACATCAGGGCCTAGCTTAACCGTAAACTTTGATACTGTAACTAACGACTCAACACCTACCATTTCAGGCACTAGTGATGCAGACGTTGGTACCAGCATCACGGTTGTTATTACTGATGATAACGGGGTTGAACAAACACTTACCACCACAGTAGATGCAAATGGTAACTGGGAAGTAACTCCACAAACAGATTTAAATGAAGGTGATAACACCATCGAAGTGAGTGTATCTGACGAAGCAGGAAATACGACAACAGTTACAGATACAATTACGTTAGACACGCAAGCGCCAATACTCACCATTCAAAACGTAGGCGATGTCAGCGACTTAACACCCGAGCTGCAGGGCACCAGTAATGAAATTGGTGGCACTGTTACACTCACCATCACCGACAGCGCAGGCGCTGTGCAAACCATTGAGACCCTAGTTGGCAGCGATGGCCACTGGAACATTGAGATTCC
>NZ_JACJFD010000089.1:0-326 GCF_014164415.1 Pseudoalteromonas sp. SG43-1 | reverse complement strand
CCATATAGCATCGAAGCAAGTATTAGCGATGTGGCAGGTAACAGCACCGATATTACCGGCAACGGCACCATTGATACCACAGCACCAAGTGTGAGTGTAGATGCGCCATTATTAACAAATGACAGCACGCCCACAGTGACAGGCACTAGTGATGCACCTAACAGCACCATCACGGTGACGTTTACAGATGCAGCAAATGCTACTCAAAGCATTGATGTACAAACCGATGCCAATGGTAACTGGAGTGCGACACCAACAGGCACATTAGCCGAAGGGAATTATAGCGTTAGCGCCAGCATCACTGATGCAGCGGGCAACACAGGTAC
>NZ_JACJFD010000088.1:0-326 GCF_014164415.1 Pseudoalteromonas sp. SG43-1 | reverse complement strand
CTTCGCCAGAAGTTAATATTGAATACTAAAGTAGATACCAATCAATCAACGTAAAACGTTAATTAAATGGCACTGAATGGTACTGCTACCATTCTTTTTTTACTTTTGAAAACTCTTGATAAATAACAATGTTATTCATCAGAATTTTATTATCAGCTTTTCCAAATTTTTAAAGAGCATATTAATTAGTTATCCCGAAGGACAAGCACTAATTAACAATCATCTGTGTGGACACTACGAACAAATAAGTTCTAAATCGTATAAGGAGGTGATCCAGCCCCAGGTTCCCCTAGGGCTACCTTGTTACGACTTCACCCCAGTCATGA
>NZ_JACJFD010000087.1:0-327 GCF_014164415.1 Pseudoalteromonas sp. SG43-1 | reverse complement strand
CTACTTTCACATAGCAAATGCTACACTATCATCGGCGCTGTTTCGTTTCACTACTGAGTTCGGCATGGAGTCAGGTGGGTCCAAAACGCTATTGTCACCAAGCAAATTTGGGCGTTAATTCGTATATCTACGCATTAACTGAATTTGGAAAATATCTGATAATATTTTTTAAGTCTTTCTTTAAGTAATATCTACTTTAGTTATATTAACTTCTGTCTAAACTGTCGCATAAAACGCGTTTGGCGTTGTATGGTTAAGCCTCACGGGTAATTAGTACAAGTTAGCTTAATGGCTCACACCACTTCCACATCTTGCCTATCAACGTTG
>NZ_JACJFD010000086.1:0-327 GCF_014164415.1 Pseudoalteromonas sp. SG43-1 | reverse complement strand
TTCGTTTGTGGCTAAATTACCTTCAACATCTAGTGCGCTAACACTTGCTGTAATTTCACCATCAGCAAGGCCTGAAATATTAGTGGCATTTATTGCCCACTCACCGGCTGCATTAATCGCGACGTTTTCGACCGTGACTTTCTTACCGTCTTTATCGGTAAATACCACGGTGGCTGTTTGATTTGCATCGGCTTCATCTATTACACCGCTTACGACTACATTACTTTGCTCTGCAGTATTAATAACAGCGTCATCACCTGTTGCAACATCAATGCTGGTTACGGCTGTTTTATCGTGAATGGCGGTGTCTGTAGCGGTTGCTGTATT
>NZ_JACJFD010000085.1:0-338 GCF_014164415.1 Pseudoalteromonas sp. SG43-1 | reverse complement strand
AGCCTGGTAATGTCCTACTTTCACATAGCAAATGCTACACTATCATCGGCGCTGTTTCGTTTCACTACTGAGTTCGGCATGGAGTCAGGTGGGTCCAAAACGCTATTGTCACCAAGCAAATTAGGGCGTTAATACGTATTTCTAAGTATTAACTGAATTTGGAAAATATCTGATAATATTTTTTAAGTCTTTCAGTAAATATCTACTTTAGTCATATTAACTTCTGTCTAAACTGTCGCATAAAACGCGTTTGGCGTTGTATGGTTAAGCCTCACGGGTAATTAGTACAAGTTAGCTTAATGGCTCACACCACTTCCACATCTTGCCTATCAACGTTG
>NZ_JACJFD010000084.1:0-341 GCF_014164415.1 Pseudoalteromonas sp. SG43-1 | reverse complement strand
ATTTTCAGAAAGCGCATTTGATAAGTCCTGCTCAGCTTGGCTGGAAGCGACTCCCTGCGCCTCACCGTCTAAATCATCACCTTGTAATTCTTCGGGGGTAAATGGCAACTCACTTTCTAGTGTTTCTTGAACTTCATCAAGGTTAAGAGGTTTGGTATCCTCTTCTATACTAACTGGTTCAACAGAATCAATTCCGTCATTAATTTCTTGCAGTAAATCATCATCAAACGACTCGTCTTCAACCTTAGCTTCTGATTCAGAGAAGTCATTATCAATTAATAGTTCATCATCAAAATCATCTTCTAAGCTATCTAAGTTAGCATTTTCAGAAAGCGCATTTG
>NZ_JACJFD010000083.1:0-357 GCF_014164415.1 Pseudoalteromonas sp. SG43-1 | reverse complement strand
TAAGTACCAGCATATGTGGGGCTATAGCTCAGCTGGGAGAGCGCCTGCCTTGCACGCAGGAGGTCAGCAGTTCGATCCTGCTTAGCTCCACCACTTTTACTTCTTAAAAATAAATATTCTTTATCGGGCCATTAACCGCCTGAGAATAGAGTGTGTTTAATTTTGAGAGGTTTTTGTATCTCTTGCTCTTTAAAAATTTGGAAAAGCTGATAATAAAATTCTGATAGATACTTTGTATTTATCAAGAGTTTTCAAAAGTAAAAAAAGAATGGTAGCAGTACCATTCAGTGCCATTTAATTAACGTTTTACGTTGATTGATTGGTATCTACTTTAGTATTCAATATTAACTTCTGGCG
>NZ_JACJFD010000082.1:0-358 GCF_014164415.1 Pseudoalteromonas sp. SG43-1 | reverse complement strand
ACTTTATAATCGCAACGTTCTTTAACAATATAAAGCAATCATCTGTGTGGGCACTCGTACAGATTGAGTTCTAACAGCCAAGCTACTTAGGTAGCGAGGCAAACAAATTAGAGTCTCAATTGAAACTGAGTGACCATATGTTATTAAAAGATACAGCCTTGAGCTGTTTTGATTTCACTTTTTTAAAAGTGAAAATAATAACGCACAGTCAATTCGTTTTTGGCAACAAAAACAAAAATTCAGAATTCATTGAGCTGTCGAAAGACATAAAACTTTTTAATTGAAGAGTTTGATCATGGCTCAGATTGAACGCTGGCGGCAGGCCTAACACATGCAAGTCGAGCGGTAACAGAAAGTA
>NZ_JACJFD010000081.1:0-386 GCF_014164415.1 Pseudoalteromonas sp. SG43-1 | reverse complement strand
CTGTCATTTGTTAATAATGGCGCATCTACACTCACACTTGGTGCTGTGGTATCAATGGTGCCGTTGCCGGTAATATCGGTGCTGTTACCTGCCACATCGCTAATACTTGCTTCGATGCTATATGGTCCTTCTGCCAAGGCAGTCGGTACTTCTACAGAGAAGTTACCATCGGCATCCACAGTGGTGGTAAAGGTTTGTGTATTGCCTTGATCGTCCACTACCGTGAAGTTAATAACCGTGCCTTCAACGGCATCACTTGTTCCACTGAGTGTCGGGGTGATGTCATTACTTGAGCCTGGGCTGGTAAGTACAAGTGTCGGTGCAGTGGTATCTATTTCACCTGCGCCTGTGGCGGTGGTGTCGTTGCCTGCGGTATCTTCAACACT
>NZ_JACJFD010000080.1:0-388 GCF_014164415.1 Pseudoalteromonas sp. SG43-1 | reverse complement strand
CCACGGAGTGATTCATGACTGGGGTGAAGTCGTAACAAGGTAGCCCTAGGGGAACCTGGGGCTGGATCACCTCCTTATACGATTTAGAACTTATTTGTTCGTAGTGTCCACACAGATGATTGTTATTGTAAAGAGAACAACACTTATTGTTTTGGGTCTGTAGCTCAGCTGGTTAGAGCGCACCCCTGATAAGGGTGAGGTCGGTAGTTCAAATCTACTCAGACCCACCACTTCTTGTCTAATCAAGAAGATGGTTAAAACAGTAAGTACCAGCATATGTGGGGCTATAGCTCAGCTGGGAGAGCGCCTGCCTTGCACGCAGGAGGTCAGCAGTTCGATCCTGCTTAGCTCCACCACTTTTACTTCTTAAAAATAAATATTCTTTATC
>NZ_JACJFD010000007.1:131629-155080 GCF_014164415.1 Pseudoalteromonas sp. SG43-1 | reverse complement strand
AGTATGTTCGTTAATCATAATGTGCCCTCAAACAAGATTTGAAGATCTGATCATGACATTGAGATTTAGTTCAAAAAAATCCCCGCTAATTTCTTAGCAGGGATTTGTGTATAAGAGACAGCTTTAAAAGCGCCTTTCTTTATGAGCTAAAATTAATTACTCAACAGTTTGTGTAGCCGTTGGTAAGTTAAGCTCAGCATTGGCTTTAAGCGCTTCAATAAATACCATGTAGTTTTTATTAGCTTGCGCCATAGTAATGCTTTGTTTTGCTTGAGGGTCAATATTAGCTGCAACTTGTGCATCCGTTACCGACTTAAGCGCTACAATTGCTGCATCACCATTATTTAAATTAACGAGATCGACTACCGCAGAATCCGCTGGGTGAGCCATTTTAAAAGCTTGAGTCACAATAGCAGGTGAAACAGTATAGCTTTGACGTGTTAACTGCGCTTCTTGGCGAAGTGTTAAGCTTTGCTCGTTAGCAACATCGTTTAAGCTCTTACCTGCTTGTACTTCTGCAAATAAGCTACGTGCCTTTTCTTTAGCAAGCTCAGATGATTTTTCATTCACTAAACGCGCTTTAATTTCCTCGCTTACTTCGTCTAACGGCTTAGTAGCAGCAGCTTTATGCTCGTTAATACGAACAATGATTGCATGCTCATCGCCAAGCTCAATAACTTCAGAATTTACTTTATCTTCAAGTAAATCAACTGATGTTAATGCTGTAACAACTGCAGGGCTGTTTAACGGCTCTGGTAGAGCATTAAGTGCTAAAAGAGGTGTAGATTTAACTTCCACTTCAGCAACTTCTGCAGCATCATCTAAGCGGTCTGAAATTTCAAATGCAAGTGCACCCATTTCAGTTTGCTTTTCGTAAAATGCATCAATTTTTTCAGCTTGTTCTAATTCAGCACGTAAGTCAGCTTTAACATCGTCATACGCTTTAACTTGTTGTGATTGAATGTCAGTAAGTTTAATTATGTGATAACCAAACTCAGAAGTAACAACGTCAGAAATATCACCTTTATTTTCAAGCGCGAAAGCCGCGTCTTCAAATGCAGGGTCCATTACATCACGCTCAATCCACTCAAGATCGCCGCCCATTTCGCCACTAACGATATCGTCAGACGATGATTGTGCTAACTCAGCAAAGTCTGCACCTTGCTCTAGCTGTGCATGAAGAGCATTGGCTTTTTCTTTTGCTGCATCATCGTCTTCACTGTTATCAATTAAGATATGTGATACGCGACGCTTTTCTGGCTCAACGTATTGTGCTTTGTTTTGCTCATAATACGCTTTAACGTCATCCTCGGTTACCGATTCAACATTGATATCTGCTGCTTTAAGCTCAATGTAACTTACTGAGATAAGCTCTGGAGATAAAAATTGAGATGCGTTTAAGTCGTAGTAATCAGATACTTCTTGATCTGATACTTCAACATTCGCGGCAAGTGCCTCTTTGTTTACAACTACGTAATCAATACTACGAGTTTGCTGCTGAAGAGCAATTGCGCTTTTCAGCTCGCTCTCTAGGGCAAAGTCTGTACCTGCAACAGCAGATACTACCTGGCTGCGTGTCATATCTTTACGTAAATATTCACGAAAAGCATCTGGTTGAAAATTCATTTGACGAATTACTTGTAGGTAACGGTCGTTATTAAACTTTTCACCAATTTGAAAGTACGGTAATTCTAAAATTGTTTTACGTACACTTTCGTCGCTTACGCGAAGGCCTAAATCAGCCGCTAGCTGTGATTGCAATTCTTGTTGTACTAAGCGGTCAACTACACCTTGACGAATTTGTGCCATGTAATTTGGATCAGCTGCAATTTGTGTAAAGTATTCACCAAATTGTTGCTCTAAACGGCTACGTTCATTTTGATAAGCACGGTTAAAATCGGTTTGACTAATTTTAATTCCATTTACTTCAGCAACGGGTTGTTCTGTGGTTTGACCTAAGTAACTACCGATCCCTGCTAAGGCAAAAGATAAAATCACCGCGCCTAAAATTATTTTGGCTACAGGTCCTTGCGAACCTTCTCTGATTTTCTCAAGCATTTGTTTATCTCTTTTTGATCAAGGTATTTTACCTTGTCACATGTAAAAAAAGCGTATCTTACCAGATACGCTTTTTCACTTGAAGTAACTGACGGAAAAGTTACTTAACTCATCTGTTGTGGTGAATCAGTAACTTTACACTCGCCATAACTAATGTGTTTAAAACAGTGATTAGTTTACTGCGTCTTTAAGCGCTTTACCGGCTTTGAAAGCTGGAATAGTTGCAGCAGCAATTTGGATAGTTTCACCAGTTTGCGGGTTACGGCCTGAACGTGCAGCACGTTCACGTACTGAGAAAGTACCAAAACCTACAAGTGCAACTGAGTCGCCATCTTTTAGCGCGCCAGATACAGATTCGATGAATGAATCTAGTGCACGACCTGCAGCCGCTTTAGAAATGTCAGCATCAGCTGCGATTTGATCGATTAATTGAGATTTATTCACAATATCATCCTCTTTCATTGTTATTATCAAGAGCGATGGTTTTTTAAACTAACATCACTTTTTTGAAAATTTTAGAGCAAACTTTTAATGCCCACATGATTATATTTTTCTTAAGCCTAGGCCCCGTAAGGGCTAGGCTTGAAAACCAGTGCTTAACTTATCATACCGTTTAGATTTGAAAAGCCCTAAAAAGCACTTTTTTTATGTTTTTTCTTGGTTTTTAGGTGTTTCGACCGAAAAACTCTCAACAGGATGCACTAAAGCAAGCTTTAACACCTCGTCAATCCAAGTAACTGGGTGAATATCAAGACCTGCCAGCACGTTGTCTGGTATCTCTTTTAAGTCACGTTCGTTAATTTTTGGAATGATCACTGTTTTAATTCCACCACGATGCGCCGCTAATAACTTCTCTTTTAAACCACCAATCGGAAGTACTTCACCGCGTAGTGTAATTTCACCTGTCATTGCAACATCTGCTCGTACAGGATTACCCGTTAAGCTAGATACAAGACCCGTTACCATTGCTGCGCCCGCACTAGGACCATCTTTTGGTGTTGCGCCCTCAGGTACGTGTACGTGAATATCACGTTTTTCGTAAAAGTCGCTGTTAATACGGAAAGTATCTGCTCGATTACGCACAACCGTCATTGCCGCTTGAATCGACTCTTGCATTACATCGCCAAGAGAGCCGGTGTAACTTAACTTGCCTTTACCTGGCACTGCCGCACATTCAATTGTTAGCAAATCACCGCCAACTTCTGTCCATGCTAAGCCTGTAACTTGACCAATACGGTCACCATCTTCAGCTTTGCCATAGTCAAAGCGCTGCACACCTAAAAAGTCTTCTAGGTTATCTTGATTGATGGTCACTATTTTAGTGTCCTTTTCAAGTAAGATATTTTTAACGGCTTTACGGCATAGTTTCGAAATTTCGCGCTCTAAGTTACGTACACCCGCTTCACGTGTGTAATAACGAATAATGCCAATAATTGCGCTGTCTTCGATAACTATTTCAGACTCTTTTAAACCGTTACGTTTAACTTGTTTAGTAATTAAGTGCTCTTTTGCAATGTTTAGCTTTTCATCTTCGGTGTAGCCCGACAAGCGAATAACTTCCATACGATCTAATAATGGACCAGGAATGTTAAAGCTGTTTGATGTTGCTACAAACATAACGTCAGATAAATCGTAATCGACTTCAAGATAGTGATCGGCAAAATGACTGTTTTGTTCCGGATCAAGCACCTCTAACAATGCTGATGCTGGGTCGCCGCGCATGTCCGATGACATTTTATCGATTTCATCTAATAAGAATAATGGGTTTTTAACGCCCACTTTTGTCATGTTTTGAATTAGCTTACCTGGCATTGAACCTATGTATGTACGACGATGACCGCGAATCTCAGCTTCATCACGTACGCCGCCAAGCGCCATACGCACATACTTACGACCAGTTGAACGCGCGATAGATTGCCCTAGCGATGTTTTACCAACACCTGGTGGCCCAACTAAACATAAAATTGGCCCTTTAAGCTTATTGGTACGCTGTTGTACCGCGAGGTACTCGATAATGCGCTCTTTTACTTTATCTAAGCCATGGTGATCGCTATCAAGAATTTTTTGCGCGCCCGCTAAATCTTTTTTCACTTTAGAGCGTTTTTTCCATGGCACATTAATTAATGTGTCAATGTATGAACGCACTACAGTTGCCTCTGCAGACATTGGCGACATCATCTTAAGCTTATTAAGCTCTGTCGTCGCTTTGTCTTGTGCTTCTGCTGGCATACCCGATTCTTCAATGCGCTTTTTAAGTGCTTCAAATTCATCAGGTACATCATCAAGCTCACCCAATTCTTTTTGAATGGCTTTCATTTGCTCATTGAGGTAATACTCGCGCTGTGACTTTTCCATCTGCTTTTTAACGCGGGTACGAATTTTCTTCTCAACTTGCAGTAAGTCTATTTCGCCTTCCATTAATGCCATTAAATATTCAAGACGTTCTGTCACGTTTGAAATTTCTAGCACTTTTTGTTTTTCAGGTACTTTTAATGGCATATGGGCTGCCATTGTATCAGCAAGGCGCGCTGGCTCATCAATACCTGAAACTGAAGTTAGTACTTCAGGAGGGATTTTTTTATTTAGCTTTACATAGCCTTCAAACTGGCTAATTGCGCTACGAATAAAAATTTCTTGTTCTTTCTCGTCTACCGAATCAGATTCAATAAATTGAGCATTAGCTACAAAAAAGTCTTCGTTATCTACAAATTCTTCGATTTGTGCGCGCTGTGTACCTTCTACTAAAACTTTAACTGTACCGTCCGGTAATTTTAATAACTGAAGTACAGTGGCAATAGTGCCGATACGATAAATATCTTCTTGCTCAGGTTCATCTACAGTTGCATCTTTTTGTGCAACCAAGAAAATTTGTTTGTCTTTGTCCATTGCCGCTTCTAGGCATTTTATTGATTTTTCACGGCCTACAAAAAGCGGGATCACCATGTGCGGATATACCACAACATCGCGCAGTGCAAGGACTGGGATTTCGACTCGGTCGGTTCTCTCAAGCGTCATTATAGTTTCTCTTCGCACTTAATTTATTTTAAAGATTACTCAAGTATATGGGGATAACCTAATTAAAGTTCAACAATTTTCCCTTACTCGATTAAATTAATTATAAAAAAAGGAGCCTAAGGCTCCTTTTTTCACTCAAATAGCTTAAAAACTATTCTGATGCAGCTTTATCTTGTTTATTATTTTCATAAATCAAGATTGGGTCTGACTCACCTTTAATAACGGTTTCATCAATAACCACTTTGCTTACGTCATCCATTGAAGGAAGTTCGTACATAGTATCAAGTAACACACCTTCAACGATTGAACGAAGACCACGTGCACCTGTTTTACGCTCCATTGCTTTGTGGGCAATTGCAGCTAAGGCATCATCACGGAACTCAAGTTCAACGTCTTCCATACCAAACAATACTGAAAACTGTTTAGTAATCGCGTTTTTAGGTTCACTTAATATTTGCACAAGAGCAGCTTCGTCAAGTTCTGTTAACGTAGCAACTACTGGCAAACGACCTATAAACTCAGGAATTAAGCCGTATTTAACTAAATCTTCTGGTTCTACGTCTTTAAATGTTTCACTTAAAGAACGACTCGCCGCAGACTCTTTTACGCTAACGCCAAAACCGATACCGGTATTTTTGTGGCTACGTTGCTCAATTACTTTATCTAAACCTGAAAATGCGCCACCACAAATAAACAAGATTTTAGAAGTATCTACTTGTAAAAACTCTTGTTGTGGATGTTTACGACCACCTTGCGGTGGAACAGAAGCAACGGTGCCTTCAATCAGTTTAAGTAGCGCCTGTTGAACGCCCTCGCCCGATACATCACGCGTAATTGACGGGTTATCTGATTTACGAGAAATTTTGTCAATTTCATCAATGTAAACAATGCCACGTTGCGCTTTTTCAACATCGTAATCGCACTTTTGTAAAAGCTTTTGAATGATGTTTTCAACATCTTCACCTACATAACCTGCTTCGGTTAATGTAGTGGCATCGGCCATAGTAAACGGCACATCGAGTAGACGCGCTAACGTTTCTGCAAGTAATGTTTTACCACTACCTGTTGGACCGATAAGCAAAATATTACTTTTACTTAATTCAATGTCTTGCTTAGTCGATTGGTTACGCAGGCGTTTATAATGGTTATAAACGGCAACAGACAATACTTTTTTAGCATGATCTTGGCCAATAACATAATCGTCTAAGTGTTTAC
This sequence comes from Pseudoalteromonas sp. SG43-1, assembly GCF_014164415.1. Lineage (NCBI taxonomy): Bacteria > Pseudomonadati > Pseudomonadota > Gammaproteobacteria > Alteromonadales > Pseudoalteromonadaceae > Pseudoalteromonas > Pseudoalteromonas sp. SG43-1. The sequence goes on along the minus strand of NZ_JACJFD010000007.1, from coordinate 148,792 downwards.
GAATTTCTTTTGGTACAGGTAGTTTGTCAGACGTATCATGCTTAGGAGCAATGTCTTTGATCTCTTCCCTGATAATATCGTTACACAACTCTACACATTCATCACAAACGTATACTGAAGGGCCTGCAATTAATTTACGCACTTCATGTTGGCTTTTGCCACAAAAAGAGCAGTATAACAATTTATTACTTTTGTCGCCGTCTGTAGGAGTGTCAGACATTCAGCTACCTCATTTTATTACGTTGGCCACCAAAACTGTTGGCGGCTATTTCAATACGCTTTAACTATACCAAAATTTATTAGTTTTCGCATAGTAACTCAAAGTGGCAAACAGGCAATCCCGCTCACCAAGCGCTTACTTTTTATCGCGATTTGTAAAAACTGAGTCTACCAAGCCGTAATCTACAGCTTGCGTGGCACTCATAAAGTTATCACGATCTGTGTCTTTAGAGATAATATCCAATGGTTGGCCTGTATGCTCAGCCATTAAGCGATTAAGCTTAGCTTTAATAGACAGAATTTCTTTAGCGTGTATTTCAAAGTCAGATGCTTGACCTTGGAAACCACCTAATGGTTGGTGAATCATCACACGAGAGTTTGGTAAACAAAAACGTTTACCTTTAGCGCCAGCAGTAAGTAAAAAAGCACCCATGCTTGCAGCTTGACCTACACATATTGTACTTACATCTGGTTTGATGAAGTTCATTGTGTCGTAAATAGCCATACCCGCAGTTACTGAACCACCTGGTGAGTTAATGTATAAAAAGATATCTTTATCAGGATTTTCTGATTCTAAAAATAGCATTTGCGCTAAAATCAGATTTGCCATGTTGTCTTCAACTTGACCTGTTAAAAAGATAATACGCTCTTTTAATAATCTCGAATAAATATCATACGAGCGCTCGCCTTTTGGTGTTTGTTCAACAACCATTGGGACCAATGCATTTAGGGGATCTGTAATACCAGTATTCATACTTATTTAATTCCTTATGCGCTTATACTTATCCTTATTATAAGGAAGCATAGTTATCGTTTTTCGCAAATTTAGAGCCAAAAACTAAAATGGCCCGGGCACGCTGTATAAACAGAGTAGCACGAGCCATTTAATCGTTAGCGAGAGCTTAAGTCAATGACTTATTAAGCACCTTGCTGTGGATTCATGATGTCATCAAATGCTTTTTCAACATCAGTAACAACTGCTTTAGCTAAAATAGCTTCAACAGCTTGCTCTTCCATTGCTACATTACGCATTTGCTGCATAAGTTGATCATTACCTTTGTAGTATTCTACTACTTCAGTTGGATCTTCGTATGCAGAAGCTACCGTTGCAATTAATGCTTCAACTTTAGCATCATCAACTTTAATCTCGTTAGCTTTAATCACTTCACCTAATAAAAGGCCAGTTTTAACACGTGTTACAGCTTGCTCGTGGAACAATTCAGCTGGAAGCTCTGGCATGTTTTGAGCGTCGCCGCCAAAACGTTGAGCTGCTTGCTGACGTAGAGCATCAACTTCTTGATCAACTAGTACTTTAGGCACTTCGATTTCGTTGTTAGCTAAAAGACCTTTGATTGCTTGGTCTTTAACGCTTGCTTTAACCGCTTGGTCTAGCTCACGTGTCATGTTCTTTTTAACTTCTTCTTTAAGCGCGTCTACGCCGCCTTCGGTAACACCGAATTTGGTTGCAAACTCTTCGCTTAGTTCTGGTAATTCTTGTGCTTCAACTTTTTTCACTGTGATAGTGAATTGAGCCGCTTTACCTTTTAAGTTTTCAGCGTGGTAATCATCAGGGAAAGTTACATCAGCAACTACTTCTTCGCCTGCTTTTTTACCTACGATGTTATCTTCAAAACCTGGGATCATACGACCTTGACCAAGTTCTAATGGGAAGTCTTCAGCTTTGCCGCCTTCAAATACTTCACCGTCGATAGTACCTACGAAATCAACTGTTACACGGTCGTTTTCGCCAGCAGCTGTATCAACATCAGCCCACTCAGCGTGTTGCTTACGAAGTGTTTCTAGCATGTTAGCTAAATCTTCGTCAGTTACTGTTACTGCTGGTTTTTCAACAGTAATTTTATCTAAACCTTGAACTTCAACTTCAGGGTAAACTTCAAACGTTGCTGAGAATTCTAAATCTTTACCTGCTTCAAGTGATTTAGGAGCGAATGTAGGCGCGCCAGCTGGGTTGATTTTTTCAGAAACGATTGCTTCAATGTAATTACGTTGCATTACTTCGCCAGCAACTTCTTGACGAACTGCAGGGCCAAAACGCTTGTTAATTACAGATACTGGAACTTTACCAGCACGGAAACCATCTATACGCTGTGTTTTTGACAGTTGTTGTAGGCGTTTTTTTACTTCGGTCTCAACGTTCTCTGAAGGAACGGTGATAGTTATACGGCGCTCAAGGCCTTGGGTCGTCTCAACAGAAACTTGCATGATTTACCTCAATATTCAATTTTGGCGACTGTTCGCCTTCCTTTACAAACAAAGTGTTCTGCATGAGTCTTGATAAAGTTTAAGCGGTTTTCCACACTTAAAAGCATCCGTCGCTACCATGAGACACCATTGCTGCTTTGCCCTTCGGGCACTATGTTAAACAATAGACGCGGCATTATAACCTAATATTTATGATAGTCGAGTATAGGGGGCAATTATTTGGACTAGATAAGGGACTATAAAGACTAACTGAATAAAAAACAGGCTAACTACGGACTAAATAGAATAAAATAGAAATTATTTAATAGAATTATAGGCTAACAGATTTAGATTTATAACTTAGAGGAGTTTACTTATTGTTCTTATTGGATAAGAAAATGGTCGGCGATGCAGGATTTGAACCTGCGACCCCTTGGACCCAAACCAAGTGCGCTACCAAACTGCGCTAATCGCCGACATTGAAGAGTTAACTTCTTTTTTCATACTGAACACTTAAACTGAGAGTTTAAGACCATTTTAAGAAAATGGTCGGCGATGCAGGATTTGAACCTGCGACCCCTTGGACCCAAACCAAGTGCGCTACCAAACTGCGCTAATCGCCGATATTCGTTGTAAATGGGGTGACTGATGGGGCTCGAACCCACGACAACCGGAATCACAATCCGGGGCTCTACCAACTGAGCTACAATCACCGCTATATTTACATGTTTTCAAATGGTGCACCCAGAAGGATTCGAACCTTCGACCGACGCCTTAGAAGGGCGTTGCTCTATCCAGCTGAGCTATGGGCGCATCGAAAACTTCATAGTTTACCAATAAGCTATTCGATTATAAAAAATTATAAAAAAATGGTCGGCGATGCAGGATTTGAACCTGCGACCCCTTGGACCCAAACCAAGTGCGCTACCAAACTGCGCTAATCGCCGAAACTTATTATTGCTAGCGAGTGACCTCGTTGACAACGGGGTGCATAATAGTGATTTGACGGGGTTAGGTCAAACGTTTTTTTAAGAAAACCAATCAAGTGCTCATTTTTAGTGCACAATGGTTAAATATTACAATAGTCGGCTGAATTTTAAACTATTTAACAGCTCAAACGTTATATACCTTAAAAGCAACTTGGCGCTGCTATGCTTTTCTGCGAAAATAGTAGGCACATTATAAAACGAGTTAAATAAAGAGCGTATTTTTCTTTATTAGCATTTTTACCCCTATTTTATTATGCATTCGTTTTTAGAGTATCGGTATCTAGTTAATTAACCCCAATTAAAGGTCACCCATGACGGCAAACATCATTGATGGTAAGGCAATCGCAAAACAAGTACGTAGCGCTGTAGCAGAACGCGTAAGTGAACGTGTAGCAAATGGTTTACGTGCACCAGGACTTGCAGTAGTACTTGTAGGACTTGATCCAGCAAGCCAAGTTTATGTTGGTTCAAAACGTAAGGCCTGTGAAGAAGTCGGTTTTATCTCTAAATCATTTGATTTACCAGCAGACACACAAGAGCAAACTCTTTTAGATTTAATTGACGAGCTAAATAATGATGCCGAAGTTGATGGAATTTTAGTGCAGTTACCACTGCCAAAAGGTCTTGATGCTGAAAAGATTTTAGAACGTATTACCCCACATAAAGATGTTGATGGATTTCATCCATATAACATTGGTCGATTAGCACAGCGTATGCCTGCCCTTCGCCCATGTACGCCTAAAGGCATTATTACATTACTTGATTCAACGGGTGTACGCTATAAAGGGATGCATGCAGTTGTCGTTGGCGCGTCAAATATTGTTGGTCGTCCAATGTCGTTAGAGCTTTTATTAGCAGGTTGTACTACCACTGTGTGTCATAAATTTACTCAAGACTTAGAAACACATGTTCGCCGCGCTGACTTATTAGTTGTGGCTGTCGGTAAACCGGAATTTATACCGGGAGATTGGATAAAAGAAGGCGCTATTGTTATCGATGTGGGCATTAACCGCTTAGATACGGGTAAATTAGTCGGTGATGTTCAATACAGTGTGGCCGAACAAAAAGCACATTTTATTACACCTGTACCAGGTGGCGTTGGCCCGATGACTGTCGCAAGCTTAATTGAAAACACACTTGAAGCGTGTGAAAAGTATCACAGCTAAGCTGTTAAAAAATCAAAAAAGGGTTGCCATTTGGCAACCCTTTTTTAGTTTGACCTGAATTACTTTAAACGCTTACGCTTTACGCCACGTTGTTTTACCAGCTGAATCTTCAAGTATTACACCTAACGCATTAAGTGCATCGCGAGCTTCATCAGCAGCAGCCCAGTCCTTACTAGCACGTGCTTCATTACGTTTTACAATTAATGCTTCAATTGTCGCAACTTCGTCGTCATCTTGCCCACCTTGTAAAAAAGCTTCCGGTGCTTGTTGAGCAACACCTAACACTTCACCGAGGCTACGCAGTATAAACGCTAACTTGCCAGCTTGACCTGCTTCACTTTCTTTTACGCGGTTTAATTCTTTAGCAAGTTCGAACAACACAGGTAGTGCTTCTGGTGTATTAAAGTCATCATTCATTGCTTTTCTAAACTTAGCAACAAACTCATTGCCTTCTAAGTCGCACTCTACCGGTACGACATCACGAAGCGCTGTATAAATGCGTTCAAGTGATGAACGCGCTTGGTCTAAATTTTCTTGTGAGTAATTTAATTGGCTGCGGTAATGCCCTGAAATTAAAAAGTAACGAACAGATTCAGCGTCGTATGCTTTTAAAACCTCACGCACAGTAAAAAAGTTATCTAACGACTTAGACATTTTTTCTTTATTTACTTGCACCATGCCAGTATGTATCCATGTATTTACATACTTGCCGTTGTTTGCACAGCACGACTGGGCAATTTCGTTTTCATGATGTGGAAACTGTAAATCAGACCCGCCACCGTGAATATCAAAATGCTCTCCTAAGTGTTTTGAGCTCATTGCCGAACATTCAATATGCCAACCAGGACGCCCATCACCCCACGGTGATGACCATGATGGCTCACCTGCTTTGGCTTTTTTCCATAACACAAAATCAAGTGGATCGTCTTTATCTTGAGCCACTTCTACGCGAGAACCTGATTGCAACATAGTTAGATCTTGCTGAGAAAGCGCACCATATTGCTCAAACGTTGATACATCAAACAAAACATCGCCATCAGCTGCAACATAGGCATGGCCTTTTTCAATCAAGCGCTTAACCATAGCGATGATTTCATCCATATGGCTTGTAACTGTTGGTTCAATATCTGGGCGTAGCATATTTAGGCTATCAAAATCTTCATGCATCGCTTTAGTCATGCGCACAGTTAAATCGTTTATTGACTCACCATTTTCATTTGCGCGTTTAATTATTTTATCGTCGATATCTGTAATGTTACGTACATATTTTAAATCGTAACCAATATGACGTAAGTAGCGCACAATAACGTCAAAACCAACAAAAGTACGAGCGTGTCCAATATGGCAGTAATCATAAATGGTGATACCACACACATACATGTCGATTTTGCCTTCGACCATAGGTTTAAATTGCTCTTTTTGTCGCGTGAGTGTGTTGTATATATTTACCATTTACTTTGAGTCCTTGACTATTTACTTGAACAGTTATGTTACCACTTGAAAAGCCCCTGCTCTAGCGCTTTATAACAAACCAAACATCTACTTTGTTAATCTTAGCCAACTACGATAAAATAGCGCCAATATTTAAACCAGATATAGGAAAACACATGGTTGTTCTACACACCAATTTTGGTGACATCACCATTAAAATGTTTGAGCAAGAAGCTCCAAACACAGTTAAAAACTTTTTAGAGTATGCAAATGCTGATTTTTTCAACGGCACTATCTTTCATCGTGTAATCGATGGTTTTATGGTTCAAGGCGGTGGTTTTGTACCAGGTATGGAACAAAAAGAAGTTAACGACCCAATTAAAAATGAAGCTAATAATGGCCTATCTAACAAGATAGGTACTTTAGCAATGGCGCGTACGCCTGATCCTCATTCAGCTACAGCGCAGTTTTTCATTAACGTGAACAACAATGACTTTTTAAACCACAGCAGCGAAACATCGCAAGGCTGGGGTTACTGTGTTTTTGCTGAAGTAGTAGAAGGCATGGACGTAGTAAATAAAATAAAAGGCGTAGCAACAGGTAGTACTGGTTTTCACCAAGACGTGCCTCTTGAAGATGTGATCATCGAAAGCGTTACTGTTAGCTAATAGTAAGTTTACCCACGTAATGTGGAGTATCAGCGGGCATTTACGCAATGTGTATACGCCCGCTTTATTTATATCGAAAAGACTGACCTATGACTCGCCAAACTTACTTTATTGCAGATTTACACCTAAGCGAAAACCGCCCCGACATTAGCGCTGCATTTTTTGACTTTTTAAATACGCATATACTAAATAAAGATGTAGATGCACTTTATATTTTGGGTGATTTTTTTGAAGTATGGGTTGGAGATGACTACATTACAGCGCTGAGTGCCGATGTAGCAAAGCATTTAAGCGCCGTTAATGATGGTGGGACACCTGTTTATTTTATACATGGCAACCGTGATTTCATCATGCGCAAGCAATATGCAGACATGGCCGCAATGACTTTACTCGATGAACAAACAGTCATTGATTTATATGGTACGCCTACCGTTATTTTACATGGCGACGAAATGTGTACTCAAGATACTGAGTATCAAAAATTTCGTAAAAAAAGCCGTGGTTGGTGGTGGCCAAAATTAATGCTTGCAATGCCACTTTGGTATCGTAAAAAAATAGCGCGTAATGCCCGTGAAAAAAGTAAGTTGAGCCAAGCTGATAAACCTATCGAAATTTTAGACGTTGTAGATGAAGCCGTGCTTGCCACCTTTGCTAAACATAACGTTACTAATATGATTCATGGTCATACTCACCGCCCTAATGTTCATACCTATAAAGTTGATGAACAAACGCTTACTCGTACAGTGCTAGGTGACTGGTATACCCAAGGCTCTTATTTAGTCGTTACCCCTCAATCACAAGAATTAATTAGCACGCCTTTCGCATAATTTAAAATCCTGACTATTATTTAACTATATATTTGAATAATAGTGAGAGGTTTAATGATTAAGCTGTTAATTTTCATCGTAGTAATTGCCATTCCTACCAAAGTATTTAGCGAGCAAACATGGCAAATTGTTACTGAAAACTACCCTCCCTATTTTAGCGAAAACCTTCCTGATAACGGTTGGTTATACGAAATCACTCAATCAGCCCTTAAAACTCAAGGCATTAATAGCGAAGCCGAGTTTACGACATGGGACCGCGCCCTAAAGCTATTAGAAAAAAAGAGAAAAACAGCTATTTTAGGCGCTTTTTATTCATTAAAAAGAAATGAAGTTTTTTACTACTCTCGCCCACTTGCAGTTGCTCATTCAGGAATTTTTAAACGCAAAGAGAGTGCTATTAACTTCGATGGTACAGTTCAGTCATTAACACCTTATAGTATTGGTACAGAAGACAATGCCTTTGTAAGCCAAGAGTTTACAAGAAATACTGAGCTGGCAATAACATCCACTAAAAGCCTTCCTACAAGTTTATACCTGCTACAACAAGGACGTATTGATTTGGTCGCAGGCACTAAAGAAGTAGGGAAGTATTGGCTTGAGCACAATAACGAAGTTGATTTAGATAAGAATAAAATTGAGTACTTATTGCCAGATCTTGCTTCTCATAAACTATATTTAGTTGTCTCTAAATCAAATTACAGGGCAAAAGAGTACTTACAAAAGTTTAATAGAGGGATTGATATAATAATTGAAAACGGAAGCATTGCTGAAATCATGAAGAAACACAATTTCAGCAATCAAAAAACAGCTGAATACATTAATTTTTTAAAAGAAAATTAGCTTTCTGCTATTGGCAGGCCACTATGAAACTTAAAATCTTCATCCTGTGATGAAATTAATTCGGCTTCAATCTCGCCAAATTCTTTAACTCGTTCGGTAATATCAAAATCAGCAATTTCTTGCGCTAAAGTTAGATAATCTTGGTAATGACGGGCTTCAGAGCGCAGCAGCGAAATATAAAAATCACCTAAACGTTTGTCAACATGCGGCGCAAGCTTTGCGAAACGCTCACATGAACGCGCCTCAATGTAAGCGCCTACAATTAATTTATCAACAAGGGCGTTTGGCTCAAACGTTTTAACATGACGAAGCATGCCTTTTGCATAACGACATGGTGTAATGCTTTGGTACTCTACACCGTACTCGTCCATAATTTCGAGCACTTGGTAAAAATGATGCAACTCTTCTTTTATCAACAATACCATTTTATCAATTAAATCTTGTCCATATGGCGAATTAGATTTAGGAATTATTGATTTAGTTAGCTTATTTTTAGCGGCGAGATCACGCCAATTTCCTTCACGCTTATAAATAAGCGTTTCAAATGGCTTTAGCCACTCGAGTAAGGCATCACTGCCCTCTTTATCAACAGCGTATTTACGTATTAAAAACATCGCACTTTGAGCCGCTTTTAACTCACAAATTAAGTGATCGATTAAGATTACTGATAAGTTCTCTTTTTTAATTGCCTGCTCCACCCACTGCTGTGGGGTTGTACACACTAAAAAGTTATTGATCGGCTCTAAAAGTTGGCTATGTGGCACGTTGACTGCTCATTACTAAATAAATTTGATATGCCATTATTTTAACACGAAATTTTGTTTGGGATAAATCAAAGCCCTAACCTGTGCAAAAATGTTAATAGTGAGTTAACTTGACTTTGCAAAATAAGTGAACCATAACTGTACGTAGACTGTATAAAAATAAACCAACCAAAACAGTAATACGTTCCTTTTATGGAGTAAGCACTATGATACTAAATCACCTCTGGGGCATTTATGCTCACCCACTTGAAGAATGGCAAACAATAGATAATCGCCATGAAAGTCTAACCTATAGTTTGTCGCATATTTTACTGATTGCTTTGTTTCCTTCAATAATGGGTTATTACTCATCTGTTTATTTAGGATGGAGTATAGGCGCAGGCGATCCTGTATTTTTAACGCACGATAGTGCGCTATTAATTGCAGTTGCAATGTATTTTGCTTTAATAGCTGGTGTTTTTGCATTGGCGTATTTGGCTCATTGGATGGCCGTTACATTTGGCTCTAAGCCTACATTTACACAAACACTTGAACTTGCAGCTTATACTGCAACACCTGTGTTTATGTCAGCGCTTGCCGCCTTTTGGCCTGTACTTTGGTTTGTAGTGTGTATTGGAATTATTGCGCTAGCTTACTCGGTCTACTTACTTTATACCGGCGTACCAATACTTATGCATATTCCAGAAGAGCGTGGTTTTATTTATGCTAGCTCAGTTGTAACGTGCGGATTAATATTATTAGTTATTATTTTAGCTGTAACAGCTATGCTTTGGACAAATGGGATTGTTAGTCCAATGTTTACTTAATAAAGTTTAGCTAAAAAAGAGTCGTGTTTGATAGAAATGTTCCCTTTCTTTCCTTCGCAAAAAAGGAGCTAATTAGCTCCTTTTTTTATGTAACGACTTTTTATTAACTAATTATTAATCAGCTTCGTTTTCGTCTTGGTTGTGAATCTCTAAACTTGAAGACATCGCACTTTCGCGGGTGCTTTTTGCTGAATCGTTACGTAGCTCATCAATACGGTTTAAATAGTTTTGATCAATATCGCCTGTAATATATTGCCCATCAAATACAGAGGTTTCGAACTTAGTAATTTCAGGGTTTTCTTGGCTAACCGCAGCTATTAAATCTTTTAACGATTGAAAGATTAAACCGTCAGAACCAATACTTGCATTAATATCTTCAACTTCACGTCCGTGAGCAATAAGCTCAGCTGCTGAAGGCATATCAATACCGTACACATTAGGGAAGCGTATTTCAGGCGCTGCGGATGCAAAGTAAACATTTTTAGCACCAGACTCTCGAGCCATTTCAACAATTTGTGCTGATGTTGTACCACGAACAATTGAGTCATCAACCAATAATACGTTTTTACCTTTAAACTCGCGATCAATTGCGTTTAGCTTTTGACGCACTGATTTTTTACGCATCTCTTGGCCAGGCATGATAAATGTACGACCGATATAACGGTTTTTAACAAAACCTTGACGATACGGTAAATCAAGCACACGTGCAATTTCCAGTGCTACATCGCATGAAGTTTCTGGGATTGGGATAACTACATCAATGTCTTTATCAGCCCATTCGCGTGCAATTTTTTCACCTAGTTTTGTGCCCATGTTTACGCGTGTTGCGTACACAGACATACGGTCTATTGTTGAATCAGGTCGAGCAAAATAAACAAATTCAAAAATACACGGCGAGTAAGATGCTTTATCTGCACAACTAAGTGAATGAAATTCACCTTCTTCTGTAACATATATAGCTTCACCAGGGGCAACATCACGTACAAACTCAAAACCATCCGGTTTTAACGCAACGCTTTCTGAAGCGAACATGTACTCAGTGCCTTTTGCAGTCTCACGTTTACCAAATACAAGTGGACGGATACCATTAGGGTCACGAAAAGCAACAATGCCGTGACCAATAATCATAGCAATTGTTGCATAACCACCGCTTACTTTATTATTTACCTCGGTTACCGCAGTAAATATATCTTCAGGGTCTAAATGCAACTTATCAGATTTACTTAGTTCATGTGCCATGATGTTGAGTAAGATTTCTGAATCAGATGTTGTATTTACATGACGACGTGCTTCTGAGAATAACTGCTCTTTTAAAGCTTCTGCATTAGTAAGGTTACCATTATGGGCAAGCGCTATACCAAACGGTGAGTTAACATAAAAAGGCTGTGCTTCAGATGAGCTTGAAGACCCTGCTGTAGGATAGCGCACATGGCCAAGACCAATCGTACCTTGTAGTCGTTTCATATGACGAGTGTGAAAGGCATCTTTCACTAAGCCATTTGCTTTGCGTAAGCTGAACGTATTATTCTCAATGGTAATGATACCCGCGGCATCTTGACCACGGTGCTGCAAAACAGTTAAGCCATCATAAATCGCCTGATTGACAGGGGATGTTCCGACTATTCCAACGATACCACACATGTAATTTATCCTCGCCGATTAACGGTTTACTGAATTTAAAAAGCTCGAGTTGTTTTCTAGGTACGAAAAGAACCATTCAACAACAAAGCCAAATTCTGGAATCAAAATAGAATTGCCCCACCAGTGCGTATTGGGTGCACCAGTAAAAGCATCAAGAAAGAAGAGTAACGCGCTCACGACCAACACGCCTCGTAGAGCACCAAACACTATGCCAAAAACACGGTCGGTACCCGATAAACCAGTACGATGTACAAGTTCACCTAAAATGTAGTTTAGTAAACCGCCTAACAGTAGCGTCGCAAAGAATAATATGGCTATGGCCGCCGCATTTCTTAAAAGGGGTTCAGAAATGGTTGTTAGGAAGGAAGCTAAATATTGGTAAAATAAGCTAGAGATGATAAAGGCGCCAGCCCATACAGCTAATGACATTGCTTCTTTTACAAAGCCGCGTATTAAACCGATGATGGTAGACAATACAATGATGCCAATAATGGCGTAATCAACCCAGATCATAAGAACCAATTAGTCGCTAATTTGGGGCGCATTCTATACCCAAACATCGTTAGTATGCAAGTTTAAACGGGAGATTACTGGGTTGTAGTTAATACAAAAAATTAACATTCTAGTCTAGGTATTGTGAGATAAAGATAATGATAAAAAAAATATAAATAAATAAAAAAAAGGCTTGTTATACAAGCCTTTTTAAAATTATTTTGTTACTTCGTACTGCGTAACTTTACCATTTAATTTAGTAAGCTCTTTGAGCTGGGGGAGCTGCTTTTGTAATTCACTTTTATCAAGCGAAGGACCAACAAATACTTTGGTTAGTGTCCCATTTGGGGTTTTAATCGGTTTAGTAAACGTTTTAAACCCTTCAGCCTTTAATTTAGCCTGTAATGCTTTAACGTTTGCAACATGTGAAAAACTACCTAATTGAATAACATAGGCCATATTCGTTAGGTTTTCATCACTTTTACGTGGTGCAATTGGCTCTGGCTTAGCTTGAACAGGCGCTTTTGTAATTGGTGTAGCTTTGGGTTCTATAGTTGCTTCAACAACTTTATCTTCCACAGCGTAATCACTCTCATCCATCGCGCTTTGCTGCTCAAAAGCTTCATCGTCAGCTTGAATGTCTTCAATTTCATCTTGCTTTAGTGGCTCAGCATTAGCCATATTTTCATCAATTGACTCTTGAAGATCGATTGTTTTGAACTCAGGGCGGTCTGGGATCGCTTTAAAGCCTTCTTTATAATGCACTTTTTCGCCATCGAGTATATTAGGGATAAACACAATTGCTGCGATCACCACTATACTTGTTCCGACTAAGCGATTAATAAAACTTGAGTTCACCGACATCCTCTCTATTTTTTAAAGTAATTAATAGCGCCAGCAACTGTAAAAAATGAACCAAATATAATCAACATAGTATCACTTTGTTGTTCTGGTAAAATTACATTCAGTGCTTGTGCCACACTATCATAGCTATTAATAGTATTATGATGAGACAATTCGTGCAGTGCATTTTGTAAATTACTTGCAGTGTCGCCTCGCGGGCCACTTAAGCTCGCTAATGACCACTCATCGACCAAGTGACTTACTTCTTTAAATACACCCGCTTTATCTTTATCAGCAAGCATAGCGGCTAATGCATGAATTTTAAAGCCTTTATCTTTATAGCTTGATAACTTATTGGCTAAATAACGCGCCGACTCAGGGTTGTGTGCTACGTCGGTAAAGACTAAAGGCTCAACACTTAACTGTTGAAAGCGCCCTTCGACAACTAAATTAGCTAAACAACTTCGTATAATTGATTCACTAGGTAATAAGTTTAAAACACTTAGCGTAGTTAATGCGGTAGCTGCATTTTGACACGGTATTGCAGGCTTATCTATTTCAAGATTATGTTCTTTATATTGCCAATTAAAGCTCTCAGCATTTTCTTTAAAAATAAAGTCACTGCCCGACAGCGTCATGTTGGCATTAATTTCTTTGCCGTAATCAGTCATTGTGTGAGGAATATTTAAATCCCCTATAATAGCGGGCGTATTTTCACGAAAAATACCGGCTTTATCATAAGCCACTAACTCACGGGTATCACCTAAGTACTCTTTATGGTCTAAGTCTATAGTGGTGATCACGCTTGCAAAGGGAGTGACTATATTTGTGGCGTCAAAGCGCCCACCTAAACCAACCTCTAGTAATACATAATCGACGTTACAGCGTTTAAAAATTGCCAACGCCCCCAAAGTACCATATTCAAAATAAGTCAGAGCAGTGTCTTTACGGCCTTGCTCAAGCTGGTGAAAAGCATCTATATGAAATTGGTCTGCCAATTCTTCCCCATTAACTCGTACACGCTCGTTATAACGAATTAAATGTGGAGATGCGTAAGTACCCACATTGAAACCTTGCGCTAGCAATAGCGACTCTAAGCAGCGTGCTGTGGTGCCCTTACCGTTTGTACCGGCAATAAGAATAATTTTACTTGGAGTGTTTAACAGGCCAATATTGTTAGCAACATTAGCAACTCGTTCTAAGCCCATAGCAATGTTAGCTGGGTGAACACTTTCTAAATAAAAAAGCCAATCATCAAGGCTTGATGATTGGCTAGGAATTTTTTTTGTCATAGCGTGTAATCAGTAAAGCTGAAATTTACGCTACTCTATGCTCTTGTTCCGTAGAAGGCAAGTTCATAAATTTAGCTAAAATGCGTGCAAGGGTATCGCGCATTTCACGGCGGTCAATAATCATGTCAATTGCACCGTGTTCAAGCAAAAATTCACTACGCTGAAAGCCTTCAGGTAATGTTTCGCGAACAGTTTGCTCAATAACACGAGGACCCGCAAAACCAATTAATGCTTTAGGTTCTGCAACGTTAATATCGCCCAGCATAGCAAGTGATGCAGATACACCACCCATAGTTGGGTCAGTCATGACTGAAATAAACGGAAGACCTTTTTCAGTCATTTTTGCAAGTGCAGCACTTGTTTTAGCCATTTGCATAAGCGACATAAGCGCTTCTTGCATGCGTGCACCGCCTGATGCAGAAAAACAAATAAGCGGCATGTTATGCTCTAAACATTGATCAACAGCATCAACAAAGCGAGCGCCAACAACAGAAGCCATTGAACCACCCATAAACGAGAACTCAAATGCTACTGCTGCAACTGGAATACCTTTTAATCGGCCTTTCATAGCTACAAGTGCATCTTTTTCACCACTTGCTTTTTGGGCTGCACTGATACGATCAGAGTATTTTTTAGAATCTTTAAACTTAAGAATGTCTTTAGGCTCATGTTGTGTGCCAAGCTCTTGACGGTCACCTTCATCTAAAAAGTGCTCCAGGCGCTTACGGCCACTAACACGCATGTGGTGGTCACACTTAGGACATACGTTTAATGACTTTTCTAATTCAGCTTTATATAAAATTGAATCACACGATGTGCACTTAGCCCAAACACCTTCTGGGATTTCTTTACGACCTGATGATTTTGTCGTTTTAGGTAAGATTTTTTCTAGCCAACTCATTTGCAACTCTCTTAATGCTGTTCTGTGTCGCGAGCCTGCCAATAGCAATTAGCAGACAAATTTTTTCAATTAAAACATGAATTACACTAACGCGGTATAAAAAACTGGTCTTAGTAGTTAAAAGTGTTCATAAAAAACACTAACGGCAACCATAACTAAATTTCAGCGTCAGGTAAAAACAATGGACCTAAAGGCATTTTAGGAATATTAAACTCTTCAGGATAATCGACATCAACCAAGTATAAACCTGCAGCTTTAGCTGTAGCACTTGCTTTAGCACGCTCTTTACAATCAAGTAATTCTTTCAACCAAATGGGCTGTTGCTTATGTATGCCAATATCCATCAAGCTCCCCGTTATATTACGTACCATGTGATGCAAGAACGCATTCGCCTTAATATCAATAATAACGTAACACCCTTGGCGCTGTACCGATAAATGATGAATAGTGCGAGTCGGTGTATTTGCTTGACAATGGATCGCTCGAAAAGATGTAAAATCGTGTGTCCCGATCAAATACTGACAGGCTTCCTGCATTTTAACTTCATCTAATGGGTGATGAAAATGCGTAACCCCTTCGTTTAACACTGCTCCTCGAAAAGGAGAGTTATAAATAATATAGCGGTATCGGCGAGCGGTTGCACTAAAACGAGCATGAAAATCGACAGCAACTGGTTGTGCAAAGCGAATAGCAATATCTTTAGGCAATAAGGTATTCATACCCATTGTAAATGCGACCATGTCACGCGAAGCTTCAGTTTCAAAATGTATTATTTGACCTGTACCGTGCACACCCGCATCAGTTCGCCCCGCACATACTACTTCAACTGGGTGATTACAAATACGCGACAATGCCTTTTCTACTTCTTGTTGTACGCTATTTACATGTGATTGACGTTGCCACCCACTATAGCGTACGCCGTTGTATTCAACTCCAAGTGCTACTCGCATAATTACTGCTTTACCTACTGTGCTAATGAACACGGCATTTTATGCTATCTCTCGACGCAATAAAAGGAGGTGTGCGGTAATACCCTTTTTATTAAAAACATGATCATTTCAATGAATCAAATAACTTAATAATTACGATGTAAATTATTCTTTTATAACAATTACATACTATAAAATTCACTTCGTTAATGCGTTGCTTTCCCTTGTTATAATTAAACTAACATCCATAAAAAAACCCTTAATTAGAATAACCAATTAAGGGTTTTTTTAACAATTTGTTATTTTAGTTTCGCTTTTAAACTAAGTGCCTCTTCTTGAACTTCTTCTGGGCCTTTGTTGATGACATCCTCAATGACCTTGAGCGCAGAATCAAAATCATCAATTTCAATATAAGCACGCGCTAAATCTAGTTTAGCTGAATAACCACCACTTTCAGCATCAACATCGGTTGGGTTATCACCAGCAAGTAATGCATCAAACTCACTCAAACCGACATCCATATTAACGTCGGTGTAAGGTTCGTGTTCAAGTTCAGCCTCTTCACTTTCTTCTAATAATGAATCTATATCTACAAATTCATCATTATCAAGTTGCTCAATATCACTACTTTCAACAAGTGGCTCTTTTGTAGTTAATGAGTCATCTTCCTCTAAGTCTTCTTTTAGCAAGCTGTCAAAGTCGACATCAAATTCACTGCTATCCTCAGCACTTAATTCTTCAGGCTCCGCTAACTCACTAAGTAATGAATCAAAATCAGTTTGCGTCAAATTTGACATAAACTCTTCATCAAGTTCATCGTCAGAGCTAATATTAGTGCTACCTGCTTCATCTGAGTTTGTTAACTGTGCTTCGCGCTCTGCATTTGTTTGCTCTTGCTGCTCGTCTGATAACTCATCAGTTAGCGCTTGCTCTAAAATATCTTCGTCAAACTCAACATCTAAGTCAGAAAAATCGTCTTCAATTAAAATTTCATCATCAAAATCGTCTTCTAAACTATCTAAATCATTATTTTCAGAAAGCGCATTTGATAAGTCCTGCTCAGCTTGGCTGGAAGCGACTCCCTGCGCCTCACCGTCTAAATCATCACCTTGTAATTCTTCGGGGGTAAATGGCAACTCACTTTCTAGTGTTT